>CAMVAF010000009.1 GCA_947165365.1 uncultured Clostridia bacterium | reverse complement strand
AATGCGGGCATATTAAAGAAGACTTAAAACTAAGTGATAGAACATATAGTTGTACCTGTGGTAATATAATCCATAGAGACGTTAATGCTGCAATAAATATTGCAGAAGAAGGAATGAAATTATTTTTTCAGAAAGAAATGGATAAACAAATAGCTATGTTTGCTATATAAAAAAAACATCGGTGGTTGGACTAACTGTCGTTACTTGTATGTAATAATATATATTACTTAAGAGGGAAGCCCCCACTTCTAACTATGTTAAGTGGTGGGAGCAGGTCACAAGATCTTGATGTTGTTATTGCTAATTTTCATTGGGGAGAGATGAGAACATATAATCATACTAAAACACAAGAAAGAATTGCGAAATATGCCATTGATAACGGTGTGGATTTAGTTATTGGTCATCATTCTCATGTTCTAGGTGGTATAGAAAAATACAAGGATAAGTATATAGCCTATTCTTTGGGAAATTTCGTGTATGGTGGAATATATTATCCGTATGATGCTGATACTATGATTTTTAGAATGCATTATAAATTAAAAAATAATAAAATAGAATCAAGTTTTGTAGAGATAGTTCCATGTAGCATGACAAGTTCTATGGTAATAAATGATTATCGACCAATTCCTTCTAGTGAAAAACAAAGGATTATTGATATAATAAATAAAATTAGCATAAATTTTATTTATGAAAATGATAAATAATATTTACTATTTATCTTTTTTTTGGTATACTTAATAAATAAAAGGAGTATGAAATGATAGCGGATAATATATTAGATATTTTAAGAAATATTTTAGATGTTTTGTTAGTTTGGTTTTTATTTTATTATATATTAAAGAATATTAAGAGTAATGTTAAGATGACTTTAATATTTAAGGGAGTATTGATAGTTATAGTTTTAAAACTTTTAAGTTATTGGTTAAAACTTAATACATTGGGATTAATTTTGGAATATGTAATTATGTATGGTCCACTTGCTATAATTGTTATTTTTCAACCTGAAATTAGAAGTGTTTTAGAACAACTTGGAAGAAGTCAATTATTAGGAAGACATAAAACTTTGTCTGTTGATGAGAGAGAAAAAATGGTCTATGAAATAATTAATGCTGTTGATTATCTAAGAAAATCAAGAATTGGGGCTTTAATTGTTATTGAAAGGGATGTTAGCTTACTTGATTATATTAATAAGGCTAAAGCTTTATATGCTGATTTATCGAGTGAATTATTAATTTCTATTTTCTTTCCTAATAACCCTTTACATGATGGTGCGGCAATTATTCAGGGAAATAGAATTAGTTGTGCAGGAGCAGTATTCCCTACAAGTAATAGTATAAGTCTTAATAAACGATTAGGTACAAGACATCGTGCTGCTTTAGGTATTGCAGAGGAAAGTGATGCTATAAGTATTGTGGTAAGTGAAGAGACAGGAAGAGTTTCTATTTGTGTTAAAGGTGAGTTATTCTATAATTTATCACTTGACGATGCACGAATGATGTTAATTGATGAACTTAAACCAAAACAAGATGTTGAAGTGGTTGAAGAGGATGATGATTATGAAGAAATTAATTAAAAAAATACTAAGATTTATAGGCAAAATTATTAAATTCTTTGATAGAATCTTAATTACACCATTAATGAAATTGATTTTAAAAATAACTGATTTCTTTAAAAACAATGGAAAAAGTATCGAAAACTTTTTAACAACAAAAAAGGCTTTATTAGTTATATCTTTAATTATTGCTTTTATTGCTTTTTATAAACTTGATAAAGATTCAAATATTATGATGAATAGTTATGCTGAAAGGCTTAATAATGAACCAGTAACTGCTATTTATAATGATGAAAGTTATGTTGTGGAAGGAATTCCTAAAAGTGCTGATGTAGTTTTAATTGGTAATAAATCAAATATTTATCTTGCTAAACAATATCCTACTAAAGGAATAACAGTTGATTTAAGAGAGTTATCTGTTGGTACTCATAAAGTTGAGCTTAAATATAGTCAATCATTTGGGTTTGTTGATTACACAATTGATCCTAGTTTTGTAACAGTTGTTATTTATGATAAAATTTCTTCATCTCGTGAAGCAACTTATGAGATTTTGCATAGGGAAAGTTTGGATAGTAAACTAGATATTACAGAGGTATCTTTAAGCAAAAGTGATGTTACAATTAAGGGAAATGAAAAAACATTAGAAAAAGTTGGTTATGTTAAAGCATTAATTGACTTAAGTAATTTAGTTAATCCAAAAGTTGGTGAGGCGGTTATTAAGAATTGTAAATTAGTAGCTTATGATGATAATGGTAATGTAGTTGATGTCGAAATTCTTCCTGAAACTGTAGATGCAACTATTAAACTTTCATCTTCTAGTAAGACTGTACCTATTAAAGTTATGCCTAATGAAGGTGATAAACCTGCTCTTGGATATGCAATTATGTCTTTAACTCCAAGTTCTAATTCTATTGAAATTTATGGTAGTGAAGAAGCTTTAGAAAAAATAGAGTATGTACCTGTATATGTTGATACTAACGGTGTAAGTGAAAATAAATCTTATACTGTAAATATAAAAAAACCAAATGGGGTAAGAGATATAAGCATTAAAACAATTACAGTTAATTTATCAGTTACGAAAGAAAGTCAAAAAGAAATTGAAAATGTACCAATTATTCATGAGAATTTAAGTAATGATTTAGCTGTTATGACAATGAATGAAAGTGATGTTAAAACATCTGTTATTGTAAGGGGTAGTGAAGATGCTTTAAAAGAACTTGATGCAAGTAAAATAACAGCAACAATTGATTTGTCAAAATATACAAATCCTGGTGAATATGAAGTTGATGTTAAAGTTAGTGGTGAAGATGTCAGACTTAGTTATGAAGCCAAAACTACTAAGGTAAAAGTTATTATTAGAAAAAAATAAAAATGGGAAAAAAATCTCATTTTTATTTTTAAAAAAAATCAGGATTAGTTTGATATGAACCCCGTTTCTTGGACATAGAAACGAGGTTTTTATATGAGTAAATTAAGTTATGATGATAAGATAAATTTATATAACGAAAGAAAAAAAGGTGTATCAATTGCAAGTCTATGTTCTAAATATGGTATTAGACATGAAATGGTCGAATATTTAATCAGGTTGATAGACAAAAATGGATTTGATATATTAAGAACCAGTAAAAATAAGCATTATACTATACAAGATAAAGAAAGAATAATAAATCGTATATTGTTAAACGGTGAAACAATTCGTGTTGTTGCAATTGATGAAGGAATAACAAGTTATGGAATGTTACAAAATTGGGTTAAAAATTATAAAGAAAACGGTTATAATATAGTTGAACGGAAGCGAGGACGATCGACTATGCCTAAAGTAACTAAGAAAAAAGAAAATGAAACAAAAGATGAAACTATTAAAAGATTAGAAGAAGAAAACTTATATTTAAAAGCAGAGCTAGAATACTCAAAAAAATTGAGAGCCGTTGTTCAAGCAAGGAAGAATCAACAACAGAAGAAAAAGTAAATGTTGTAAGTGAACTTCGGCTAAAATATCCATTAATGATTCTTCTAAAAGTATCTGGTTTACCTAAATCAGTATACTATTATACTTTATCTAAAACTGATAAAGATGAAAAAAATAAAGAAATTATTGATAAAACAAAAGAAATATTTATTAATAATAAAGAAAGATACGGTTACCGCAGAATAACGTTAGAACTAAGAAATCAAGGTTATAATGTTAATCACAAAAAGGTTTATAGAATAATGGTGAAATTAGGTTTAAAACCACTAAAAAGAAATAAAAGAAAATACTCATCTTATAAAGGAACTATTGGTAAAATAGCTGATAATTTAATTGAAA
This sequence comes from uncultured Clostridia bacterium, assembly GCA_947165365.1. Lineage (GTDB taxonomy): Bacteria > Bacillota_I > Bacilli_A > RF39 > UBA660 > RUG12783. The sequence continues at coordinate 43,222 of CAMVAF010000009.1, read as the reverse complement.
GAGACTTTAACGCAGATAAACCAAATAAAAAATGGTATACTGATGTTACAGAATTTAATCTACGTGGTGAAAAATGTTATTTATCACCAATACTAGATGGTTTTAATGGTGAAGTAATATCTTACAATACTTCTAAATCACCTAATCTTGAACAGATAAACGATATGCTCAATAAGGCTTTTGACAAAAATAATAATCTTGAAGGATTAATATTTCATTCAGATCAAGGTTGGCAATATCAACATGAATCTTATCAACAAAGATTAAAGAATAAAGGGATAAAACAAAGTATGTCTAAAAAAGGAAATAGTATGGATAATGGTATGATGGAAAATTTCTTTGGACTACTTAAAACTGAAATGTTTTATGACCAAGAAGATAAATATAAGACTATAGATGAATTAATTATAGCTATAGATGACTATATTAATTATTATAATTATGATAGAATAAAAGTAAAATTAAAAGGACTGTCTCCTGTAAATTACAGGTTACAATCCTCTAATTAGAAACTATTTATAAACTGTCCAACTTTTGGGGTTCAGTTCAGTTTTCCTGATTTAATATTTTTAAGGTGTCTGGTACATCTTCATCAATAAATTCTTTTGTTTTATATTTGAAAATTTGAGCAATTATTTTTGATGGAAAAGATTTGCACAAATTATTATATTCTTTTAGATGATTATTGTAATATCTTTTTGCACTATTAAGACTTATATTAACATTTTTCAATTCATTATCAATGTTTTCTATAGTTTCTTTTTTATATAATTCTTCATTATTGTCTATGTATCTATTTATTAGATTATTTAAATCTTTTACATATTGATTTAATTTATTAATAGATATTTTGGTGTTTAAAAATTTATATTCTGCAAAATCATCTTCATCAACAGTAACATTATTTTTGATAAATTCAAATTTACGTAATAAAATGTCATATTTAATTTCTAAGTAACTAGAAATATTATTTTCAGCCTTGTTTAATTTAATTCTAATCCATTGAAAATTATTGTATTTGTTAATTAAAAAGATTGCTATTAAAGATGTTATTGCTATTATTAAACATATTATTATAATTAATACCATATTCACCTACCATAAAAATATTATAAAATAAAAGTGGAGATTATTCAAGAGTTTTAATCTTTAATAACAATATAATCCAAATAAATATTCCAAATAATAAAGGTATTTTGGTTATTATTGATAGCAAGATAATCCTTGCCGACTGATATTAGTTTACCTGTAAATATACTGTCACGCCACTCAATAGAATCACAAAATGACACGTGTGCTTCTATTTTTTTGCCTAGGTTATTTTTTAAATATTCTTCTACATAATTATTTTGATTAATGTTTGGTAATATGGAATTTTGATTAATATATCCTCCTGGTTGATACATATTATTATTCATTTAATCACCTTTCATATTATTTTATGAATTGTCCTTTCTTTTATGAATAAAATGTGATAGAATAATTAATGGAGTGTGATTATGAAAGTAAAAGTTGGAATATCGAATAGACATGTTCATTTATGTGAAGATGATTATAAAAAATTATTTGGAAATATACCTTTAACTAAAAGGAATGATTTGACACAACCTGGCATGTATGCTTGTAATGAAACGGTTACTATAAAAGGAAGTAAGCGTGAATATGATGGCGTTAGAGTTTTAGGACCAAATCGTAGTTATACACAAGTTGAGATATCTAAAACAGATGCTTATTATTTAGGGGTAGATCCTCCTGTAAGAAATTCTGGTGATCTTTCTGATGCATCTTTGATTACTATTATTGGGCCAATGGGAGAGATTACTAAAAAAGCTTGTATTATTGCTACTCGACATATACATGTTGATGAAAATGAGAGAATAAAACATAATTTAGTTGGTGTAGAAAAAGTTAGTGTCAAAATTGACGGTGAAAAGGGTGGCATTATTAATAATGTTTATTTAAAGGACAGTGAACAAGCTTATTTTGAATTACATCTTGATACGGATGATGCTAATGGATTTTTATTACAAAATGGAATGGAAGTTGAAATAATAAAATAGAAATATCCTGAAAATGGATATTTTTTATTTTAATTCATTAAAAACTTCTTGAATATCAGTTGGTTCTGTTCCTTCTAAATAATAAAATATTTTTCTTTTTTTGGTATTTTTATTAGCAATAGTTCCTGTTATTGGATCTACAAATACTCCGACAACATTATTGGGCTTAGTATACCATGAATTGTCTTTATTTTCTAAATATTTTTCCATAGTATTTGCCCATATTTTTTTGACATATTTATAATCATTTCCCCCAATATTACTATTATCATCATTACCTACCCAAATACTTGTTACAACATTTTTATTAAATCCTATAACCCAGTTATCTGTATTAGTTGAACCAGATTTAATTGCATATTTATTAGATAAAAGTGCTTTTATGGATATATTTGTTGGATATGAATAATCTATTAAATCATAGTCATATGTTAATGATAACATTTCATTTAGTATATATACTAAATCTTTTTGTAAGACTATTTCTTTAGTATCTTTATGTTGATATAAAACATTATCATTCATATCTGTAACTTTGTTAATAAAAAATGGTTCACATCTAACTCCTTCATTGGCAAGAGTTTGGTAGGCATTAGTTATTTCGATAATATTTAGTGGTATTGTTCCTAATGGAAGAGATGGAATACTTTCTAGTTTAGTTTTTATTCCCATTTGATATGCTGTGTTAATCATGGCATTCTCTCCTAAAAAAAGGTGGGTTTTAATGGCATATATATTATCAGATACTGCTATTGCTTCTGCCATTGAAATTGCTTTATTTCCATATAAATCACCATAATTTTTTGGGGAATATGTTTTATCTTCTGATATTTTAAAAGTTGTTTTTTCAGATAAAAAAGAACTTGATGATGTGAATCCATTTTGCAGCGCTGTATAATAAAGAATTGGTTTCATAGTAGAACCAACTTGTCTTTTAGAATTTAAGGAACGATTATATTGACTTTTATTATAGTCTCTTCCACCGATTAAAGCGATTATGGCACCTGTTTTAGAATCCATCATAATACTATTTACTTCTAAGTTATTATTTTTTATTGTATTATTAATATTATTTTCTAAAATTGTTTGGGCATTGATATCGAGATTAGTATATATTTTAAGACTTCCTGAATCGAGATATGTTTTAGGAATACCTGGAAGTTTTTTAAGTTCTTTAAAAACTGCATCTTGGTAATACATCAATGTTTTAAGATTTATGGTTTCTTTCTTTCCATAAAGATTTATTTTTTCAGATATGGCATTTTGATATTCTTCAGTGGTAATTATTTCATCTTCTTTTAAATTATTAAGTGTCCTTTCAAATCTTTTTCTTGATATTTCGGGATTATTTATTGGGGAATAATTATTAGGAGATTTGGGGATATTTGCTAAAATAACACTTTCGGCTAGTGTTAAATCACTGGGATCTTTATTAAAATAAAAGTTACTTGCAGCTTTAATACCATAATTTCCGTGTCCATAATTAATGGTATTTAGATATCCTTCTAATATTTCATCTTTTGAATAGTGTGTTTCTATTTGAATAGTTATCCATAGTTCATCTATTTTTCTTTTTAGTGTCTTATCAAAATCTAAATATAAGTTTTTGGCATATTGTTGTGTAATAGTTGAAGCTCCTTCTATAACCTTGCCATTTTTAATGTTATTAAATAACGCTTTTGTTATTCTTAGAATATCAAATCCATGATGAGAATAGAATTTTTTGTCCTCGATATTAATAGTTGATTTAATAAGATATGGGTTAATATCATTTAGTTTTACCCATTCTTTACCATTACTTCCTTGAAAGTAAAGAGTATCTTCATTATCAAATAAGTAAAAGCTGTTAACGTTTTTAATATCTAATTTTTATTTATTTTTTGCAATTAAATAAATTCCATTAATAAAAAAAATAATAAATAATATGAGAATAAAAAAATATTTAAATAGTTTTTTTTTGAAATTCATGATATCACCATTATTATTATGAAAAAAAATTTTTTAAATATGTATTGATTTCTATAGAATTTATGCTATAATCAAACACGATGAGTTATGGGAAGAAGAGAAATAAGTGTATATACAAAATTTGATGATAATCAAGAAAATTATAAAATAATGGCAATTATCTATAAAGATGTAATAAAATATATTGATTTGACAAATAATAAAATGATAATTGATATGAATAATGATATTATAACTAGAGAAAATATGGAATATAAATTTGATATTGATTTACAAAAAAATATGATAAATATATATGCTAAGAAGTTAAAAAAGCAATTTAATAAAAAAATAGATACATTGCTGGTTGATAAGAATAATAGAGAATATTTAGTTAGATATCGATTATTAGATGATGATATGATTAATGAATATTTTGTGAAGTTTAAAAATTAATCTTGATTTTATGAAAGAAAAATGATATAAGTGTAATGATATTAATTAGGTGGAGGGAATATGAAAAATATCAAAAAGGAAGATATTGTTAATTTATCTTTTAAAGATATAACTTATTTGATTTTAGAAAAAGAAAAGAAAAGTATGAATACTTTAGATTTATTTAGTGAAATAGTGAAAATATTAGAATTACCTAGTAATACTGTTGATAATAAAATTGGTGATTATTATACATCACTAACAACTGATAAAAGGTTTTTGTTAGTTGATGGAATGTGGGATTTAAGAACAAGACATACATCTGATAAATTGTTAAGTAGTGTTAATGACGAAGATGAAGAGGATGAAGATGAAGAATCATTATTAGATGAAGAAAATTATGATGAAGATGATGTTAATTTTGATGAGGAATTAGCTGATGATGAAGATACTCCATATGATGATGAAGATGATGATTTATCTGATTTAGCTATTGTTGATGACGATGAATTGGATTTAGAAAATAATTAAGATTGAGTGATATTATGATAGAGAGATTAAATTTAATAGAAAATAGATATAATGAAATTAACAAATTGTTAATGAGTGAAGAAGTTTTAGGTGATATTAAAAAGTCAAGAGATTTATCTATTGAGCTTTCCAATTTAGAGGATGTTGTCAATGCTTATCGTGAATATAAAAAGATTTTGAGTGATATTGATGAATCTCGTGAAATGCTTAAAGATAGTGAGATTGCAGATTTTGCTAAAGAGGAGCTTGTAAGACTTACCGATGAAAAAGAAAAGATGGAAGATAAACTTAAGATTTTATTAATTCCTAAAGATGAAAATGATGGGAAAAATGTCATTATGGAAATAAGAGGAGCTGCAGGTGGTGATGAAGCGAATATTTTTGCAGGTGATTTGTTTAGAATGTATCAAAAGTACTGTGAGAATAATGGCTTTAAGATAGAAATTGTTGATTATACTGAGGGTTCTTCTGGTGGATATGCTGGGATTGAATTTATTGTTAAGGGCGCTAATGCTTATTCCAAACTTAAATATGAAAATGGTTCTCATAGAGTACAAAGAGTTCCAGTAACGGAAGCCAATGGAAGAATTCAAACTTCAACAGCTACGGTTCTAGTTATGCCAGAAGTAGAAGATGTGAGTATTGAAATTAATCCTAATGATTTAAGAATAGATGTTTATTGTGCTTCTGGTCATGGTGGTCAAGGTGTTAATACAACACCTTCTGCTGTAAGAATTACTCATTTACCTACAAATACTGTTGTTACTTGTCAAAATGAAAGAAGTCAAATTCAAAATAAAGAACAAGCAATGCGAGTTCTTCGTGCAAGACTTTATGAGGCTAAGCAAAGAGAACAGGATGAAAGAGTTGGGGATGAGAGAAAAAGCAAAATTGGTACAGGAGATCGTAGTGAAAAAATAAGAACATACAATTATCCTCAAAATAGAGTAACTGATCATCGTATAGGTTATACTACTAATAATTTAGATCGTGTTATGAATGGAGCTCTTGATGATATAATTGAAGCATTAATCACTGAAGATCAGAAACGAAAACTTATGGGCGAAGAAGCATAATGACTATTCAAGATTTAATAATTTTTGGAAAAAAATATCTTCATAAAGATCAAGTTATGATGTTATTGGGAAGTATATTAGGATATGATTCTTTAGAGTTGTTGTTACATTTAGATGAAGTGGTAGATGATATTAAAATTAATGATTTTAATGAAAAGATTGCTTTATTAAAAAAGAAACCTATTCAATATGTTATTGGTAATGTTAATTTTTTTGGAAATACTTTTAAAGTTAATGAAAATGTTTTAATACCCAGATTTGAAACTGAAGAATTAGTGGAAAATACTATTAATTTAATTAAAAAGTATTTTGATAAACCAGTGAAGATTATTGATTTGGGAACGGGATCTGGATGCATTGGAATAACTTTAAAGAAGAACTTACCAGAATCGGATGTAACACTTTTGGATATAAGTAATGATGCTTTAACTGTTGCTAAAGAAAATGCTAAATTAAATAACGTATCTGTTAATTTTATTTTAAGTGATATGTGGGATAATGTTAATGATAAATATGATGTTATAATTAGTAATCCTCCATATATTAAAACAAATGAGCAGATAGAAGATATAGTATATAATAATGAACCTCATCTTGCTTTATATGGTGGAGATGATGGACTTGATTTATATAGGAAGATAAGAAATAATTTAGAAAATCACGTTAATGATAAATTTATTTTAGCTATGGAAATTGGTTATGATGAAAAAGATAGTGTTATTGAACTTTTTGGCAATATGAAAGGCGCATTGGTTACTTATAAAAAGGATTTAGCGGGATTTGATCGAATGATTTTTGTAATAAAAAGTGAATAAAATAGTAGAATCATCTCATTATGAATAATGAAGGTGATTTTATTTTGAAAAAAACTATGATTATATTATTATGTGCAGTTATTGGAATATTGGTATATAATAAAAATGATGAAATAATTATACCTAGTGATGCTATTAGAATTAGAATTATTGCTAATAGCAATAACATTAATGATTTATATGATAAAAAGAAATTAAAAGAGGAAATTGAAAAGGATATTTATGATTTTGTTGGTGATGTTGATAGTGTTGACGAAGCAAGATTAAATATAAAAAGAAATTTAGAAAATATTAATAAACTTGTTGGTAGTAAGACTAATGATTATAAAATTGACTATGGTTTTAATTATTTTCCTAAAAAAAGTTATAAAGGGGTTTTATATCCTGAAGGAGAGTATGAATCATTAGTTATAACTTTAGGTAAAGGTCTTGGTGATAATTGGTGGTGTGTTCTATATCCACCTTTATGTTTAATTAATGAAAATCAAACAACGGATGACGTAGAATATCGCTCACTTATATATGATATCTTAAAAAATTGACTTTTATAGGTAAATATTGTATAATGTCTTTGTATTTGGAGGGGAATATGAAGATAGAGAAAATTGTGTATGAAAAGGATAATAATAATATTTTTAATAAATGTATTGTGTATTATGAAGATGGTACTAGTGAGGTAACTAATAATGTTTTAGAAAAGATATTTGATTTTATGGATCAAGAGGGTTTAAATATCGAAAATGTTATGAAAAGTCCCAAAGTTATTAATGGGAAAGTTAATGGTTCTGAAAGAAATGTTGTAATAAATGAAAATGTACAAAATAGTAATAACCATAAAGTTAATGTTGAACCAACTGTTGTAGATAATACTAAAGAAAAAAATGGTAAAAGAAAATTTATTAAAATAACATCTATTGCATCTATTATTGTTATTGCTGGTGCTCTTGCATCACATTATCTTAATAAGAATAAATCTGTTACTTTTACTAGAAATAAATCTAAAGTAGAGCAAAGTGTTGATAATCCTGATATTTTTATTGTTGCAACACCAAAACCTACTAATACGCCAAAACCAATAGTTACACAAGCTCCTGTAGTTATTGAAAAAAATGAAGTTAAAGATGAAGAATATAATGAAACGTTCCGTGAAAATGTTTCAGAAACTATAGAACATGTTGATCCTTTATCAAGAAATGTTGAAAGATTAAATAGTGGAGATAAATTAAGTGAACAAGAATTATTAGAAACTATTAATGGAATTAATAGATTATGTCAAGCAAATATGGCTGAGGTTGAAAAATTAATCGAAGGTGGAATGATGTCTGGTGATAAGATATTTCCTTTGTTTGATGAAATGTTTCCTAAAGGTACTATAGAACATGAAATAATATCTAATTTTACTTCAAGAAGAAATATGTTAGTAGATGATGCTTATAATCAAGATAGAGCTTTAACAGTAAGTGACGTTAATGATTATAATGATTTCTTTTTAGATTTTGTTTTTGGTGATGTGACATTTGAACATAATGGTAAGAGATATGGATATTATGACATTTCGCCTATTTCTCGATATATTGTTTTTATGTTAGGTCAAACAACTCTTGAAACAAATCATGAGTATACTAAAGATATAAATGGTAATTTGTGTGATTTTAATACAATTATTGGTGAACTTGAAGAAAATTATGATTTAATAACTTCACAATTGTTTTCTAATGCAAAAGTAAAATAATACTAGGTAAAACTAGTATTTTTTTGACTTTATTTTAATTTTGTATTATGATGTATATGAGGTGTTTTATGTTAGTAAACAGTAAAAAAATGTTATTAGATGCAAGAAATAATTATCAAGTGATATATCACTTTAATATTAATAATTTAGAGTGGGCTAAAATTATCTTAGAAAAATGCAATAGTATGCATACACCAGTTATTTTAGGAGCTAGTTTGGGAGCTATAAAATATATGGGTGGATTTAGAGTTGTTACTGGTCTTGTGAAAAACTTAATAGAAGATTTAGGAATAAGTATCCCTGTATGTTTACATTTAGATCATGGTGATAGTTTTGAAAGTTGTAAAAAAGCAATTGATGCTGGTTTTACTTCGGTTATGATAGATGCTTCAAAGTTGGATTTTGAGAATAACATTAAAGAAACTAAAAAAGTTGTTGATTACGCTCATAAAAGTAATGTTACTGTTGAGGCAGAACTAGGTCATGTTGGTGGTATAGAAGATAATGTTATCAGTAATATTTTAGTAGCTAATTATGATGAATGTGTAAGATTTATTAATGAAACTGGTGTGGATTCTTTTACTCCTGCTATTGGTACTGTTCATGGAATATATAAGGGTGAAGTAAATATTCAGTATGATTTAATTAAGAAATTAAGAGATAATACTAATGTTCCTTTAGTTATGCATGGTGGTTCCGGTTTATCACATGATATATTAAGAAAAGCTATTAAAAGTGGTATTAGTAAAATAAATGTTAATTCTGATATTCAATATGTTTGGATGGAGGCAGTAAAAAAATTCATATTAGAAAATCCAACAGTATATGATCCTCGTAAAATTATATATAGTGGGCGTGATGCCATGGAAAAATTTATTGAAGATAAAATTAACATTTTACATGATAATAAATAAAATAATATGAGGTGTTAAATGAAAATTTTAGAAATAGATGGAGGAAGGACTCTTTCAGGAACTGTATACATAAGTGGTGCAAAAAACAGTGCTGTCTCTTTAATTCCTGCTGCAATACTTAGTGATAATAAAACTACTTTAACGAATATTCCCAATATTACTGATATTAATGTGTTATGTGATATTTTGCGATATTTGAATGTATCTGTTAATGAAGCAAGTGGTAGTTTGGTAATTGATCCAAGTAATTTAGTTAATAAAAAGATACCAGAAGAATATTCTAACAAATTACGTGCGTCATATTATTTTATGGCAAGTCTTTTAGCAAGATTTGGTGAGGTTCATATGTCTTTTCCTGGTGGTTGTAGTATAGGAAGTAGACCAATTGACCAAACTTTAAAGGTTTTTGAAAAATTAGGTGCAATAATCGAAGAAGAAAATTGTGTATTTCATATAAAAGCAAAAGAACTTGTTGGAAATGAATTTACTCTTGATATGCCAAGTGTTGGTGCAACTGTAAATGCATTAATAGCATCTGTTTTGGCAAAAGGAGAAACAATAATTCATAATGCAGCCAAAGAACCGGAGATAGTAAATCTTGCTAATATGCTTAATAAGATGGGTGCTAGAATAACTGGTGCCGGATATGAAACAATAAAAATTGTTGGTGTAAAAAAATTAGATGGTTGTTTTCATGATGTGATACCTGATAGAATAGAGGCCGGAACATATATAATATTGGGCGCTTTAACAGGAAGTTATTTAAATATTCAAAATATTATTCCAGAACATATTAAAAGTCTTACGGATAAAATGATTGATATGGGATGTGATTTAGTAATTAATGATGATAATATTATTGTTAATGCAAATAAAAATATCACTGGATGTGATGTTAAAACTTTAGTCTATCCTGGTTTTCCAACAGATTTGCAACAACCATTTGTGACTTTACTAGTTGGTGCTAAAGGAAAAAGTACAGTAGAAGAAACTATTTACGAAAATAGATTTATGAATGTTCCATATTTAAATAAAATGGGCGCTAATATATCGATTAATGAAAGAGTATTAACTATTCTTGGATCAAATCATTTACATGGTGAGGAAGTAGTTGCTACTGATTTAAGAGCTGGAGCATCGCTTTTGTTAGCAGCTTTAGCAGCAGAGGGACATACTCGAATTTTGAATGCCCACTATATTTTAAGAGGCTATGAGGATATAGTTTCCAAATTAACTAATATTGGTGCTAAAATAGAATTAATTGATGTTTAAATAATTGTTATTTTGAATAATCTATGTTATAAAAGAACCATATAAGAAATATAATATATTGATTTAGGAGTTTTCTCTATGAAAAAAATATTATATTTCTTTTTAGTTTTTTTTGGTATTTTTTTTGTTTATAATAATTTTGATAATAAATCTATTAATTATGTTTCTTTTAATGATACTTTAAATTGTTATAATTATAATCAAATGATTAAAGAATATTTAGAAAAAAATAATAAATTATTAAATTTTAATGATTTATTTATTAATAAGAATATTAGAGGTTTAATAAAAGATATAAGGAATAATAGAACTATTAGATATAAGAATAGAGATTATTATATTAAGAAAGATTTAAGAGAAAGCGATGTTTTAGTAATATCTATTGGTGAAGAAGAATTAAGTAAATACTATGATAAATATGATTTAAATAATAATTATTATTTTTTTAATAAGATGTATAATGATGTAGAATTGCTGATTAAAGAAATAAATAAGTATGCAAAAGGAGAAATTTTTTTCTTGGGATACTATAATCCTACAAATTATTATGATAGTAAAAGTGATGAATTTTTTTTTGAAATTGATAGTAAATTGAATAATTTAATGAGGAATAATAATATGAATTATATTAGTTTATATGAAATTATTAAGGGAAATAATTATAAAAGTGATGAAATTCATTTAAATAATGCTGGAAATCGGGAAATTATGAATATAATTGAGGTTTATTTGAGGAAAAATACTTGATTTTAATAAAAAATATTGTTATAATATCCTAGTAATTTGTATTACTATGATTAAATTCATGGCGAAAGGAGAATATTATGGCTAAAAATAATAATGAGAAGAAAGTTGAATATGTTGATTGTACTGTAACTTGTGCTTGTGGTGAAACTTTTAAAACAAAATCTACAAAGAGTGAAATAAATGTTGAAATTTGCTCTAAATGTCATCCTTTTTTTACTGGAAAACAAGCTAGAGGTTCAAAAACAGGAAGAGTTGACAAATTTAATAAAAAATATGGATATGAAGGATAGTTTTTCTATTCTTTTTTTCTTTTTTATGATAAAGTATAAGTGTAGGAGGATTGATTATGAAAATAGGTATTGCTTCTGATCATCGTGGTTATAAACTGAAAAATGATTTAATTAGTAAATTAAGTGATTTGGGTTATAATATTATTGATTATGGTACAAATAGTTTAGATTCTTGTGATTATCCTGATTATGCATATAAACTAGGTAATGGTATTATAAATCATGATGTTGATTATGGTGTTGCTATTTGTGGTAGTGGTATAGGAATTAGTATTGCTTTGAATAAAATGAAAGGAATTTATTGTGCTAAAGTGGATAATAAAATAGATGCTTATCATACAAGATGTGATAATAATACCAATTGTGTAGCGTTTAATGGAGAGAAAAGTGTTGATGAGGCTTTGGAAATAGTAAAGGTCTTTGTTAATACAGATTTTTCTAATTTAGATAAGCATGTAAGAAGAATTAATAAAGTTAAAATGATTGAAAATGGTGATTATCATGCTTAAATTTGCTGTGTATATACTAAGTAGCATTTTAGTTATTTGGTCAATGGATTCAGTAAATATAAATGGTATTTTTAAAAAGGGAAAAGTTGTACAAGCAAGAGTATTTTATATTATATTAGCTTTGGTATTAATATATCTTTTAGCTAATTTATTGTATGATTTTATAAATATAAAGATTTTTTAAGGAGTTTAATTTATGAAAGATGAAAATTTAGAAAAAAAATATTTTACAAATATGATTATTGGGTTTGGTGTTGGTAGTGAATATTTTGTGTTTTTACTATATATAATTTTTAATTTAGTTAAGTATTTTTTAGGTGTTTTGAATAATAATGCTCACTCATATTATGAAAATGGGTTGGTAGGATTTTATAATGATGAAATTAATTATGTTAATAGTCTAGGCATATATATTGGAATTTTTGTTATTGTTTTTATAGCTATAGTTGTATTTTTGATTTTAAAAACAATGAAATTAAGAAAAGAAAAATCAATATTGTTAGAAAAATATCTTTTAATAGAAAAAGTATTTTTGATAATTATGGGTATTATTCCTTTGATATTTATGATTATTATGATATTCTCAAAACTTTTTTAGTATAAAAAGTTTTTTTTTGTTAATAAATATAACTGAGGTGATATTATGAAAAAGAAATCATTATTAATACCAACGTTGTATGTTTTGGTTTTGTTTGTAATTACAGTAGGTGTTTATTTGACAAAGAAGGAATTTGATAAAAGTGATGAAAAAGAAGCATTTGACAATATTAATTTTGTCTCTAATACTATATTAAATAGAAGTATTCCAGTTATTAATAGTATTAATGAAGAAAAAATAGTTAGACCATATATTAATGATTCTGTTAAAATTGGTAGAGGTTATTATGATGCTAATTTATCTTTAGAAGAAAAAGAAAAAGCTATTGTATTATATGGTGATACTTATATGCAAAATACTGGTATTGATTATGTAATGGATGATATTTTTGATGTTGTTTCAGTATATGAAGGTACTGTTGTTGACGTAAATGAGGACGAACTTCTTGGCAAAACTGTTAAAATCAGACATAACTCTACACTTATTAGTGTTTATCAAGGTCTTGCAAATATTGAAGTAAAAAAAGGAGATATTGTTGTTACGGGTCAAAAAATTGCGACTAGTGGTTTGAGCAAATTAAATGAAAATCTTGGTAATCATTTGCATTTTGAAGTTTATCAAAATGGTAAAATAATAAATCCTACTGTTATTTATGAAAAAAAATTAGGTGATATTTAATCACTTTTTTTAATAAAATTTATTGGTGAATTATGAATATAGTAAGGATTATGTTAGAGTGTAGATATTTATTATCTCTTAATAAAAGTTATCAAGAATTATCAAATATCTTTGGAGTTAGTAAGGATGTTATTTGGTATGATTTAAATATTAATTTAAAGAATATTGATGGAATATTATATAATAGATGTCAAAAAGAGTTAAAAAAAATAAATAATTCAAAAAAAATTGGTAATACTATAATTGGGTGATTTGTGTGAAAAATATCGGAATAGATTTAGGGACAGCAAATGTATTAATTTATATTAAAGGTGAGGGAATAGTTCTTAATGAACCAAGTGTTGTGGCTATAGAAAAAGATTCTAAAAAACCGCTTGCTTTTGGAATAGATGCATATAAAATGTTAGGGAAAACTCCTGGAAGATATGAGGCTATTAAACCAATGAAAGATGGTGTTATTGCTGATTTTGATATTACTTTAATGATGCTTAATTATTTTATTAATAAAGTAAAGGGGTTTGGTATCTTTAAAAAGCCTAAAATAATTATATGTTGTCCTACTGATACTACAGAGGTTGAAAAAAATGCAATTAGAGAAGCTGCTGAAAGATTAGGAGCGAAAAAAGTATATTTAGAAGAAGAACCTAAAGTAGCTGCTATTGGTGCCGGACTTGATATTAGTAAACCAGAGGGTAATATGATTGTTGATATTGGTGGTGGAACAACAGATATTGCAGTATTATCACTAGGTGATATTGTAATTAGTAAATCATTAAAGGTTGCTGGTAATACTTTTGATATTGATATTAAAGATTTTGTGAAAGACAAACATAAAATGTTAATAGGAGAAAGAACGGCAAATGAAATAAAACATGAAATGGGTACGGCTATTAAACCAGAAAAGAAAAAACTAATGAAAATTAAAGGAAGAGATCTGGTATCAGGACTTCCTAAAAGTTTATCAATTGATTCTAATGAAATATATCAGGCGTTGTCAAATGATATAAAGAAAATAATAAATGCTGCTAAAAATGTGTTGGAGAATACTCCTCCTGAGCTTGCTGCCGATATTTATAAAAACGGAATTATGATAACTGGTGGAGGAGCTTTACTTGATGGTATTGATAAAGCATTTACTGATGAGTTAGCGGTAAATACTAATATATCAGATAGTCCTCTTACAAGTGTTGTATCTGGAACGGGTATTTTACTTGATAATTTAAGACTACTTGAAAAATAATTCAAGTAGCTTTTTTGGTTGATATTGTTATTATTCAATGATATAATAAACGTAGAAAGGAGTAATTATGGATAGAGTTAGTATTAAAGAGGAAGCAAAGAAGAAAATTAAGGGTAATCTTTGGACAATTTGGAAACCATTTGTTTTATTTAATTTAATATTATTTGCAATTTTCTTTGTATGTGGTGTTGTAATTGGTCTTCTTAAATTAGATGAAAATGTGTTAAAGATTGTTTATGGTATTATCTCATTCTGCGGTAGTTTTTTAGAATCAGCTTTTATGTTTGCATATGCTAAATATATCTTAAGTTTCATTCGTGGTGAAAAATTTGATTGGAATGATGTTAAAGAATATACTAAGAAGAATTTAGTTCGTGCATTTGTAATTTCATTAGTTGTAGGATTAATCGTTCTTGGTTGCTCAATCTTATTTGTAATTCCAGGAATTATAGCAGCTATTGGTTTAACATATGTTGAAGAAGTTGCTGTTGATAATGAAGATTTAGGTACAATGGATGTAATTAAAAAAGCATGGGCAACTACTAAAGGACATAAAATGGATTTATTTATTTTTGCTTTATCTTTTATTGGTTGGGAAATACTAGCAACAATAACATTTGGAATTTTATATATTTGGTTAATGCCTTATATGTTGGTTGCTACAACAATGGTTTACGAAAAATTAAAATAGTTTGAAAATATTGCGAGAAATAGCAATATTTTTTTCTATTGATATAATGATTTTTTTATTTTATAATTATGGTAGAGGGATATATGAAAAAAAAGATATTAATTATATTTTTGGTTTTGATAATTAGTTTACTATTTTATTTTTTATTAAATACAAAAGACAAAATGAAAGATTATAAAACTGTGAATAATCCTGATATATCTGAATATACACCTGTTTTAGTAAACACTGTATATTCTACTAATGAAACTATTGTTGCAGATTATGTGTTAGAACCTACTGGTGATTCTACTATTGATAGAACGGATGATATTCAAAATGCTTTAAACATATGTTTGAGTAATCGTGGAGGAACAGTATTTTTAAAATCTGGGATATATCGTGTAAGTAGGACAATTCAAATTCCAAGAGGATGTACTTTATATGGCGATTGGCAAGATCCTGATACTCCTAATCCATCTTATGGAACAATAATTACCGTGGATGTTAATAATATTACATATGATAGTACTGATGTGGAAAAAACAGGATTATTTAAATTATCATCAGGTAGTGGTGCTGTTGGTTTAACTATTTACTATATTAATCAAGGATATTATATAAATGATAATGATTCTTCTCAAAGTACATATAAAGATCAACCATGGACATTTTATTATGGTCATGGTGAGTTAGATTCTTTTGCAAATAATAATTTTTATCGTCCTATTTTATTTACAATGAAGAATATAACTCTAATAAATAGTGTTCGTGGTATTGGTGAATCAATAAGCGAATCAAATGTTAGTGAAATGGTAGAAGTTGATAATGTTAAAGGGACTGTTCTATATAAGGGTTTGGTTTTACATAATTCCTCTGATGTAGGAACGATAAACAATATGACATTAAAACCTGATTATTGGGTAAATGCAAATTTAAATTATTTAAATACATCTAGTAATAAACCAAATAGTAGTGAATTAGTTTCATTTATTAAAAAAATATCAGGTATTGGTCTTTATATATCTGATGTTGAAATGTATCAATATGCCAATATAACTATTTCTGGATATAAATATGGTATATATATTCCTGGTTCTTATGATGAACAACATTATGGTTTAAATAATAGTAGAGATGCTATGGGGTCAGGACTTATGTATAATTTAAATATTTTAAATTGTGAAGAAGGAATACACGCTGGGGATATACATGCTGGTAAGAATAATGAAAGACATTCTTATGTTCATCTTTTTTTAGGTTATCAAATTTCGCATTCATATATTGAGGGAAGTGCTTATTCTATTTTTTATGATAGTGGTACTGATGATGGTATAAAGGGAGTTTTTAAATTAAAAGATGTAAGATTAAATGGTAGTACGCATGGATATATTATTTATAATAATGATTTAAGTGATGAATATAGTGATTTACAAGAAGGAGTAAATAATCTTTCATCACAAATATCTTTAGGTAATATTTATTTATCTAGAAAAACAAAAACAACAGGAAATAATATTATTTCTCTGGATTCTAATTCAAATCAAGATGATATTCAATATGCTTTAAATAAGGTTGGTGTATTAGGTGGTGGTGTTGTTTATTTAAAACCTGGAATATATCAGATTAATAAACAAATAATTGTCCCTGAAAATGTTCTTTTACGTGGATCATCTAGTGTATTGAATAGATATGCTGGTAAACCTGGTCAAAGTGGTCATCTTGGTACAGTAATTAATATAAATCCAAATGATATAGGAATAAATTATACTTCAACTATAGAATTAGCTGGAAATAATGCTGGTGTTTCTGGTATTGTGTTTATTTATGAGGAAAATAATAATTTATTACAAGGAGATTCGCCAAATTATGTGGTTTCTGCACCAACAATTGGATCACATAATACAGAACATGTATATATTACCAATGTAACTATATCAGGAGCTGCTCATGGAATAGGAATGGATCATTGTAAGTATTTTACTATTAGTAATGTGGCAACAACATCATTTGAAAGTTTTATTAATATTGTTAATAGCGAGGCTGGATTAATTAAGAATACTCTTGGTAATTCAACAGTATTATCTCTAAATAATTTATATAATTTTTCTGAAGGTTACTTTAGAAATCTTATAGATGTAACACATAATAGGTTATTTTATATTAGAATAACGAATTCAAAAAATATAGAATCATTAAATAATTTTGTTTATGGGTCTAGAACATATATGCTTATATCTAATTCTTCTGGTTATTTTATTAATAATGGTAATGATAGTTTTCCTGATATTACTAATGATTCTAGTAATGGTGTATTTAATATGTATAATTTAACAGATTCAGATATTGTGGTTATTAATTCCCATCGATTTAATGGTGCTGGTCAGTTATGTACGATATCTGATTCTAATAATAAAGTTAGTATATATAATTCATTAGCTTTGATTTTAACTGCAACTGATAATACTCCAAAGTATGAAAAAGATATTATTGGTTCTAATGAAGTGGTATTAATATCTAGTTCAGCAATACCTGAATATGTTTCTACAAATTTATATAACATAGGTGACGTAAATAAGGATGGGGTAATAAGTACTTTAGATTATATACAAATACGTAAACATATTATGGGTTTAAGTATTTTGTCAGATGAAAAACAAATAATAGCTGATGTTAATAATGATAGGAATGTAAGTGTACAAGATTATATACAAATACGTAAACATATTATGGGTATAATTAATTTGTTAAATTAATATACGTGTTTATTTGCTGAAAAGATTACTGTAAAATAATAATGGTGGTAAAATTATTTGCTGCTATTATTATTTTCTATAGAAATAATGTGGAATTATTTATAAATAGGTGATAAAATAAATTATGGAAGTGTTTATGATGAAAAATGTTGAATATAGTTTGTTAATTGTTTTTAGTTGTTTAATAATTGTTGCTTTAATAACACCACTCGTTAAGAGAATTGCAATACATGTTAATGCTCTTGATATACCAGATGCTAGAAAAGTACATAATAAGCCAATTCCTAGACTTGGAGGACTTGGGATATTTATGGGATTTTTAGCAGGTTACATGATTTTTGCTAAGAATACGATTCAAATGAATTCTATTTTAATTGGTAGTTTTATTATTGTATTAACAGGTATTATAGATGATATTAAACCGATTAGTGCAAAGGCTAAATTATTTGGACAATTTCTTGCTAGTATAGTTATTGTTTTTTATGGTAATATTTTACTTAGTGATGTTAGTATTTTAGGATTAAATATGGAATTTGGTATTTTTTCTTATCCAATTACTATTTTATTTATTGTTGCTTGTACGAATATTATTAATTTAATTGATGGTTTAGATGGTTTATCTAGTGGTATTTCTAGTATTTTCTATTTATCAACAGTTATTTTGTGTTTTTTTCAAAGTAGATTTTGGGAATTAGAACTTGTACTTGCTTTAATTATGTTAGGTAGTTGTTTAGGATTTTTAATTCATAATTTTCATCCAGCTAAGATATTTGCTGGAGATTCTGGTTCCTTATTTATGGGATTTACAATTGCTGTTATATCACTTTTAGGCTTTAAAACTACGGCAATTACATCAGTATTTATACCTCTTGCTATTTTAGCAGTACCTATTTTAGATACATTATTTGCTATTATAAGAAGAAAACTTAAACATCAAAAAATAAGTGATCCTGATAAGCAACATTTCCACCATCAATTATTAAAAATGAATTTTTCACATCGTAATACAGTTTTAATTATTTATGGTATAAATATTTTATTTGCAACAGCATCAATTTTATACACTTTAAAAGATAGTAAAGATGTTTTTATCGGTAGAATTATTTATGCAATATTGTTTGTTTTGGTTATTATCTTTGTATGGAAAACGGATATTATAAGAAGTAGAAATGATTCTCATAATAGTAAAAAAAAGTAACTTAACACTTTTAGTGACAAGAGTTACTTTTTTTTGTGAAATATTTGTTAAAATTCTTGATTAGAAATTATCTTTTTGATAATATTAAATGGTGCGTTAAAAAACCAAAAATACTCGGACGAAAAAATATATTTAGGAAAGAGAGAAGATAATTGTGGTAAGAGGTAAAGTAAAATGGTTTAATAACGAAAAAGGATACGGATTTATTGAATATACTGATAAGGATGATATATTTGTTCATTATTCAGCAATAAATCAAGATGGTTATAAAAGTCTTGCGGAAGGACAATGTGTAGAATTTAATCTACTTGATACTTCTAAAGGATATCAAGCCACTAATGTATCAGTAGTAAATGATGAGATTATTGTGTAGTAGAAAGAAAACTATCAACATAGAAGTAATGGATGTTGATAGTTTTATTATGTCAAGTAAAATATTTTTAATGTCTAAATCATAGTTTTTTTGAATAATATGTGTTATAGTATAGATAAGGAGATGACATTATGGAAATATTGATTAGAGGGAATAAGTTAGAAGTAACTGATTCAATGAAAGGATATGTTAAAGAAAAATTAAGTAAACTTGATAAATACTTAGTTGATCAAAAGGCAAAAGCAACTGTTTTAGTAAAAATACATAATTACTTACAAAAAATTGAAGTTACAATACCTTTAAAAACTTTAATTTTAAGAGCAGAAGAAGAACAAGAAGACTTTTATGCTGCTGTTGATTTAGTAATTAATAAATTAGAAAGACAAATAAGAAAAAATAAAGCTAAGTTACAAAAAAGAGATAAAGTAAAGAAAGAATTTAATTTGGATGATTTAATTCCTATTGAAGAAGATAATGAAGTTGTAAAAAGAAAGAAAATAGAAGTTAAACCAATGAGTAGCGAAGAAGCAATATTACAAATGGATTTATTAGGACATGATTTTTATATGTATAAAGATAGTGATACTGATACTGTTAATGTTGTATATAAAAGAAAAGATGGCGGTTATGGTATCATAGAAGGGAAGTAAAGATGAAGTATTTCATCTTTTTTCAATGCTTATGCCAAGTTATAAAACACATTCCATTCATGGAGAATTAGTATATAATGATTTACTTAAATATATAGAAATTAATAAAGAGGATTTAAAAAGTTTTTGTATAGGATTAGATTCTTTAATTATGACTGACTATAATACTTTTGAATATTTTCATAATCATAATGTTAGAGATTATTATTTAGAGTTATTAAGATTAATTAAAGAAAATAAACAGTTGGATAATATAGAATTAATGGCTTTTTTATATGGACAGTTAGATCATTTTGTTTTAGATATAGTTACGCATCCTTTGATATACTATATGACAGAGAATTTAACAAATGAAAGTATATTATCACCTCATGCATTAATCGAGATGGGAATAGATAATTATGTTATGAAAAAATATGATAATAATGATTTATTATATTATCATAAACTTACTATTGATAATCAAAGTACAGCAGTAATTATTGATGAATTGTATAAGAAATTTAATGTATTAAATGCGCCATTTAAATATAGTTTAGGGATTATTTTAACAGCATATTTTGATACTTTTATAAGAAGAGATATAGGATTATTTTCCAGTATTATTCCTAAAATGATTAATTTGGGAGATGTTGTTTATCAAGATAATGTTGATAAAATATTACCATATTTAAATTTAGATAAAGCATTATGGCAACATCCAGAAACTGGAGAAGAGTTTAATGATTCTTTTGATGAATTATGGGAAAAGTCACTTGATTTATCAAGAGAATTAATAGAAGATGTTACTAATTATTTATATAAAGATAAAGAAATAAAGAATTCTTTAATAATGGATAATATATCATATGATACAGGTATTCCATGTGAAAAAGGAAAAACATTAAAATATGTGAAGAAGTATTAAGAAATTATTGTAAAAGGACTAGTAAAGAAGTCTTTTTTTTGATAAAATAGTATGTATTAGGAGAGTGCATTTATGAATATATTAAAGAAATTATTTGATCATGAATATAAAGAAATGAAAAGATTTAAGAAGTTAGCGGATGCTGTTATGGTTTTAGAAGAAGATTACGCTAAACTTAGTGATGATGAATTAAAAAGTCATACTAATGAATATAAAGAAAGACTAAAAAATGGAGAAAGTCTTGATGATTTATTAGTAGAAGCTTATGCAACAGCAAGAGAAGTAGCTTATAGAAAACTTGGAGAAAAGGCTTTCTATGTCCAAATACTAGGTGCTATTGCAATCCACTTTGGTAATATTGCAGAACTTAAAACAGGTGAAGGTAAAACATTGGTTACTATATTCCCAGCTTATTTAAATAGTTTAGAAGAAAAAGGTGTTCATGTAATTACAGTTAATGAATACTTAACAGTTCGTAATGCTAATTGGATGGGACCTGTTTATGAAGCTTTAGGTGTTTCAGTTGGTATTAATAAAAGAGAATTATCTCCAAGTGAAAAGAAAGAACAATATGACTGTGATATTTTATATACAACAAATAATGAATTAGGATTTGATTATCTAAGAGATAATATGGTTGTTCAAAAAGAAAATAGAGTACAACGTGGTCTTAATTACGCTATTATCGATGAGGTTGACTCTATTTTAATAGATGAAGCAAGAACTCCTTTAATTATATCAGGAGGAAGTCTTAAAAGTGCTAATCTTTATATTGATGCTGATCGTTTTGTTAAAAGTTTAAAAAATGATGTTCATTATAATTATGATGAAAAAACAAAAAATGTTACTTTAACAGATGATGGTGTATCAGAAGCTGAAAAGTATTTTAAGGTTAAGAATTTATATAGTCTTGAAAATAATGAATTAGTTCATTATATTAATCAATCCTTAAAGGCTAATTATGGCATGAAAAGAGATGTTGATTATGTTGTTCAAGATGGTGAAGTGTTAATTGTTGATCCTTTTACTGGACGTATTATGAAAGGAAGACAATGGAGTGACGGT
Source organism: uncultured Clostridia bacterium (assembly GCA_947165365.1). GTDB lineage: Bacteria > Bacillota_I > Bacilli_A > RF39 > UBA660 > RUG12783. The sequence goes on along the minus strand of CAMVAF010000009.1, from coordinate 20,759 downwards.
CTTCATCAAGCCGTTGAAGCTAAAGAAGGCGTTAAAATTAATGAAGAGACAAAAACTGTTGCTACAATTACTTTCCAGAATTTATTTAGAATGTATGAAAAGTTATCTGGTATGACAGGTACTGCCAAAACGGAAGAAGAAGAATTTAGAAATATTTATAATATGTATGTTATTGTAATACCTACTAATAAACCTGTAGCAAGAATTGATTATGCTGATCTTTTATATCCTAATTTAAAAGGAAAATATAAAGCCATTGTTAATAAGATAGAAGAAATACATAGTACAGGTCAACCAATACTAGTTGGTACAGTTGCTATTGAAAATAGTGAATTAATTAGTGATATGCTAACAAAAAAAGGTATTAAACATGAAGTATTAAATGCTAAAAATCACGAAAGAGAAGCCGAAATAATTTCTCATGCTGGAGAAAAAGGTGCTGTTACTATCGCTACTAATATGGCAGGTCGTGGAACCGATATTAAATTAACTCCTGAAACTAAGGAACTTGGTGGATTGTTTGTTATAGGTACTGAAAGACATGAATCAAGAAGAATTGATAATCAGTTACGTGGAAGAAGTGGTCGTCAAGGTGACCCAGGTGCAAGTCAATTCTATATTTCTATGGAAGATGAATTAATGAGAAGATTTGGTACTGATAGAATTAAAACAATGTTAGAAGCAGTTGGTATGAGTGAAGATCAAGCAATTAGAAGTAAGACATTTACAAAATCAGTATCCAGTGCTCAAGCAAAAGTTGAAGGTAATAACTTTGATATTAGAAAACAATTACTTGAATATGATGATGTTATGAATAGACAAAGAGAAGATATATATGCAAGAAGAAATGAAATACTTGATAGTGAATCTATTCATGAAACAGTATTAAATAATATTTATAATCATATAAGTGATATTGTCGAAGATCATATTCCACCAGAAGGATATTTAACAGAAAATGATTTATCGGATATTGTTAATTATGCTAATCAAAATTTATTAGTTCGTCATATGTCTTTTGATGATGTTAAAGATAAAGAAAAAGATGATGTTATTAATTTAATTAATGAAAGAGTCGTAAAAGAATATGAAGAAAAACTATCTAAATTACCAAAAGAAATAGTTAATGAATTTGAAAAAGCTATCAGTTTAAATGTTATTGATAAATATTGGACTGAAAATATTAATGCTTTAGCTCATCTTAGAGAAGCTGTAATGATGCGTGGTTATGGTGGAGAAGACCCACTTCGTGCTTACTCTGTCGATGGTGTTAATATGTATGAGAATATGCTTGTTAATATTGATAAAGATATTACATTATTCTTATTAAAAGCTGAAGTAAGACAAAATACGGAAAGAAAAGAAGTAGTTAAAAATAAATTAACAAATGATTCTGATACAACAGTTAAGAAAAGTCAAGCTAAAAGTAAGAAAGTTGGAAGAAATGATCCATGTCCATGTGGAAGTGGTAAGAAATATAAGCAATGTTGTGGTAAATAGTAGGTAAAATAAGGGTTTTAAAGATTCTTGTTGGCATGAAAAATGTTTGCAAAACACGAAATGTTCGCATTTTGTTCGCATAAAAAATTATTTTGATATTATTGATATTTATAAATCTCTTGATAAATAAGGGGAAAATAACTATTTGAGTTATGCGAACAATGTTCACAATTTAACTAGCATGTTGAGTGCTAGTTATTTTTGTAGAAAGAAGGAAATATTTTATGGCAAATGTAAGAATTACAAAAAGGGGTAAGGTTTATCAATATCAATTTGAGATTGCAAAAGTAGATGGTAAGAGAAAGTATGCAAACAAAAGTGGCTTTAAGACAAGAAATGAGGCACATGAAGCGGGCATAAAGGCTTATAATGATTATTATAATCGTGGTAAGGTAATGAAAACAAAGGATATGTCTTATGCTGATTTTCTAGATTATTGGATCGATAATTATGCTAACTTAAATCTAAAGTATTCAACAGTAGTATCATATAGTAATATTATTAAAGTACATATTAAACCAAGATTAGGTCATTATAAGTTATCACAAATAGATGCGAGATTACTTCAAGAAATGATTAATGATATATATGTTCAAAAGTCTTTTTCTAAGTGTTATATAGCAAGTATTTTGAAAGTAATAAAAGGTTCTTTCAAATACGCGTGTTATACATTAAATTATATAAATGATGATCCAGCAGAAAAAGTACATGCACCAAGATATGAAATGTTAAACAAAGATCCAGCTCATATTTTTACCCAAGAAGAAATAGAAAGAATATTAGATAGGTTTAAAGATACACATTCTATTTATTATTCATTCTTAACGGCATATTATACAGGTATGAGGGTATCAGAAGTATATGCTCTTACATGGGATTGTGTTGATTTTGAAAAGAAAACTATTACGATTAATAAAAATATTATTAAAAAGAATCAATATGGATTACCAAAAAGAAAAAATATTACTAAGGGTTATTCAACAACTGTTTGGTATTATGGTAGTTGTAAAAATCCTCAAAGTAATAGGACAATATCAATAGGTGACACATTGGTTAAAGCATTAAAGGAATATAAAAAAGAGCAAGAAGAAAATAAAAAGTTTTATGGAGATAGTTATTTAATGCATTATGAAAAAAAAGTAATTAATGAAATAACTAATAAAGAAGAAATAAAAATACTTGATGCTAAAGCAGAACTTGATGTTGCCTTACCAGAAGCAAAGTTAGTATTTGTAAAAGAAAATGGGCAGTATTTAGGAACTGATTCTGATAAATATGCTTTTAAAGTTATTCATTATGAGTTAGGTATTAATTGTCGATTTCATGATTTTCGTGATACTCATGCTACAAGATTAATTGAACAAGGTGCAGATATTAAAGCAGTATCCAAAAGACTAGGTCATTCATCAATACAAACTACTTATAATATTTATGTTCGAGTAACTGATAAAATGGAAACAGATACTGTTAATAAGTTTGAAAATTATACTAATACATTAGATATCCCCCAAATTGTGGATAAAGTTTATTTTGATTAAACATTGACATATATGGTAAAAAATGGTAAAGTAAAAAGCAATTTATGGGGATGATAATGTGATGAAAAAGCTAAATAAAAAAATGTTACTAGATTTAAAACATCAAATATATAATGAGATAGGAGAAGTTTTAACAATTAATACACAAAATTTTTCAATTAATGGTAGTGTTATGTTTAATAATAAAAAATGTTTCTTTAAAATTATTGACGGCGATAATTTTTTAAAGGAAATTAATGGTTATTTTGCCTGTAATGGTAACTTACCTATAAATAATATTGTTTTTACCAAAAAACTATCTAGTAAAATGTATATTATTTTATATGAATTTGATAAAATAGTAACAGAAAATTCAGGATTGCTGAATGATATATTAGTTGAAAATGATAAAAGTGAATTAATATCTGAACAAAACTTGTTTTATTTAAATAATGTTTTATCTGTATATGATACAATTTATTCAAAAAAAACAGTAAATTTAGACAAAAGTGCAAATGATATATTCTTTATTGAAAGAATAAATACGAGATTAAAAGTGTGGTACAAAGATTTAATTAAAAGTAATAAAAAAATTATAATTAATAATAACATTAATGTATCCATTAGTGATATATTAAGTGAAACAATTCATTATTTTGAAGAATCTAATATTATCCATTCAAGCGTGTTAACACAAGGTGATCCCAATACATTAAATATTTCAATAAAACCATCTTTTTTTGATTTAGTTACAGCAGGTTATAATTCAATAGTTTCGGAAGTTGCTATTACTATTATATCAACGTTATTGTATGATAATTATTTCTGCCCACATTATCATCCTAATTCATATGGAACACATGTTCAAGCTATAAATAATTATCACTTGTTTAAGCCAAATTTAACATTCGATGAAAATGATGATGAATTAGTAATAAATTCAAATATTATAACAAGCAATATTAGAAAAAAATATGTTTTAGATTATATAAATATTCTCAAGAAAAATAATATAATTATTAATTCAGAAATTAAATATTATATAGTTATGAGATTAATGTGTGTATTTAATATAAATACAATGGAAAAAAGTGATTATTATTATTCATTATTTTTAATATGTTATTTTTATAGTAATATAACTGATGATTTTTATGGTTCTGTTACAAATATAGTTCAAGAAATGGGGGTATTAAAATATGATTAAGAACAAATATTCGTCAATTATTTATGAGTATGTGCAAAAAGTAAAATCAACATTTGGTAATGAACTTGATATGATTTTAGTTATTGGAAGTAGTTGTAGTGGAAAGGTTATTGAAAATTGGAGTGATATAGATGTAATTTTGGTTTTCGAAAAAATTAATTGCGAAATAATTGAAAAACTAAAATGTATTTCAAATTTATATGATGTTAAAATAGGAACGACAATATATGATAAAGAAGAATTTTATAATAAAAGAATTGATCCTAAAACATACTATCATTTGTATTTATTGCAAAATAATGAAATAGAAATTCAATATTTAAAAGATACTTTTTGCTTGCCAGTGATAAATTCAGAAGAATTAAAAAAAGTACATCAGTTATATTTAAATGAAAGAATGCACATATTTAAAAGATATTTCTTGTATGAAAATTTAACAAAACAGCAAATACGTGACCTTTACAAGTCAATATATATTTTAATGAAAATTATATTAATAATAGATGGATATTATCCTAAAAACTATGAAGAAGTTTTTAAACTTTACTCTGAAAAATATGATTTTGATTTGTTTGATTATGAAACTTTTATTCATTGTTTTAAGGAAAACAATGAAGATTATAAGGACCAACTATTATCATCATCTAAAAAGTTATTAAAAAAATTGTATAACTAGAAAGAGTGTGAGTATTATGGAAAGTACAAAATATCAAACGTTCTTTGATATAGGAATTGATGAAATAAATGATAAGCCTTTTTCAAAACTGATATATGTTAATTACACTAATAAAAAAAAGAAAAGAGTAATTAATAATGAATTAATTAGACGATATTTTAATAAAGATAATTTATCTAAAGATGAACTAATAAGGGTTAAAAAAATACTTGATGGTTCAATATATACGGATAGAAGAAATCAATATAATCATTGCAAATTATGTTCAGATGACTTTGAAAGAATTCCTTTAACATATTATTCATCCAAATATAAATATTGGGAATTGTGTATACCTACTTTTCCATATTTTCCTTGTGGATTAATGATATATTTAAAGGATAGAAAAAAATTGCATATTGAAAATGTTCAAGATTTGTCTAATGATTATATTATGGAATTAGTTGATATTCAAGATGATTTATTAAATTTTCTTCAAAATGGATTTTTAGGAAAAGATTTAGTCGGTGTAAATATATTATTTAATCAAATATCAAAATCAGAATTATGTATACATGGGCATGTTGAGTTAATGATTAAAGATATAGATGAGAAAAAACTGGGATGCAATTATGTTTTAGAGAGACCTTATGATCGATTTACCGAGAATATAAATAAGAAAATTCCAAATTGTGGTGCATTATTAAAAATACCTGAAGGAATTAAATTTGATTATTCAAGTATGAAGATTGATGATTTAAAGTTATATATAAAATCGTATGAGGATATAATCAATTACTATTTTACAAGGGGCAAAAAATTACAGAACAGTTTTGTATATATAGAAAATGAAGAAGATATGCTTTTAAAAAGTAATATGATTCCAGCTGTTGTAAATTTTATATATTTTACAATGTATAGAAATAAATATATGATTTCATTGGTACCAAGTATTACCTCTGAGTTTATTCCATTAAATGAAACTAATGATAATCCTATTGACCTTTATTCTTTAATTATTAATAGAAATTATTCAAATAGAGACAATATATTTATGAAAAATTTTAGCCCTTTAGTTAGGCCAAGCATAAAGGTATGTGAAGAAGGACAAATTAACGAGCATGTTAAAACTTTAGAGAAAAATATATTTAGGGAGTTGGGAAAATGATAATATATGAAAATGAAAAATTACCAAAAGGAATTGAAGAAAAAATAATCATAGATAGTCATAAAGATTTTCAACCCATTACTTCTTATACATTAGTAAATGGGTGTATTGATGAATTTTTTTATAAGAAACTTAATATGGCAAAAATACAAAATAGATATAAAGGAAATTACGCTTCTTTATTGATAAGATACTATGAGTCACTGCAAAAATATGTATTATGTAATAAACTATGTGGACTTATTGCTAAAGATAATGAATTATTTGAAATTTCAAAAAGAATTGATGAAAGTAGAATTTTGTGTGATAATAGAATTGTTTTGTATAAAGAAATGAAGTGGATATTTGAGAAGGCATTAGAAGGAATTCAAAGTTTAGAGTTTTCTCATGAAAAAAATATTGGTATTGATTCTTCAATATGGAATTATTCAAAAGATGGCTTATTATTTGATTTTGATCCACCAAAAATTTTAGAAAATGATACATTGTTTGTTGCTCACAATGATTTAGATCAGAAAAAAAGAACAATTTATAGAAGTTTTAACTATGAGGGAATGAGGGCAAATTCTCTTGCTACAATTATTCTTGGAAATAGTGCATGGAATTTTAAAATTAAAGATATACCGCATAATTATTTAGAAGAATTAATAGATATAATGCTGCAATCAATAGAAAATAAGGATATGGCAAATGCTGTAAGAAATTTAATATATGGGGAAAATGAAATAAATGATTTTAGTAATCACCCAATAAAAATAATAAGAAAGGAATTGAGAAAAAATGAAAAATAAAAAATTTATATTTGTTACAGGACCATCAGAGTCAGGTAAAAGTGGGGGAATAAATTATATTATTGATAATTATGGAGATGAAATAAAACATTTAAAAATAAGAAATATCTTTCCAGAGGTTTATAAGGAATCTAATACTGATTTAGATTTTCAGGAATGGTATGACTATGAGTACCAAAATAATTTTGAATCATTTTGGGATAGGTATATAAAAAAAGCTGATGAAATGTCTGGTGATAAGCAAGTTGTTATTATGGATACTATGTATGGCGTAAAAAGTATTAAATATTTATATTCACTTTTAGGAAATAATCTAGGAGTATTATATATTGATGCTGATTTTGATAAGAGAATTTTTAGGGAATATACAAGATTACGAACAGATTCAACTAGATCATCTAGAAAAGCAGATTTAACTGTAACACTTGAAGATGTTACTAAAAAAACTATTGAAAAGGATTCTTCAAAACAAAAAAAGGAAACATTTGAATATAGAGATTTAGTATATAGAAATGATTGTATTGAAGTAGGAGATAGAGATACCGAAGAACCATTTTCATTTTTAATAGAAAATAATGGATCTGAGTCAGAATTTCATGAAATGTTGGATGACTATGTGGTAAATGTCCTATTGAAAGATAAAGAAAAAAGACTTGTTAAATAGGAAATTAATTATGAATATTGATGTGAAAATAAAAACTGATGATTTAAATTTTAAAATGCGAGTTTCAGGCATAATCATTCAAAATAATAAAATATTAGTTACAGATATGGATGACAGTGGTTTTTTATGTTTACCAGGTGGCTATGTAGAATTAGGTGAAACAACAGAAGAAGCTGTTTTACGAGAATTAAAAGAAGAAATATGTATAGATTTTAAAATAAAAAAATATTTAGGAGTTGCTGAAAATTATTTTATAAACAAGTTTTCTAAAAAAATTCATGAAATTTCTTTTTACTATTTAGTTAAGCCTTGTAAAAAGATTAATAGTGATGATTTTACATTGTTTGAAAATGATAAAGGTGGCATAATTAAGCATGATTTTAAGTGGATTGATATTTCTTCAATGGATAAATATGATATAAGACCTGTATTTATAAAAGAAATTTTGCAAAAAAAGAATAATGTTTTTAATCATATAATTATTAATAAAAGTAATTGATTTTTAATGCGTTTTTATGGTATTATATTTATGTAAGGTCTAGATAAGGTAAATAAATGTTAAGTGTATTTATTAGTACGATCTTTAGATAAAACATATATATTTATAAATTCAAGGTGTCTGTAGTATTAAACACTTAATACTTCGGCATCTTTTTGCTTTAAAAGGAGTGGAAGTAATGATAAAACTTGTTGATGGTAAGTTAGTACCAAGTTTATTAAGTTATGGAGGAGTTATTCCGGATGCAACAATGAAAGATTACAATTATATAACAATGAAAAATGATTTTGAAAAGGTAGTAGATACATTAAGTACTAATTTAATTATTCATTCTTTTTATGAAGAAATACTTAAATATGATGTAACAGAAGATTTACAATTTGTTGTTTATTGTAAAGATACAAGAAAAAATAAAAATGATATGGAATTATATACATTAAGTAGGGAATTTTTAGATTGTAATTTGTATATGTGTGAAGAAATGCTACATAAATTTAAAGATGCATGGAATCGTTTAAGTGAAGTGGAAAAATATATTATTAAATGTCTTTATTTTAATAATGAAAAAATGACCGATGAAGAGATTTTTACTAGTTTATCATCATATAAAAATAAATTTCATTCCTTAAAAAAGAGTGCATATATAAAAATGAATTCATATTTAGGAGTAAATAATGTTGTATCTGCAAAAACATTTAATGAACAATTTATAGATGCATATAAACTTATAACACTTACTGAAAATCAAACAATTTTTGAACAGGCAAAAACTGATAGACTCTATGACTATAGTGATGGTAAAAAAAGAGGAAAAAAGTAAGTAAAAATTTAGGAAAAATATATTATGTTTTAAAAGATATTTTACTTTCTAATTCTAGGATAAAACCTAGATTTTTTTTGACATTGTATATTTAATCATTCTTATAGATAATGAAATAGAACAGAGCGCTTTGTTCAGTAATTTATATGGAGGATGATTATGGAAGAATATTTAACATTATTTTCGTATGTACCAAAGTACATATACAGAACTAAAGAATTAACACCAGAAGATAAATTAATTGCTGAACGAATTATATATTTATGTAAAAAGGAGGGATTTTGCTGGATAACTAATAGAAGTTTATCAGAAATTTATAATATTAAAATTGAAACTGTTTCAAGACATATTAAAAGATTAGAAAAAATAGGTTTAATTAAATGCCATTATGAGAAGAATAATAAAAATACTAGACGTATTATCTATTTAGTCAATAATGTATGGGATAAATATCATACAAGTAATAAATCATTTAATCAAAATAAAGATGATCAAATAGTTAAGTATAATAATAAATATAATATGATAAAAGAAGATAAATATAATATACCTGATTGGATGAACGATGATGCTCTTTGTACTAAAAAAGAACCTACACTAGCTGAAAAACAAGAGTTTGATGATATACTAGGAGAATTTTATGATGAATGATAGATTAATTTATACAGTTAAAGAAGTAGCTACTATTCTTCATTCTAGTCCTAATTACATTTATGATTTAATTAGTAAAGGATATTTACCGGCGATTAAACTTGGTAGTTTAAAGGTGCTTAAAAGCTCTTTAGAACGTTTTTTAATACAAAATGAAGGAAATGACTTATCTGATATAAATAATGTCAAAAAACTGGGTTTAAATAGGGATAGTGAATAGATATGGCTAATTTAAGAATAACTAAAAGAGGAAATGTATATCAATATCAATTTGAAATAGCTAGAGTAAAAGGTAAAAGGAAGTATATAAATAAAAGTGGTTTTAAAAGCAAAAATGAGGCAATAGAAGCTGGAAATATTGCTTATACTGAATATTTTAATGCAGGTAAACCATTTAAAGAATCAAAGTTGTCTTATTCAGATTATTTAGATTATTGGCTTAATAATTATTGTAAAAGCAATCTAAAATATAATACTATTGAAGCTTATAAAGTAATTATAGAAAAATATATTAAACCAAAACTTGGTAAATATAAAATATCAAGTATAACTAATGTAGCACTTAATAATTATATTAGTAAAATAGTTAATGAATATGATTTTTCAAGAGAATACTTTAAAAACATTTTAAAAGTAGTTAAGGGATCATTTAGAGATGCATGCAACTTATATGGCATAATAAAATATAATCCTGCTTTAACAATTAGATTACCAAAAATAGAAAAAATAGATGATAATATTAAACATCTTTATACTGAAGAAGAAATAAGCATTATTTTAAAGAGATTTAGAACTAATCCTACATTTATTTGTGCTTTCCTTGTTTCTTTATTTACAGGTATGAGAACAGGAGAAGTATTTGCACTTACTTGGGAAGATATAGATTTAGATAATAATATTATATATGTTAATCATAATGTTTATGATAAACCTAAAGATAAATTAGGTAGATGGTATTTAGGTACTACTAAAACAACTAATGGTAAAAGAAAAATATATATTGGAAACATATTAAAAGAAGCATTAACAAATTATAAAAATATGCAAGATAAGTTAAAAAAATTATATGGCAAAGATTATAAATATTATCATTTAGAAAATGTTAAAAATGAATATGGAAAATTAGTAGAAACAAGAATAGTTTTAAATAAAAATGGTTTAAAATACCAAAATATTAATCTTGTTTTTACACAAAATAACGGTAATTATGTAGGAACAGATTTAATAAGATATCCATTTAGAATAATACATACACAATTAGGAATTAATAAATGTAGGTTCTACGATTTAAGAGGAAGTTATGCAACAAAAATACTAAATAATGGTACAGAAATTCGTGATGTTGCAGACATTTTAGGCCATAAAAAAGTAGAAACAACTGAAAATTATTATATTAGAAGTACAGATAATTCAAAGAAAAATGCAGTTAATTTATATGATAAAAATATTAATTTAGAAGTTATAAACGAAGTAATAAATTTTAAATTATAATAATAAAAAAAGATAAAATAGTCATAGTTATTTTAATAATAATTAGACTATTTTATTTTTAAAATATTTATATATTAGTTTTTAGCAAGCATTGGATTTGTACTCCCACAAAAGTTTTTGGAGTACAAATCCAGTTGATGGGGATACCCCAATCCCCATTAAATAAAAAAAGAAAGTAAGATGTCTTATACTTTCTTAAATCATAATTTTTATTAATTAGCTTTTATAATTCTTGCTCTACTTAAATCTAAGTATTGTCCATTTCTTAAATTAATTGTTACTTTTCCAGAAAGAGAGTCATTATCAACGATATTGCTATTGCCAACTGGTCCTGTTTTTATTGCGTAATATCCACTACTACCTATGCTTTCTACAATATATTTTCCTTGCTCAATATCAACACCAACTTTATAATATCCTGCTTGATTATAATTGCTTTGTTCATTTAGTATTTCGTATATTTCTTTAGCACTAGATACACCTAATTTGTCGAAAGAAGATGTACTAATTAATACACCTCTAGTTTCAAGATTTCCAGTTGCATGAACTTTTACATATCCAAAACTATTAAAATTTTCATTGTCTATTATACTTCCAGATGCATCTTTTTCACAGTAATATCCACCACTACTAAATTTTACAAAAGCATATTCCCCTGCTGGAATATCACCTATAATATAATTTCCTGCATCGAAAGCTTCCTTATTATTAATTAAAGATGATATTTTTAAAATCATTTTATCTGACTCAGTTAGTTCTTTAGTTTCAGTTTTATTTTTACTTGCATTATTGGAACTGTTTGAATTATAATTGTTTGTATTTGAATTGCTTGAATTTGATGAATTACATCCTGTTAAAAATAATAATAATGTAAATATAATTATTGTTGAAAAACATATATTTTTTTTCATTCTGACCTCCTACTTATTATTTAAATATCTTTTTGGTATTTCATATGTTGGTTTATTATTTTTTGCAATATCTAATTCTTTGTTTGCCATAACTATTTGTTTATCAATATCAAGAACGGATTGTTCTTCTTCAACTTTTGTAAAGGTTTCAGGTACAGGTTGTGTTGCTAAATAATGTAATTTAGATACAATTTCTTCTGCATTTTGTAAACATTGTTTATATTCATTTGTTGATTGATCAATAGTATTATCAAGTAGTATTATTTCACTTTTAAACCCATCTATATCAACAATTACTCCAATATGATTACAAGTTGGAATTGAATTAGATATTGATCTTCCATTAGAAGTGGTTTTTCCCATTGTGCCACCTGCTATTGCACCTAATGGGCCTAGCAATACTCCTCCAACTACAGCTTTACCTAATGAAACATGTTTTTTGGACCTTCCAACTTCTGTTGTTACAACTCTATATGATTCCTCTTTATTAACTTCAGCACCTTTTATACTTGTAAATAAATGTTCGGTTTCATTTATACAAATTTTACCTTCTGTTAAATTATATTTTAAATTATTGTCACCAACACTTTGCCATCTTTCTTCTTCAATTCTATTAATTTCATTTGTTCGCTGTTTTTGTAAATCTTTAACTTTATTTTCTGCATTTTGCACATTTGTAGCATATTCAGTATCTTGTTCTTTATGTACTTGTGCAACTATCTTATCGTGAAATATTGGGTCATATTCAAATTTTATTTTGTCAATTTCCTCCTTTGTAAATGATTGACCTTTTTTCTTCTCTTCTTTTATTGCCGATGATACTAGTTTTGATGTTAAAAACTTTTCTTTCTTTTCTTTGCTAAGAAATAAATTCTTAATGCCTATTATGGCAAGTATGAATGCTGAAATAAATAATACTATACTTGGTTCTTCAGCTCCACCAATTAATGAAATTATGCCAATTACTAAAAATAATCCACTAATAATATAAAATGCAAGCCCACTCATAATAAGTATTTTATTGGCTTCTTTACTATTTAAATTTTTGGCAGAATTTCTATCGAAATCCATAAAATCACTCCTTCAATTATAATTATATCACAAAACTCTTACTTGGTGTAAGAATTATTATTGTTTTTTTTATTCATAATAATATGTGGTGATATTATGAGAAACAATAAGGATGAATTCCGAATTTCCAAGGATAAAATAGACATGGGAAATCTTAAGGGATTGCGTTTAAAGAAAGGATATTCACAAGTAAAATTACAACATCTAGTAGGAGTTAGCACTTCTTCTATTGAAGCATATGAACAAAAAGTTAGAATTCCTTCATTGCCTATCGCTTATAGATTAAGTGAAGTACTTGGATGTTCTATTGATTATTTAGTTGGGAAATCAAATGAGTTAGAAGAGTTTTATTCTTTATCACAATCAGATAAAAATAAGGTTATTGAATTAATTAAAAATCTGGCAACTAAGTAAATTAAATTTTTAAATATTTATTATTTTTAAAATAATGTAATAACTCTTTTTTTATTTATAAGATTTATATAGTTTTATTTTATTTCATAAAATGAATAAATTACATACTACTTTATTCTATTTATTAATGTAAAAATATATTGATTTAGTATTTATAATCATTGTATAATTAATTTGCAGATAACAATGCAAACAGTATGCTAAAAATGTTGGCATTTTGTTCGCATAATTTAAATATTTATTATAAAAATGAGTAAAAATAGTATCAAATAATACTAATGTTACCAATACTATTATTGTTGGAAATAAAGGAAATACTAGTAATATGGATAATACCTATAATACTAGCTAAAATACTTCATGTGGTAGTGGGAAGAAATATAAGCAGTGCTGTGGTAAATAGCCTTCAAACCCAATAAATATAAGGGTTTGCGAAGGATTTGCTAAATTATTAAAAGTTGCAAGAAATTGCAATTTTTTTGTTTTAGATACGATTTAGATACGTTTTTTTTCTTAAAAATGTCATTACAATTATATTTACAAATGTACTTACATTTGATATAATTATTATAAGAATAATAGGAGGGTGTATATGCAAGAAATAAATAAGTATATTGAGGACATGGCACTTTCAAGAGATTTTAACAAAGGAAAAGCTGCAAAATTATTTAAAAAAGTTCATGAGTCTAAAAAACCACTGCGAGTTACAAAAAATGGTCAAGACTATGTGGTAGTAATAGATTTTAAAGAATATTTAAAAATGGTTGATATTATGGATTTATATGAATGTAAAAAAGGAGTAGTGAAAAGAAAATGAAAAGAAGTAGGATTATATCAACGATAGGTGAAAAATATTTGACAAGCAATATTGAAAATGAAGAATTTAGTTATAAAAAGGCATTGAGTAAAATAGGTAAAAATGTTGATGATTATCAAGAAAATAGTTCCGGCAGAGTCTATCAATTTATCGATTTAAGATTTTCAAATGATAAAATATCAATTTTAGTAGAAACAAAAGATGATTTTAGCAAGTGGAATAATGAAGAACTTATAAAACAAATACAGACATATATTAATTGCGAAAAGGAATTGAGTAATAATAAAATAATAGCTATATTGGCAAATACAAATGATGATAGAATCAAAGTTTGGTATGGTGATGATTTAAGAATTTCATTTGAAAATAATATTGATGATGAAAGAAAAATAAAATCATTTGATGAATATGAAAACATTTATTTTGGTACTAAAAATGACAAGTTAAAAGTAATACAAAATACATATAATTTAAATGAATTGTTACACAAATATGGAATAAAAGAAAAAATAAGGAGCCAGTTTGTTGGTACCTGTTTATTAGCGTTAAAAAACGGGTTAGTTTATAATAATTTAACAACAAGTCAAGTAATAGCTGGTGTAAGAGAAAAACTTGAAAAACTATTAAATGATAATATAAATAAAGCAGAAAAACTTGTACTGCTGGACAAAAATGTTCTTAGCTCACAAGATGTTAGGGAATTAACAAATGAGCAAATGACCGAAATATTAACTTCAATTGAAAAAGATATATTGCCTTATATAAATGATCAAAGTACTCAAGGTCAAGATTTATTAAATCTATTCTTTACTACATTTAATAAATATGTTGGTAAAGCTGATAAGAATCAAGCATTTACACCAGATCATATTACTCAGTTTATGTGTCATGTTTTAAATGTTAATAGAAATTCAAGAGTGTTAGATCCATGTTGTGGAAGTGGTGCGTTTTTAGTTAGAGCTATGACTGAAGCTATGGATGATTGTGATACAAAAGCAGAAAAAGACAATGTAAAATTAAACCAAATTTATGGAATAGAATATGAAGATGTTGCATTTGGATTATCAACTACGAACATGTTAATTCATGGTGATGGAAATTCAAATATAAAGCAAGGAAGCATGTTCGATAATGAAGAATGGATTAAAGCAGCAAATATTGATACTGTACTAATGAATCCTCCATATAATGCAACAAGAAAACAGTCAAATCAAAAGTACGTTGAAACTTGGGATAGTAAAACAACAACTGATCCATCTAAAGGATTACATTATGTATATTATATTGCAAATCTATTAAAAAGAGGAAAATTAGCTGTTCTCTTACCAATGCAATGTGCTATTGGAACAAAGGGTGATATAAAAATCTTTAAAGAAAAAATGCTTGAAGAAAATACATTAGATGCAGTTTTTTCACTACCATCTGATATGTTTTATCCAGGAGCAAATGTTGTTGCTTGTTGTATGATATTTAATTTGGGAGTTAGACATGATAAATCACCTAATGAAACTACTTTCTTTGGTTATTATAAAGATGATGGATTTGAAAAAAGAAAAAACCTAGGTAGGGTTGAAAAATATAAAGATTCATGGAAAAATGTTGAGAAAAGATGGCTTGAGTTATATCGAAATAGAAAAGAAGAGATTGGTTTATCAGTAAATAAAAAAGTATCTGCTTCAGACGAATGGTTGGCAGAAGCATATATGGAAACTGATTATTCTAAGTTATCTCAGAAAGATTTTGAGAAAACTGTTGCTGAATATTTGGGATATTTAGTGTGTAGTGGAGATGGCGAAAATGAGAGTTAGCGATATTTTTGACGTAAGATACGGTGTAGATTTAGAATTGATTAATTGTGAAATTGCAGATGACAATGATCCAGATTACGTAAATTTTGTATCAAGAACTGCAGAAAATAATGGAGTATCTGCTAGAGTAAAATTAATAGATGGTATTGAACCACAACCAGCAGGAACTATTAGTTGTGCTGCGGGTGGTAGTGTTCTATCTACATTTTTGCAAGAAAAACCATATTATAGTGGAAGAGATTTATTTGTTTTAACGCCTAAATATGAGATGACAAAAAAAGAAAAATTGTTTTGGTGCACTGCAATAAAATTTAATGCCTATAAGTACAATTATGGTAGACAAGCAAACAAAACATTAGCTGATATAATTTTACCGGATTCTTTACCAAAGTGGGTAGATAATGTGGATATAAATGTTATTACTACAAATAATGAATCATCAAACAAAAAAATTGATATTACTAATTGGAAATATTTCAAAATTGAAGATTTATTCGATGTTACAGGATCTTCTACAACACCATTAACAAAATTAGAGGAAATAGGTAGAGGCAAATATCCATATGTTACAACACAAGCAAAAAATAACGGGATAGCAGGATATTATGATTGTTTTACTGAACAAGGAAATGTTCTAACTGTTGATAGCGCTGTTTTAGGCTATTGTACATATCAAGAGAATTGTTTTTCAGCATCAGATCATGTTGAGTTGCTAATTCCAAAATTTAAAATGAATAAATATATTGGTTTGTTTTTTGTGACAATTATTAATAAGGAAAATTTTAGATACAATTATGGAATAAAATTTAATCAAGGAAAAATTAAACAAACAAAAATAAAATTACCGACTACTTCTGATGGTAAAGTTGATTATAATTATATTGAAAATTTTATAAAGTCATTGCCATATGCAGACAGAATTTAAATCAATTTTTTTAGATACGTTATTAGATACGTTGTTGAATAAAAACTTACAATTATTCAACAAAAAATTGCATTTTTAAAATAAAAAAAGCCAATTTAAAAGGAAAAAATTACTCAAAAATTGTAAATTATTCCATGTGACTCAGGTAAGAAATATAAACAGTGTTGTGGTAAATAAACTCACAAAATCCAATATATAATGGAAAACGTGAGTTTTCTTTTAAACAAAAAATAGTTCAAATAGTTGATGAATAATTATGTAAAGGGAGGTTACAATGACTGATAAAATAGTTGGAAATGAAAAAAATATATTATTTTTATAATGATGAAGATGGAAATATACAAGTTGAAGTATTACTTGATAATGAAGATGTTTGGTTAAACGTTGAAGTATTAACAAAATTATTTTCTATTGATAGAAGTGGTATTATTAAACATATTAGTAATATTTATAGTGATGATGAATTAGAAGAAAATTCAACTTGTGCAAAAATTGCACAAGTTCAAAAAGAAGGAAACCGTTCAGTTAAAAGAGTATATTCATACTATAATCTTGATATGATTATTTCTATTGAATTTAGAGTTAATTCTAAAAAAAGCGATTAAGTTTAGAACTTGGGCAAATAAAATAATTCTTGATATAAAAAAGTGAAATTTAAATAGGTAAATGAATAATAAATTAATAAATTTGTAATATATATTTTATTTTAATAAAATAAAATGTATAATTAAATAAAGGTGATGGAATATGGATATAAATATGATAATAACTCAATTTATTGGTGCTATTGGTTATGGTACATTAGCATTAAGTTATTTTAGGAAGAATAAGAAAGAAATATTATTTATGGAAATAATAGCTTATATATTTTTTACGATTCATTATTATTTATTAAATGGAATTACTGGGGCTATATGTAATTTAATTGGTTTATTTGCCCTTGTTACTATATATTTATTTGATAAATATAAATTAAAAAACAAGTATTTAGTATCAATATTTTTTGTAATTATTCTATTAATAATTAATATCATGAATTTTCAAAATATATATTCGATATTTCCTATGATAGCATCAACAATAGTTATAATATCTTTCTTATCAAATGATGAAAATAAGATAAGAATAGTTGGTGTTATATCAGCAATATGTTGGTTAATATATGCAATAGTATATAAATCATATATTGCTATTGTATTTGAAGTAATAACTCTAATCAATGTGTTTCTAGCATTATTTAAAAATATTAAAAAGCATAATTGATTTTTATAAAAAGGTGCTAAATTTGACAATATTAAAATATTTTGATATATTATTATTGTAATAAATCAATTAGTTATTCGCGTTTTATTACCGTGACACTTATATAAGTGAGGTTAGTAATGATGAGAACCTAAGAATCTCTTTATGAATGACAAAAAACACAAAAATTTTGTGGTAGTTTTTGTTGTTCATGAAAGGAGGTTCTTTTTTAATACCACAAATAAATTTGAAAGAAGGGAAATGTATGAAATTATTTAAAGAAGTTATTAAAAATAATAAAAAAATGATAATATTTTATGTATTAATAGGAATAGTTATTAATTTTTTAGATTTATATGGAGTTACTTATTATCAAAAAATATTAGATGCTTTTCAATATAAAACATTAACTTTGATGCCTTTGGTTATATATGGGATTTTACTTATTATATCAACTATTTTAGGTTATATAGATAATTATCCTGAACAACAATTAAAAAATAAATTATATTTAGATTTTAAATTACAATCATTAAAGAAGATGACGACTATTGATTATTTAGAATATCAAAAAATAGGTACAGGAAAGTTATCACAAAAAGTAGAAGATGGTTCTTTAGCATCTAGAGATATCTTAATGGACTTTTGGTTTAAATTATTTAGATGGTTATTACCAACAGCGTTATTTAGTTTAATATTTATTTATAGAGTAAAAAAAGAATATGTTTTATTTGTCTTTTTAGGATATATTTTAGTTATAGTTATTTCTAATATATTATTAAAAAGATTATATAAATTAAAAGAAAAAATATTATTAAATCAAGAGTTTTTAAATAAACATTTAATTAGAGGTTTTATGGAATTAGTTATCTTTAGAACTAATAAAATGTATGATACAGAAATTAAAATTACTAAAGATGGTATAAAAAATATAGTTGATGGTAAAACAAAGATAAAATTAGTTCATGAAATTTTCTTTACTACTTTTGCTTTAATAGTTCATATTTTACAAATAATTGTTTTAGGTTATGCAGTATTTAATTCTAATTTATCAGTAGGCGCTGTAGTAACAATTATAACTTTACTTGGAAAAGCTTATGAACCAATTGCAATCTTTAATGTGGAGTATGTTGATTATAAATTAAATAAAGTAACTGTAAAAAAATATATGGAATTATTAGATTTAAAAGATGATTTATCACTTAATAATGGTGATATTTTAAAAAGAGTTGATGGTAATATTGAATTTAAAAATGTATCTTTTGGATATAATAATGAAAAAATGGTAATTAATAATTTATCTTTTAAAATAAAAGCTAATTCTTCAATTGCATTAGTTGGGGAATCAGGCAGTGGTAAATCAACAATTATTAAATTAATTATGGGATTAATAAAATATCATAATGGTAATATTTTAATTGATAATAAGGAATTATCTAAGATAAACTTAAATTCTTTTTATGATAATGTAACTTATATATCACAGGATGTACCCATATTTGATGGAACACTTAGAGAAAACTTAGTATTTGATAAAACAATAAGTGATGAAGAAATAATCAAAGTGTTAAAACTAGTATGTTTAGATCATTTTTATGAAAAGTTAAGTGATGGACTAGATACGGAATTAGGTGAAAAAGGAATCCGTTTATCTGGTGGAGAACGAGAGCGTGTTGCATTAGCAAGATTATTTTTTGATGAATCTAAAATAATAATTTTAGATGAGGCAACATCAGGACTTGATAATATAACAGAGAAATTAGTTATGGAAAATGTTTTAAAATACTTAAAAAATAAAACGTTAATTATAATTGCGCATCGATTAGAGACAATCAAGGATGTTGATACCATTTATGTATTAGAAAATGGTTCTATTAAAGAACAAGGAAAGTATCAGGAATTACTTCTTAAAGAGGGATATTTTTCAAGATTATATAAATCGATAAAATAGGTTTAATAATTTAAATATTTTTGATTTTGAATTAAGTGAAGAAGATATGAATAAAATAGATGCTTTAGATAAAGATACACCATTTTATCATCAAACAGATGAAAGTTTAGCAGGTTTTGCTAATTGGAATCCTGATTTTGGTTCACAAGAATGATATAATTATATAAATAATAAGGTCAAATACTAAGTTTGATCTTTTTTCTTGCAAAAATATTTATTTAAATGTATAATCTAATATGAAAATCATTTTCAAATTGAAAGGGATGATTATATGGGTTATAATACTAAACAAAAAGATGTTATCATGAATGTTATAAAAAAACAAAAGAAGGAATTCACTATTAAAGATTTATATCAAGAATTAAATGGTAATGTTGGATTAACTACAATTTATCGTTTTGTTGATAAATTAGTTAAAGATAATAGATTAAGTAAAGATATTGGTAATGATAATATAACCTATTATCAATATTTAGAAGAATGTCATCAGGAAAATCATTTTTATTTAAAATGTAATAATTGTGGTAGTATGGTACATATAGATTGTGATTGTATTGGTGAATTATCAAGTCATATTATTATGAAACATCATTTTAAACCAAGTAAAGAACATATCATTATTAATGGTTTGTGTGATAAATGTATAAAATAAAGGAG
>CAMVAF010000008.1 GCA_947165365.1 uncultured Clostridia bacterium | reverse complement strand
ATACCTTAGTTACAGTTACTTTTGTTTCTTCTGTAGTGTAACTATTAGTAATTTCTATTGTACCTGAGTTGTCTTTTGTTGCAGTAAGTGTTACTGTATCTCCTGACTTAGTATATTCAGTGTTTTCTGATAATGTTTCTTCTACTGAGTAAACTATCTTTACGCCACCTTCATATACTGGTAGATTTTCCCATGTATTTGACCAGTTATCTGCAGTTCCTACATTTACTGAGTCTCCTACAGCGGTCTTTGTTTCACCAACTGTCTTATATAATTGTACAGTTGCGTTTACATCTTTTCTCTTACCATCTTGATCGTTTGAATCTGACCATATCTTAGTTACAGTTACTTTTGTTTCTTCTGTAGTGTAACTATTAGTAATTTCTATTGTTCCACTATTATCTTTAGTTGCAGTTAAAGTAACAGTATCTCCTGATTTTGTATATTCAGTGTTTTCTGATAATGTTTCTTCTACTGAGTAAACTATCTTTACGCCACCTTCATATACTGGTAGATTTTCCCATGTATTTGACCAGTTATCTGCAGTTCCTACATTTACTGAGTCTCCTACAGCGGTCTTTGTTTCACCAACTGTCTTATATAATTGTACAGTTGCGTTTACATCTTTTCTCTTACCATCTTGATCGTTTGTATCATTCCATACCTTAGTTACAGTTACTTTTGTTTCTTCTGTAGTGTAACTATTAGTAATTTCAATTGTACCTGAGTTATCTTTAGTTGCAGTTAAAGTAACAGTATCACCTGATTTTGTATATTCAGTGTTTTCTGATAATGTTTCTTCTACTGAGTAAACTATCTTTACGCCACCTTCATATACTGGTAGATTTTCCCATGTATTTGACCAGTTATCTGCAGTTCCTACATTTACTGAGTCTCCTACAGCGGTCTTTGTTTCACCAACTGTCTTATATAATTGTACAGTTGCGTTTACATCTTTTCTCTTACCATCTTGGTCGTTTGAATCTGACCATATCTTAGTTACAGTTACTTTTGTTTCTTCTGTTTCATAACTATTTGTTAAAGTTGTAATTAATCCGTTAACACTTGTGTCTGTTAATTCGTATCCTTCTGGAAGACTTGCTTCACTCCAAGTATATACGATTTTTTGATTACCATTAAATACTGGTAAACCTGTAATAGTTGCTGTCCATTCATTTTTTTTATTAAGTGTTACTGATTGTCCATCACTTAATGTTACTACTAAACTTGTAGGTCTCTTACCGTCTTGATTATTTGCATCATTCCATACTTTCTTAACAGTTCTTTCCGTTAATGGTGTGTGGGTATTTTTTACGGTAAATCCTTCAACGGCATTTCCTAATACTTGAGCAGCATAAGTTACTGCACTATCAACGCTAGCTGTAATTACATCAGTATAAACTTCAGATATACTATAATTTATTTCTTGTCCATTTGAATCATACTTTGGCAAATTATTCCATGTATACGTCCAAGAATTTTCTTCTGATAATGTCTTTCTTGATGTTTCTGTTCCAGTAAGTATTACATCAATTGTGATAGGTCTAATACTATCATAATCATTATGATCATCCCATACCTTTGTTACTGTTATATCAATTACTTTTTTATTGGTAATTGTTACATTAACAACTCCATCTTTTTGAACTCTTACTGGTGTTGATGAAACATATCCATCAACCTCTACTTCTTTAACATAATATTCGATTTCATTTCCATTTTCATCAAATCTTTTTAAACCTGTAAATGAACCTATCCATTTATTTGCATCTGTACTATCTACACTTGAGCTATTTAGTGTTAATGTATATGGTTCGTTATTATCATCTAATATATTATTACCATCTTTGTCAGTTAAGTTAAAAGTAATAGTTGGACGAGAATTATCCTTATTATTAGCATCATCCCATACTTTAATTACATTAACATTAATAAGTTCATATTTATTGTTAACTGTTACAGTATAGGTTGTATTAGTATTACTTACTAATCCTTCTACTGTTCTAGTACTACTATT
The DNA here is from genome assembly GCA_947165365.1 of uncultured Clostridia bacterium. Lineage (GTDB taxonomy): Bacteria > Bacillota_I > Bacilli_A > RF39 > UBA660 > RUG12783. The sequence continues at coordinate 45,596 of CAMVAF010000008.1, read as the reverse complement.
TACATCAATAGTTTCATTAGTTGATGTAGTTGCACTACCATATACTGATTCATAATCAGCACCTATAAATTCATAATTTTTTCCACTAGGATCAGATTCTGTAATAGTAAAATCAGTTTCAGAAGAAAGGTTTGTAAAACGAATATTTTCTCCAGCTTTTAATTTAATATTTAATACTGTTTTATTTGGAGCGTGATAATAAATTTCTCCTCTTGAATTTACATATTTTGTCCAAGCATTACCTGTAATTCTACTATCAACATCTATAAATCCATCTTTATTAACTGAGAACCATAAATCTTCATCAGTACCTTCAATTTGTTTATCATTGACAACTATAGTAAATTCAAATTCATCATCTTCATTTGCACTTTCGCCATCAACTGCTTTAATAATATTTAAATTACTTTTTCTATCATTAGTTGCTGTAAGAGATACTTTTCCATTTTCAACAACTCCAACGCTATAACATGCGCCATCAATTTCATATTGACCAGTTGTGCATGTTTCACCTGTTGCTAATTCCTTTTCACGAATCAATATTGATAGTTCATTATTGATTAACATTGGTCGAATAATAGATGTATCAATTTCCCAACGATATGCATTTTCTCCACTTTCAGAAAATGAATAATCATGTCCAGGAAGTTTGATAACAACTTCGCCATCATGAACTGTTATAATACCAGCTGAGATATAAGCTGATCCTGTCCAAATATTGTTATCCTTTGTTAAGGTTACTTGGTACCATTCACTATTATCATCTCTTTGAATATATGGAATAACATTTTCTTCGTTTTCTGTTCCATTAAAAGCATCATTCCAAATTTTAGTAATTGCAAGCATTTCAGAAACTGATGTTCCAACAGGTTCTGGTTGATCATATCCAACTGTACCTGATATACCATTAGGTCTTGCATCAGTAAATGTTAAATTAGCTTTTCCAATGGTATTTGTTAAAAGAGTATATGTTGCTACTTTATCATCATCACCATCATTTGTTTTCTTTAAATATTTTTTTACATCTGGGTTTAAACTATCATAAGTTACTGTACCATTTTTTAAATCCGCAATTAAATCATATGTTGCTTGACTAGGCCATACATCAAAAGTTACTTCATATGTTACACCATTTAATAAAGTATTTAAACTTGTTAAATTCCAATCTACTTTTTTACCATCAAATGTTGCTTGTGGTGCTGCCATATAAAATGGTTGAGTAGCAATAGTTTCTTTTTTAGAACCCCATAAAATTTTTAAAGTATTAACATTATTATTTGTTTCAATACTACCTTTATAAGTAGATACGTTATTACTATCATCAGTTATTGTAATATTACCATTTGATTCACTAACAGTATAGTTTTTAACACTACCACCATTATACATACTAAATGAATAATTATTGTCATTAGTATTTTTATTAACATTCCATGATAAGTAATATTCAAATGATTCATCATCAACATCTAATAAACCTTCACTATCAGTTGATGAAATTTTTACTTCACTTGTTGTTCCATCAGTAATTGATGTTTCTCCAATACCTGTAGCATTGGCAATTGATGAAGCAATTTCTTTAAAGGCATTTCTAATTGCTGTTGTGTTATCAGCTTGAAAATATAATTTTTCATTTTCAACAGAATTAGCATGATTAGCATTTCCATAATTACCATAACTTGTTAAATTCTTCATATAAGTCTTGCCATCATTTGACCCATATGCAAAGATACTATAAAATTTAACATCTTTTGTATTTGTATTTGTATTATAAATTTCTTTAGCTTCGTAATAAGCAGCGTTTCTATTATATCCAGCATTATCACTACCACCATTTCCATGTACACTACTACCATGCGTATGTGATGTAGCGCTTCCAACTTCTGAATTACGGTAGGTTGGTTCACCATCTGAAAAGAAAACTATATAAGTATTATCATTATCTGTTTTAGCATTAGCAAGAAGTCTTCCTTTGTATAAACCATCATCCCAGTTTGTTCCATCAAGTGCTAATTCTTGATTTACAAGATTTTTTAATGCTTCACCATTTGTTCCGCTTGTCCATCCATTTCCTGTTGCACTATTAGGACTTACATATTCTCCATACTTATTGAAAATTACAAAGGATATTTCTACTAAATCAGATACTTGATTATTTTGTGCTAACAATGTGTCTATTAATTCATTGATTGATTCTTTAGCAACTTCCAATCTTGTTTTATCATTTGCAAAATTATATCTTGTACCTGTATATGATTCCCAGTCAACTGTTCCATTGTTATAATATTGATAAGAATAATAAACATTATTATGTCTTTGGGTATCTTGTGGTCCATCACCTTCAGGATAATATTTTCCATCATAGTTGTAATATAACCTACGATATTGATTATTTACACTACCATATTTTCCAATACTATTATTTCCAGCACTGTGAGCACCACCTGTACTATCAGCAATGTAATTCATTGAACCAGATGTATCAAGAATAACAACTACATTAGCTTTGGTATTATTATTTTTTACATCAGCTTCTCCTGTAACTGTTAAACTTAATTTATAAGTTCCATCACCTTTAATAATTTTATTTCCATCTTCATCTAAAACATAATTACCATTTTCATCAGTTAGATAAATGATATTTCCATCTTCATCATATGTTGGATTTGGTGTAAGTGTTTTCGAATGATCTGGAACATCACCAGCAGGATCAGTTACCTTAATAATGTATTCTTCACCATTTTTTGTATGTATTATTAATTTTTCTTCAGTGTCAAATGATTTTATACTTTTAATTAAGTAATCATTTTCTTGTTTTGTAATTTCTAATATTTCATTATTACTTGTTAAAATTTCATAGATATCATCAAAGGAAATATTAATTCCTAATTCATTGGTTAATTTAGAAGCTAAAATACTTTTTCCACCAAGAATACTATATTCAAATGTGTCATAAGTAAATATTACTTGATATAGAGAATTACCGATTATATTTTCGTCATTTTCATCTATTGTCTCACCACTATCAGATTCACTTGAAACATCATTATTGTTATCTGTTGTTTCAGGTAAATCCTTTGGTGTTTCGCTACTAATTTCACCATCTTTATTATCTATTATTTCATTATCACTATTACCAACATCACTAGTATTTTCACTTGCACTATTGTCATTTATTTCGTTATTACTATTACCGATATCACTAGTATTTTCATTACTACCATTATCAATTATTTTGGTATTATTATTATCAATTTCTTTGGTAGTTTCTTCTATATTATTAGGAGTAACATCGGTATTTTCTTTATTTTCTGTACTTGTATTTTCAGAAGAATCTTCTTCTAAATTACTTGTTTTCTCATTGGAAGAAGATGTAGTTGTTTCTTTTTCTTCATCCTCAATATTACTTTCAGAATCTATGTTTTTCGCATTAAATCCAAGATCATTTGGACTATTCATAGTTCCACTATTTGATCCAGGTTTATTGAGGACTATTTCTTCATTTTCCTTGTCAACTGTATCATTTTCTTGTACTGTTTCAGTACCGTTTACGATATTTTCTTCCATCGCTTTTACATTAAATTGACAAAAACAAATTGCCATTAAAATAACAAACAAAATTTTCTTATTCATTTTCTCCTCCAACATACGTAGAATTAATTTTTTTCTACTAAAAATCTTATTTTTTGGGCATAAAAACCCTAATTTCGACTTTATACTAGCATAAATATTTTAACTATGCAATACATTTTACACTTTTTTTATACAATTTTTTTATTAATATTTTTTTGTATTTTTTATGTAAAAAAAAAAACCAACAAAAACATCATTTGTTAACAATTTTTCTTAAAAAAACATTGATATTTGGACTCTTATTTTTACTTCATTTATATTATATATTTTTATTATTTTTTTATACGATAAATTGTCAATTCAAGTGCAACATTTTAATAAACATTCATTAAAATACTCGTTTGGAGTTTTGTAATCGATACATTTCCTTGGTCTATTATTAAGAAGTTCAAGATTTTTTTGTACTTCTTTTTCTGTTGTTTTAGATAAATCCATAGATTTAGGATATAATTCTCTAAATAATCCGTTAGAGTTTTCATTTGTTCCTTTTTGCCATGCACAATAAGGATCAGCAAAGTACATGCTGGTTTGTAGCGCTTCTTCTATTTTCTTCCAACCAGCAAATTCTTTCCCTCTGTCACATGTAATTGTTTTAACTGCTTCTTTTGGAAAATTCTTTAATAACTCTATTATTGCTTTTGTTACAGTCTCTTCTGTTCTATCAGGTATCCATTTTACCAAATAAAGTCGTGTTTTTCTTTCTGCTAATGATACAAAGCAATATTTACTTTTTAGTGTTCTATTATCTAATTTACCTGATACTACCGTGTCTGCTTCCCAATGGCCAAAATTATTTCTGTTATATACTTCTTTAGGTCTTTTCTTGATAGTTTTACCAATATTGAAACGTCCTCTTGTTTCAGCGGGTCTCTTAAATTTACCTTGCCTTCTTAATTTCTTTTTATCACCTTTAATTATATAACCTAGATTAATCCATCTATATATTGTAGAAACGGATGGTAATTCAGGCTTAGCTTTTTCTTTTCTATTTATAATTTGATCTGGAGACCAATGTATAAATATCTTAGATTCAATATATTCTTTTATTTCATCAGTTATTATTTCTTTTCGATGGCAATTAATTCTTCTTGCTTCATACTTTTCCTGAGCTTTATGTGGCAAATATTTGTATCTATATCCACAGAAATTTCTTTTTAATTCTCTTGAAATTGTGCTAGGTGACCTATTTAAAACTTCAGCTATTTTTCTTGCGGATAAACCCATTTGCTTGAATTGATATATACAAGTCCTTTCATTTATGGTAATATGATTATAGTTCATTTAGTAAAACCTCCGTTCTATGTTTTTTTAGTCAATTACAATATAACACGAGGTCCTAAATGGACTTTTTTTAAATTTTATTTACAAGTGTTGCACTTAATATTATAAATTATCATACAAAAAAAGCACATTTGTGCTTGATCTTATAGTTAACAACTATAACCATCTATATTATTATATGTGCTTAATTTATAATTATTCTAAATATCTCTTGGATTAAAAGATACTTCGATTTTTATTTTACTATTAGCTTTATAGTGATCTATTAAACCTTTTAATATTTCCTTTAAATCTAATTCTTTTTTATACTTAATAATTATTCCAAAACGATTAACATTATTTACTTTAAAGGGATATAACATCATAGGACCAATGATTATTTTATCAGGTAATTTATTAATTAAAAGAGTTTTTATTTTATTAACTTCACGTGATAAAAATTCATAATCAACAGATTTAATTATTACTTCCGATAAATAGTAATAAGGGGGATATTTACCTTCTCTTCGCTCTTCCATTTCTCTATTATAAAAAGATAAATAATCATTTTTTGAAGATAGTTCAATCGCATAATGATCAGGATTATATGTTTGAATTACTACTTCTCCTTGAACACTTCTTCTTCCACTTCTTCCTGATACTTGGTTTAGTAAATTATAGGTATCTTCACTACTTTTATATGATGGCATAAATAAAGAATTATCACATGATATAACTCCAACTAGGGTTACTTTATCAAAGTCAAGACCTTTAGCAATCATCTGTGTACCAAGTAAAATATCATATTCTAAATTTCCAAAAGCATTTAATATTTTTTCGTGAGATCCTTTTTTACTTGTGGTATCATAGTCCATCCTAACTATTCTAGCTTCATTAAATAATTTATGTAAATCTTCTTCTACTTTCTCTGTTCCTAACCCTAATTCTTTAATATCTTTGCTATCACATTTTGGACATTTAATCATTTTTTTAGTAGCGTAACCACAGTAGTGACATCTCATAATATCTTTATTTTTATGATAAGTTAAGGTAATATCACAATTGGGACATTTCATGGTATGTCCACAATTAGTACACATAATGGTACTAGAATATCCTCTTCTATTTTGTAATAATATAACTTGTTCATGATGAGATAATCTCTCTTTAATTTTATTAACTAGTGTTTCTGAAAAGAACGTATCTCCTACTTTTTTTTCTTTTGTCATGTCAGTAATTATTACTTTAGGAGGAATAGCATCTCCTGCTCTTTTATCAAGAGTTAATAATTGATAAATATTTTTAGTTGCTCTTGCATACATATCAATGGTTGGTGTAGCTGTACCTAAAACTAATGGACAACTATGATACAAACATCTTTCTTTTGCAACTTCCACTGCATCATATCTTGGCATAACATCTTGATAATAACTACTTGTATGACACTCATCAATTATGATAATACCGATATTAGAAAGTGGTGCAAAAACAGCACTTCTTGCTCCAATTACGATATTCGCTTCCCCTCTTTTAATTTTTCTATATTCATCATATTTTTCTCCTTCTGATAGACCAGAATGAAGGATGGCAACGTTCTTAAATCTTGCCATAATTCTTTTGGCAATTTGATTAGTTAAAGTAATTTCTGGAACTAATAATAAACACTTTTTATTATTTTTAATTACTTCTTCCATTAATTCCATATATACTTCTGTTTTACCACTACCAGTTATTCCATGTAATAAAAAATGTTTATTATTACCAAAATTATTTTTTATTTCATGAAATACTTTTTCTTGATCAGAATTTAATTTATGTTTAACATACTTGTAATTATCATCTATATTTAATCGGTATTCTTCTACTTCTATTTTTCTTAAAACACCCTTTTTTAACAACGTATCTACTGATGAATTAATCTTCTTTAATTCACTATAAAGGCATCTTCCTTTTTCATTAATTTTATTAATTATTTCTTGTTGTTTATCAGTTAAATCAATATTTAAATTATCTATTTCAACAATTTGTTGATATTTAATACCTATTTTACTTTTATTTTTAGCTTTCAATGCACGAGGTAACATTACTTGATAGGAACTAATTAATGTTGATAAAGTATCATGACTTATCTTTTTACCTAGTAATAATAATTCATCATTTAATATTACTTCACTATCTATAACTTTAATTATATCTTTAATATCAAATGGATCTTCATAATCATTATCAATTTCTAAAATAAAACCTTCTAATTCTTGATTATTAAATGGTACTAATACTCTAATACCTATTTTAATATCATTAATATATTCATTAGGTACATGATATGTAAACATCTTATCAATATTAAAAGCTGATAATTCGACTAATACTTTAACATACATATAATTATCCTTTCTAAGCATCATGAAACGTGATAGCTTCGTATAATAAATCTACTAAATGATTTGAATTTTCTAATTGATATTTTTTTATTAATTCATTAAATGATTCATCATTATTAGGAATATCTAAGTAATCAAAAATAGATACTAAATTATTTTTAATATTCTTTAAATAATTTCTTGTATAATTATTATCAATAATAAAGATATCCATATCTTCCACAAACTTTTTAAATTCGTTAATAATTAAATCTTTCTTTTTCGTATAAATAAACATATCTTTATCATAACTAATCATATCTATTAAATCAGGATTATTAATTAGTTCATAATTTAATCTATAATCCATTCGATCCATTATTTTTTGATTCTTTATTTTTAACGCTTGTAACTGTATTATATCACCATTAATTATTTTATTAGGGATTATTTCTACAATAATATAATCTTTCATTAATATCCATCCTTTATTCTTAATTTATTTTTATTTATTTTATTAAGACATGAAGTAATCATATCATTATCAGTTAAATTTAAATTATAACCAATATTTAATAATGTATTAAAAATATCTTTAATTATTATATCACTTTCTTTATCAATAAAAGATACCCCTAATTTATATAATTTAAAGAATAAATTTATATTATCTTTATCTAAATTAAAATTATTAATATCTAAATCTAATTTTAAATGATTAAAAAAACTTAAAGTCATAATAAAACAGTCAGCTAATTCTTCCAACATCATATCTTTATTAGGAGTTTTACTACTCCAATATTTAAAACATTTTGTTTCATTAGCAAACTCAGAAAACTCTACAAGTAATTCTAATTTATTTTTATTAATTATATCAATGCTTGGATTATCATAAAACATTTTATCTAATTTTATATTTTCTTTATAAACATCATTCCAATTCATATAAACCTCTCTATAGAAAAAGATGCTAAAATAGCATCAATCCCTTTTTATCTTTATTACTCTTTAATCATATCAAAAAAAGTAGTCTTTTTCAACTACTTTGATATCTTTCTTGCAAATTCTTCTAATAGTTCTTTATTTTCTTCAAAGGATGTTAATTCTTCTTTCTTAATATCTTGATTATCAATAAAATTAAAAATAATATGACCTAATTGATTATACATTTCTTTAGCATTAATAAAATATTCTCCTTCTGCTACTAAATCACCTGATAAATCAATAATTTGAGGTGTTGTTTCTTTAAATAAAACATTATATTTATCTCTTTTTTTGGAATTTGCTTCTATTAAATCTTCTTGCGCTATTCTATTATCTGCAAGTTCTTTTACTGCTAATAATAGATTTTTTAAAACTATTAATACTTTTTGATAATCTTTTTTAGATAATTTTTCTAATTTTTGATGATCTTTATGATATGGAATAATTATTCCAGGACTAATACCATTAACTTTAGAATTAACTTCTTTCAAAGTTACGATACCTTCTGGTAATTTAGTATATTTTATATCCTTTTGATGATTTGATAAATATTCTATTTGATCTCGATCATTAAAATCTTCTCTTTGATCGGAATATTTATAATGATCTTCTATTAATTCTTTAGCAAATCTAATATCATTAATATCTAGTAATTTAAATAAGGATTTATCAAGTTTAATTAAATGATCTTTATATGTAAATACTGTTCCAAAAAAACCACTACCTATTATTTTACTATTATCAATAATATTTTTAAGTTCTTCTGGTGATACTTTAACCTCTTTCATAACTATTCTCCTATTCTAAAATATTTTTAATACCTTTAGCTACTCTTTTATCAATATCATTAAAATGACCTCCATTATTCATAGTTAGTGTAACATCAATATTTTTATCTTTTAAATAATTATATGTTTCAATCATTTTATCATATATTGTTTTTAATATTTCATTATGTGAATCTTTTTCTTTATCTCCAAGGGATAAATATATTTTATCTGGTATATAAAGATTATTTTCTTTCATATACTCTGTAAAAGTTGGATACCAAAGTGATGGAGAAGCTGCAACTATTCTTGTAAATTTATTAGTTTTATATAAAGAATAAATAGCAAATAAAGCGCTCAAAGAATATCCTGATAAAATATAATAACTTGGTTTAATATTTAATTTATCCACTATTTTGGGGATAATTATATCAGTAAGTTCTAATAGATATTTAGATGCTTCTCCCATATAATTATCATCATCAAAAATTGGTTTTATTTTCCAAGGAGACATTTCTCTATCCCAATCAATATTTGATATATTTACTAAAATAAAATTTTTAATATTTAAATTAAGGCATTCCCTATAAAGATTTTCTCCATCATCATTATAACTATTATTGATAATTAATGGCATATTATCTTTTATTTCATTATAATAAATATTAATTATTTTATTATTAATTTGAAGTTTTTCCATTTTTTTCTAATTCCTTATGTACTCTTTTCCATTCTTTTATTTTTTCAAGTCTTTCTTTAAACTTTATTTCATTTCCCTTAACACCAGGATTATAGTATGTTTTACCAATTAATGATTTTGGTAGACAATCCATAGTAGTTAGTTTATCTATTGAATCATGAGCATATTGATATCCCTTACCATAGTCTAATTCTTTCATTAACTTAGTAGGAGCGTTTCTAATAATTAATGGAACTGGTTCAGATAGTGTTTCTTTAGCATCATGACTTGCCATCATGTAAGCAACATCACAGGAATTTGATTTAGGGGCAAGAGACATATAAATAACAGCTTCAGTTAAATGAACAGAACACTCTGGCATACCAATAAAATGACAGGCCTGATAAACATTTATAGCCACATTTAAAGCATTGGTATCCGCTAAGCCTATATCTTCCGAGGCAAATCTTGTGATTCTTCTTGCTATATATAATGGATCTTCTCCACTTTCTAACATACGGGATAACCAATAAACAGCAGCATCAGGGTCACTATTTCTCATTGATTTATGTAGAGCTGATATAATATTATAATGTTCTTCACCATTTTTATCATACATTAAACTTTTTCTTGATAAACTATCTAATATTCTTTCTTTGGTAATAGTTATTACCCCATTTTTATTGGTATCACTATTTATTATTATCATATCAAGCATGGATAAAGCGTTTCGGGCATCTCCATTAGCAAAACTAGCAATTAACTTTAGATTATCATCTGATATATCAATCATTTCCTCGCCATAACCTCTTTTATCTGTTATAGCTCTTTCTAGTAATGAATAAATATCCTCTTCACTTAACTCTTTTAAAACAAAGACCCTACACCTAGATAATAAAGCGTTATTTACTTCAAATGAAGGATTTTCTGTTGTAGCTCCTATTAAAATAATGGAACCTTTTTCAACATATGGCAAAAAGGCATCTTGCTGAGCTTTATTAAAACGATGAATTTCATCTACAAAAACAATGGTTCTAACTCCTAAATGTTTATTTTTATCAGCATCCTCCATAACATTTTTTATTTCTTTAATTCCTGATGTTACTGCTGAAAAAGTGATAAACTCTGATTTTGTTTTTGTAGCAATTATTCTTGCAAGGGTTGTTTTACCAACACCTGGGGGTCCCCAAAATATCATTGATGTAATATTATCACTTTCAATCATTCTTCTTAGTATTTTACCTTCACCTATTAAATGAGTTTGTCCTACAAATTCATCAAGGGATGTTGGTCTCATTCTAGCTGCAAGAGGTTCTGCTAATTTATTTTCAAATAGAGATTGTTGTTCCATAAATCCTCCAATTCATATATCATTATACTATAATTATTACTTTTGAACAATAATAAGAAAAAGAATCAAATTACTTTGACTCATTTTCTTCGATAACTTTACTTACTTCTTACCAAAAAACCTTCTTTCAAGTTGTGTGTGATAACATAGGTGTTATGTCAAATAAGTAAAAAAATTAGATATTAATTAATATATGATAATAAAAGATATAGAGTATTTCATCTATATCTTGTATTTTATTTAATTTCAATTCTTTTAATAGTATCTTTATTTTTGATTTCTTCTTTTTTAGGAACTTCAACTTTTAAAATACCATTTTTAAACTCAGCATGAATATCTTCTTCACGGATATTATCACCAACATAAAAACTTCTTGAACATTTACCATAGAATCTTTCACGTCTTACCATCTTTTCATCATTGTTTTTTTCTTCTTTTTTGGTTTCAGCTGATACATTTAGGTATCCATCTTTTAAAGATAAATTAATATTTTCCTTTTCAAATCCTGGTAAATCTATATCCAATAGATATCTATTTTTATCTTCTTTGATATCTGTTTTCATTAGATTTTTTTCTCTTTTAGGAAGGAATTCATCTTCATCAAAGAAATCATCAAATAAATCAAAATTACCTCTTCTTGGAACTAACATCATAATTATCATCTCCTTTTTAATAACTCATAATAATATTAGTTACCTGTAACATTTATTCTTTTTCTTGTTACAATTATGTTATATCACTATTTTTAGCAGTTGTCAATAGAGATTGCTAATTTTTTTAAAAAAGAAAAAAAGAAGCTATCTTCTTCTTTCAATACCTACTATTGCATACATTATTTTTTTATTATCTGATAAATTATCATTCGCTCTTTTAAAAACATCTTCTGGATTTTCATCACTTATTCTTTCAGAAATACCATAATTAATTTTTAAAATTAAATTTTCTTCTGTTGGCAAAGTAATAGTTACATTATTGGTAAAATACTCAATAATATTTGATAATTCATATTGAGATTTTTCTGTTGAAATAACCGCAAACTCATCTCCACCAATTCTGAATACTTGATCACCAGTTTTTATTTTGGTAATATTTCCATTATTATCTTTAGATAAATGATATTTAGGAAAATAAGATTTAATTATTTCAGCACATTCTTTAATATACATATCTCCATATGCATAACCTAAATGGTCATTAACATATTTTAATCTAAATAAATCAAGTATTGCAAAAGAAAATGGTTGATTAGAATTATTCTTTAAATATTCTATCATGCTATTATAAACAAGACGATTATCTAAACCTGTTAAAGCATCTTTTTCTCCTTTTTTTCTAATATCTTGATACATATCCATTTTAGATAAAAGGATAGTTAGTGTTTTCTTTAATACTCCTGTTAATATTTTTAATTGATCATCATCTATTATAGAATCTAATAAAACTAAAGAATAATTATGATTATCATAACTAATTGGTATGAGAATTAATTTATTAATATTACCATTTTGAATTTTAAGATATTCTTGATTATTTATATTTAATTCTTTATAATTAATTATTCTATTAACATAATCAATATTTCGGGATAATTTATTACTATTATTAAAATGATAATATACTCCATCATCTTTTAATTTATATAAAATAACATCACTACTTGAAGTAAATAATTTAATAATAAATAAAGATTTACTTATACCGTCATAGAAATTTTTTTCATCTAAACCCTTTGTTAAAATGCTATATCCAACAAAATAAGAATCTAGATTATCCTTCTTTAATCTATTATTCATAAAACCCCCTATTTATAATTATCTATATTATAAAAATAATTTGACAAATCAAAATTAAATTCTTTTGCAATAAATAGTAACTCTTCATCACGACAATTCATAATTCTTAATAAATCATATTGCGCTATAGGAATAATGTTAATTGCAGTACCAACATAATTTGTCAAATCTTCCCTTAATTTATCAAAATCAATATTATTATAAATATCCATAATACCCCTTTTTTCTTGACAAATTATATCACATTTTTAAATAAATGTCAATTTGTGTAAACTGACATTTATTATTTGATAATTTTATTTCGAATAACTCTAATAAAATGAAAATCATTCATTCTAAGACATTTTATCTTTTTAGATGATGTTTTAACTTTTATTTTAGAAATATTATCTAATTCTTTAATATTTCCATCTATCATAAGAAATAATTTTTGATCATGTGGTACAATAATTATTTCTTTATCACTTGGAACAATTAATGGATTTGTAAGAGATGAATATACTTTATTATTTAAAGGAGCGATGGGTGTTAAAACAAGAGTATCTAAACTATTATATACAATTGGTCCATTAAAAGACATGTTATATGCTGTAGAACCTGTTGATGTACTAACAAGTATTCCATCTCCACTAAAGTTTTCTAATAATTCATTATCGATAAATATATTACTTTTAAAAATAGAGAAATCACTTTTTCTAATAACAATTTCATTTAAACTATGATATTTATATTCATAATGATTAGTATAGATAATATTTTCTTCAAAAGATAATTCTTCAATTTTATAGTCTTCATCGTGTAATCTTTTAACAAAATTAATGGTATCTTTAATATCAATTTCTTGTAAAAAACCTAGGGTTCCTGAATTTACTCCAATATAAAATATCTTATCATTAAAGTTATTTTCCCTTACCATTCTTAGAAAACTTCCATCTCCACCGATGCTTATCGCAAGTTCATAATTATTATTGGTTATCTCAAAATGATATTTAGATAATTCTTCTTGAAGTTTTTTGGATACTTCAAGTGATTTTAAATCATTATTCACATATAATTTAACTTTATTAATTTTCATATATACCTCTTTTTAAATATAATTTATTTTCTTTAATATAATTTAATACTCTTTTATCTAAATACTTATTATTTATTTTATTTCTAATAATGGATGATGATATGTCAATATAAGGATAATTATCTATAATTAAATAATTTTTAATATGATATTCTATTAAATATTTAGATATATCAATATTATTTCTTGGCATAATTATTAAGTTATACTTTAATAATTCTTGATAGTTTTTCCATTTATTAAAATTAATAATATTATCAGCGCCAATAATTAGTGATAATTGGTCAGTCTTATATTCTTTAGAAAAATCCTTCATAATTTGGTAGGTATATTTAATATCATTATGTTTATTATCAATTACTATTTTTTCTGATTCAAAAAACTTTAACATATTAATACGATCTTTGATATCAATTAAATCTTGTTTATCCCAATAGTTACCAGTTGGAACAACAATTATTTTATCTAAAATATTATTATCTATTAAATGATTAATAATATTAATATGTCCTTTATGAGGAGGATTAAAACTACCTACAAATATTCCTATTTTCATTATTATCCTTTCTATATTTAGCTCTTGTAAATTTATGAAGATTATTATTATGTAATTTAACTATTTTATTTTGATTTTCGATATTAATAGAAGATAATTCATTATTAATAAATAAATCTATATCATGATATGTTACACCTAGTTTTTCTTCATCTGTTTGATTTGATAGACCGTCATTTGGTATTTTATGGATTATTTTATCTGGTATTTTTAAATATTCTCCTATTTTTATTACTTCAGTTACAGTCAAATCACTAAGGATTTCGATATCACAAGAATTATCTCCACCTTTTGTAAAATAGCCAACATATAATTCTGATTTATTGCTAGTTCCTGCTACGATATAGGTACCATTTTTTGTTTTAGATAAAATACTAGCGTAATAATATAAAGTAGTCATCCGAAGACGTGGTTTAAGATTAATATTAGCATCAATAAGAGATGTTTTCTTAATATTACAATCTATATTATCATTAAATAAATTATAGATATTAGTTAAATCAAATTCATTTAAATTAATTTTTAATTTATTACATAATAATTTGGCATCTTGATAGTCTTCAGTATTTGAATTGCATGGCATCCATATTCCTTCAACATTATCATGACCTAACGCTTTGGTAAATAGTGTTGCAACCACGGCAGAATCTTTTCCACCTGATATACCAATAACTACCCCTTTTAATTTATTATCTTTAAAATAATTTCTAATAAAATGAATTATTTCATTTACTATTTTTTCTTCATTAAAACACATATTATCTCCTATTTACATTATAAATTATTTTCTAATAATATGTAAATACATTTACTTGATTTTATAAAAAAGAAAAAAAAATCACGATTACTCGTGATAATATTACAATATGGTGTCCAGCTAGGGATTCGAACCCTAGACCCACTGATTAAGAGTCAGTTGCTCTACCAACTGAGCTAGCCAGACATATAACTAAACAATATTATTTTATTAAAAATATTGTTTAGTGTCAATAGATTTTATTTAATACTTGTTATTTCTATTTGATAAACGCCATTTGGACTTTCGACATCAACGATATCTCCTACTTTTCTATTTAGAAGAGCTTTGGCAATTGGACTTTCATTAGAAATTTTACAAGCAAATGGATCTGCTTCTTGACTTCCTACTATTTGATATTCTTCAACATCATCTGAATCATCCATATACTTAATTTCTACTGTATTACCAATATTAACAATACCTTTATCTTGTTTTAAACTATCAATTATTTCAACATTTTCAAGTAATTTTTCTAATTGTTTAATTCTTCCTTCAATTTCAGCTTGTTCATTTCTTGCTGCATCATAATCAGCATTTTCTGATAAATCTCCTAAGCTTCTTGCATCTTTAATAGCTTTTATATTTTCTGGACGTTTAACATTTATTAAATGATCAAGTTCATCTTTTAATTCTTGATATCCTTGACTAGTTAAAAGTGTTTTATTTTTTTCCATAGTTATCCCTCACTTAAATATACTTATACATTATATTATAACTGACCTTAAAAGTCAATTATTTTTTATACAAATTATTTTGAATGCAAATTAATTATTTTTTTATTAAATCATATTCTTTTATTAAGTATTCATCTGTCATTAAAGCAATATAATCAAGAACAATTTGTTCTTTTTTGTTATTTAGATATTCATTATCCATTTTATTTAAATAATTTAAATATATTCTACTATTTTGATTATTATTTTTTAAATCATTTAAATAATAGTTATATACTTCATTAAAAACATCATGATAATAAGCCAATTTTTCTTTTGTATTAGCTTTATTATATATATGTTCATAATTAAATTTTACCAAACTAGATAACGCTTGATAAATATCTTCACTTAATTTTATATAATTTTGATTTTTACTATTTTTTATAACATCACATACTAATGTATTTACAATATCACGATTGTTATCACCTAAAACTTCTTTTATTTCTTTAGGTATTTCATCTCTAGAAATAAAATTTAGTCTTATAGCATCTTCCAGGTCTCTTCCTGAGTAACTAATAACATCAGTTAGTTTTACAACACAACCTTCTAGAGTCATGGGATTAAGTTCTATTTTATGTTTATGCATATTATAAGCATCATAATAATCTTTTAAGAATTTTTCCTTAGTTTTCTTTTCTGGTCTATAAATATTTGATAAGATTTCTCCATTATGACAAAGGATACCATCCATAACTTGAATAGATAGATTAGCGCCTTTTCCATCACGCTCTAAAAACAAATAATTTCTAACACCAAAAATATTATGCATGAATACTTGATCTAATTCTCTAATACTTATTTCATTTAATATTTTTTCACCAACATGACCTATGGGAGAATGACCTATATCATGAGCAAGAGCGATGGCTTCTATTAAATCTTCATTTAAATTTAGGCATCTACCTATAGTTCTTGCTATTTTACTTACTAATAAGACATGCATCATTCTTGTTTGAATATTATCATTTCCGTAAAAAGAAAATACTTGCGTTTTATTTTTGTATCTTGTAAATGATGCATAATTAATTATTCTATCTATATCACGATAAAATATTGGTCTAAAATCACTCTCTTCAGGAAATAGTCTTTCACCATCTTTTGATAGTGTGGCAAAAGGACTTAAATTTTCTTCTTTATTAAACATAAAATCTCCTTATCATTGATGATGGTTCTATCTCTTCATCAATATAAAAATATAATTTTTCATTAGCATGATTAGCAGTATCTATTTTTTCCATTTTTTCATTATATAAATTATCCACATTAAAGTGAATAACTTTGCCACTTGGCATAAAGATTTCTACTGTATCACCTATTTTAAAATAATTTCTTTGATATATTTCACATAATTTTTTGTCTTTATCATAATTAATAACATATGCTAAATAATCTTGATTTGATATTTCCCAATGACCAGAATAGTATTGATCAGTAAGATCTGCTTCTTTAGGGAAGAAATGAGATGAATTATCACGATTAGATACTCTTTTTAATATTTTATTTTCTTTTTCTAATAAAATATCATTTAAAGTACCATCATAATAACTATCAATTATTCTTCGGTAACTTGAAAGGACTGTTGCTAAGTAATATGCTGAACGCATTCTTCCTTCTATTTTTAAACTTCTTACTTCTATTTCTATCATGTCTTTAATATAATATGATAAATTTAAATCTTTGACAGCCATCGTAAATGGTTTATCATCTAAGGTAAAGTTAAAACGACATACTTGCGCACAACCTCCACGATTGGAATCTCTTCCAGTAGCGTAATTGGATAAAACGCAACGTCCTGAATAGAATGTACACATTGCTCCATGGATGAAACACTCAATATCAATTTTAGTTTTATCATAGATTTCTTTAATATCGTCTTTACCTACTTCTCTTGCTAAAACTACACGGTCTATTCCTTCTTTTTGTAAATATGATACTGATTCATAATTAGTAACTGAACTTTGAGTACTTAGATGTACTTCAACATTTGGAAAGTTCTTTTTGATATATGATACAATAAATAAATCACTAACAATAAAAGCGTCAATTCCGGCTTCTACTACTTCTTTGATATAATCATATACCCCATCAATATCTTCATTATGAAAAACAATGTTTAATGTTAAATATACTTTTTTATGAAGATTATGGGCAAAAGCACATCCTTCTTTTATTTCGCGGGTACTAAAATTATTAGCATTAGCTCTTAAGGAATATTCTTTTCCACCAATATATACAGCATCAGCACCATATAAAAGGGCTATTTTTAATCTTTCTAAGTCCCCTGCAGGACTTAATAATTCTATCTTTCTCATTCTTTCACCTTATAAATTGTTTTCTTATAAAAGAAACCATCATCACTATTTGAAAATAATTTAGAAATTTCTTCTTGGGCTTTTTTAGAATCTTTTTTATTTTCTAAAACATCTTTAAAGATTTCTAATACTTTAAGAAATAATTCATGATCTATATTATCTTCATTTAATATTCCAAAAGATACATCATCACTTAGGTTTTTAAAAGGAATAATTCCATTTAATATTTTACCATGGGTAATTCTTGTACCTAATTTATTTTCTTTAATTAGATATGTATCATCATCTGTTTTTATTTCATATACTTCTTTTTCTTTATTTTTATGATGATATAGAAAATAATTAGTTAATAAATTTCTTTTAGAAAAGGATACTTCAGGATATCCAAAAAAGAAAGAAATAATCTTTATTTTAGATTTTTCTTTAATTTCTTTAATCTCACTTTCGGTTATTTCACTGGATAAATAGACATATTCACACCCTTTATCATAGAAATAGTTACATGTATTATAATTTGTTGTCATATGTTCTTGTGACCAAACTAGTGGTGTTTTAAGACTTAATTTTTCTTTTAAAGAAAGAATAGATATATCATAAAAGACTATTCCACTGATATTTAATTTATCTAATTCACATAAATTATTTTCTAATATTTTCAAATCTTTATTAAAAATATTAGCATTAATAGAGACAAATAAATTAATATTTGGATAATCCTTTTTAATTTTTTTTATTTCATCTATTTCTAATTCTAAATAATTAATACTAAAATCTTTTAATCCGATAATAAAAGAATTAGTATAATTTAAATAATTAGAAATATTTCTATTATTTAAACCAACTAAAACTTGCATTTTTTACCTTCTTTCAGTTACAGCGATACCATCGCCTATTTTATATATGACTGTTTTATAAGTCATATTGTTTTCTAAGAAATATATATATTCTTTAATTTTTCTTACAATACCTAAAATATTTTTACTTGGTATTTCTTCTTCATTCATTTCTACATAACCATGGAATCCCATATTATCAGTAATGATATAACCAAATTCTTTTAAATTCTTTTCAAATTTATTAAAGAAATCAATATTTTTACCTTTAGCAGCGTCAATAAATATTAAATCATATTGATCAGTGATTTCAACATTTAAGGCTTCATTAAAGATTAATGTAATACGGTCTTCTAAATGACATTTTTTAATATTTTTTAAGGCTTCTAAGTATCTTTCTTCATCTCTTTCAATGGTAGTTACATGAATATCTTTAGAAACACTTGCCATCATAATTGCCGAATATCCAATAGCAGTACCTATTTCTAGGATTTCTTTAATTTGCTTTTTTTCAATAAATGATGTTAAGAATTCTATACCCTCATCTTGCATAATAGGAATATTTTCTTCTTTAGCATAATTTTTTATTCTCTTAATTTCTTCTTCCATAATCCTCCTAGTAATTACCATTTACTTTAGAAAGTTCTTGTTTTTTCTTTTCAAAATCACTATATTTCGAATAGAAGAATGTTTCTCCTGTTTGAATATTGGCAATAAAATATAAATAGTCTGTCACAGGATAATTTAGAACTGCTAAAATACTAGATGAACTTGGCATAGCAATAGGTCCTGCTGGAAGTTTTCCAGCCATTGTTTCACTTCTTGTGTTATAGGCATTAACAGTTGCATATTCGCTTTTCTTTAAAGCTCTTTTATCATCTAATTTAACAGAATATCTTGTTGTTATATCACTACCTAAACTCATTTTTTTATCTAATCTATTAGCAAAAACACTAATAATTTTTTCACGATAATCTTCTTTATCTTTTGATTCTAATTCAGCAATAGAAGCAAGGGTTAATACTTCATGAACATTAAATCTTGATTTTTCTATTTTTTCTTTAAGTGGTGTTAAAACACTATCCATCTTTTTAATTAATTTATTAAAGATTTCTTCAACAGTTACTTGTTTGTTATTAAAACGATATGTATCTGGATATAAGTATCCTTCTAAAGAATAATAGATATCTTTATTTAATATATCTTCTGTTATAAACCAATAATCATTGATTAATTTTTTTAGATATTCTTCATTTTTTAATAAGTCAAATACTGCTTGTTCAGTGTTATCAGTACCATTTGCTATTACTTTAGCAATACTACGCATATTAATACCTTCTCTAAATGTTAGAGATATTTCATCTTCATTAAAGTTATTACCTTCTTTTAGTTTAGCAAGAATCTCTTCTAAAGACATATTTTTATTAAGTTCATATTTTCCAGCTTTTAAATCACTGACATTAAATAATTTTAAATATACTTTATAAAATGTTTCGTTTCTAATTAAACCATTATCATGTAATATTTCTCCAATTTTAGATGGAGATGTTCCTTTTTCAATAGTAATTTCTACTTTTTCATCTATTCCCATACTTTTAGTATAGTGATTAAAGACTAAGGCTCCACCTATTAGAAGAACTCCTATTATTATCACAAAAATAATCATAAAATTTCTTAATTTTTTCACAACTACTCACCTTTATTAGTTACCTCTTCTTGAATTGTTTCAAGAATTTTTTCTATAATACGCCATTCTTTATCTGTTTTAATTTCTTCTAATTTCATATCTTTATCTTTTGGATCATAAATTGAGGCATAAACTTGCGTTTTTCCCTTATTATCCTTCGTATTATCTGTATAAACAATATAACTCTTTCCTGTTTCTTCATTATCAAATGTAAATAAAATATCACAAACTACTTTATTTCCTTTTTCATCTCTTACCGTAATCGTATTTTTTTCTTCCATTTTAATTTCCCTTTCTATCAAGATATGCTGAAAGTATAATAACACTTGCAACACCATCAACTTTTTTCTTTCTTTTTTGGCGTGATATATCTGCTCCTATTAAAGCATTATTTGCTACAACACTTGTTAATCTTTCATCTTCAAGAATTAATTCTTTATCAGTTTTATGTTCTAATTTTTCTTTAAAATCTAAAACTCTTTTAGCAGCTTCTCCAATAGTATTATTCATATTTTTAGGATAACCTAAGATAATCTTATCAATATGTTCTTTATTAATAATTTCGATTACTTTATCAATTAACATATCATATTCTTCATTATGTCTTATGGTATCATAAACACTAGCAATAACACCACTTGATATACTAATTCCTAAAGTTTTAGTTCCTAAATCTAATCCAAGGTATCGCATAACATCACCCATTAGTTATATCTTATCATTAATTTAGACATTTTTCAACATTACTAGTTAATTAAATTAAAAAATATAGTGTAGTAATTCTATTATTTAGAATTTATACACTATATTATATAAGATTATTTTATTCTATGACATAAGGGTCTGTTACAGTACCTGTACCTGAGATTACAGGCATTCCAGGTTTAAGGGAGATGGCAGGTCGAAGACCTAAGGTATTGAACACAGTGTCGTTGTCCAAGCTACCACCGGAGCCCACGTTGAACTCGGTGTCAATAACGCCGTTGTATAAGCAAGGCGACAAAGACCAGTACGAATTTCCTGTTGTTAAATAATAGCTACTATTTGATGATCCTACTCCTCCTGCTAATACTATTTCATCTTCTGTTAATAATGCTACTGGGTATGTTAATTTTTGATTTCCATTTCCATTGCTTACTGTAAACGCATCATTTTTATTAGCACATGCTAAACTTGGTTGATTTTTTGTTGCGCTTGTTCCACTTGCATGGTTACTTCTTTCATGTGCTCCAAACAATAATGAATAATTTTTATAACCACTAGCTCCATTTATTGTTCCTGTTGCTGACCATCCATTATATCTTTCTATACTTCTATCATTACACCATATTGCATCTTCTAATCTATTAGTTACATTATTCATGTTACTTAAATACCATGCATCAATTTGGGTTTTAGCATTTGATGGGTTTGTATTCGTTTGCATATCTTTTATTGCTTCTTCAATTCCTTTTCCTTCACTTATCGTTATGTAATACTTACTCCAATAAACATATCTTATTGATGTACATGTTGCTTCTGCATCGGTAGAATTACAACTATAATGATGGGTATCATTTGGGGTTGTTACTGTTGCATCTGTTAATTTGTAATTTGTCCCATCCCATGTAAAACTACTTCCAAATCTTGCTCCACTTGTCCAATTTGATGTACTATATTCGTATACTTTTCCCCACATATATCCTGCATATGCTGGTGAATTATCATTTGTATTAAATACAAACGTATTTGTTCCTGATAAACTTATATGAGTGTCTGTTCCTGAATTATCACAACCTAACATACTATCACCTATTTCAGACATAAAAATATCAATTGAATAAGATTGATTATTATAATTCAAATACTCCAAGCTAAAAATATCTGACGTCAAAACATTATTTATTATTATTTTTTGACTTCCTGTTGATGAATTGCCAATAGTATCATTATTTCGTTTTAAGACAAAAGTTCCTCCTCCAGGATTAGTATAATTTAAAAGATAATTCCCTGTATTTTGTAATTTAAAAGATACATTAGTGGCACTATTATTTTGAACATTTGCAGTCCACTTGTAATTTATATTATCAAAAGAAAATGCTGCTAATCCTAAATTGTATGATTCTCTTGATAAAGCAATAGAATTTTGCTCAATTTTTACCTTAAGAGTTATAGGATTTTCTTGACTTAAATTTCCACCAACTCCAAAAAATAGTCTTATTACATTATCTGACGTCAATGTACCAAGTGTATAAGATATTGATATTGGATTTCCACTACCAAATCCTTGTGAATTAATATTTGATCCATCTTTATAGATATAGAATGTACCTCCTGTTGATTGACTAGTTGTCCCTGTTACATTTAAAACATAATTACTGCCAGAAGGTAAAGTAAAAATAATTTCTGGATTAGTTAATGATGTTATTGTGGTATTCCATGTATTATCACTAGAATCAAACGTAAAGGCATTTTTAGCAGTTTCAACATCAATGTATTTAGATTGTTCAAAGTGTTCCCCAACTGTGTATGAACTTGTTTGTTCTCCATTATAAATTAATTTAACGCCACCTGTATCAGTAGTTCTTACTGCTTTCCAACATTTATTATTGAAAACAACATTGTTATCTTCTACTGCTCCTCGATAATATACTATTGGATAGGCATCATTTTCTGTCCCTGCTCTCATGTAAACGCCCTGTCCATTTGTACTACTTGATACTGCCCCAAAGTCAATTCCTGTACTTGCAGAAACAAATTCACTAGAAACATTATCCATTATTGGTTGATTGGTTGTAGTATTCAAATTTTTGGTTCTCATTATATTATCTAGTGTATTATTTACCCATATTCCTTCGTTCGCTTCTACCTTTATTTGGAATGATACTCCACTAGTAGATAATGCATTCCATTCTGTTGTTGTTAATACTGTTTTACCTCTTGCCACCTCATTTGGTGTTCCCATATTATCGGATTCTGTTCCATCATATGTATCAGATATTAATATTTTATTTTCATCTAAATAGGCTTTTATTGTTAACTTACCATTTACTCCTTCAATTGTTCCGCTTGTTGTGTTTGGCTTAATAAATCCAACTAGTAACATTTGATCTCCTACTATGGTATCTCCTACTAACTTTTTATAAATTGTAGCATTTTTATCTTCTCTTGCCGTAAAATAATTAACATTTTCTGTTCCTAAATTAGTTGGTGTTACACTTAAACTAATTGGAACTAATTTACCTGTTGATGTTGTAATATGTGTATTGGTACTTGAAACTAAATATTCTACACCTTTATTATAATCAGTATCTCCTTCTATTTCTATTTCTAATGTACCAACTTTTGTCTCATCTGACATTTCTTCACTATTTGTTGGATCTATGGGAAATAGATTTGTTAAACTAATGGTTTTAGTTTGTCTTGTTACAAAACTTATTCTTCCTACTTTTATGGTATTTGCATCTCCTGTTCTTGTATAATTAAAAAAAGCATATGTTGTTCCACCAACAAATATCATTAAGGTAAATACTGCTATTACAATTAACATTTGTTTTGGACTTTTAATTAAATATTTTTCTATTTTTCTTTCTCTCATATCTTTATCACTTCTTTCTATTTTTGATAATTTAATGATAACAAAAAAGCACTTGATTTTCAAGTACTTTTATAATGTTTTTCTTTTAACTTTTACTTTTTGTTTTGGAATAATGGTTAATTTACTTGGATCATAAATACATTCTTTATTTAAAATAATCTTACTTACTAGTGAATGATCAATATCTTCAATATGAATTTTACTTAAAATTGTTTGGAAGGCTTTATCTATTCCACGAACTCCTATATCAAGGGATAAGGCAAGAGAAGATAATTCATCATAAAAATCATCAGTAAACTCTATATCAATTCCTAATGCTTTTAATTTAAACGCTTCTATTTTTAAAGCACTAGCTTTAGAATTTATCATAATGTTTTTTAAAGATTCTTTAGTATTTTTAGTAAGATTAACAATAACTGGGAATCTTGCCATAAATTGTTTAATCATACCAAATTCAACATAATCTTTATCTGTAATATTGGTATCAATATTTTTAGTTTCTTTATTATTATTAAAACCAATTACTCCCGTTGTTTCTTTTTTTATTCTAATATCTCTTATTTTTTCAATATTTTCAAAGGCACCTGATGCAATAATAGTAAGACGTGATGTATCAAACATTATTTCTTCGGGATATGCATTTGAACCAACATTTATAGGAATAACACTTCCTTCAACAATTTTTAATAAACCATTTAATACTGCTCCTCTTGTAATATCATTATTTGATGCACTACCTGCTTTTTTGTCAATTTCATCTATTACTAAAATTCCTTTTTCTGCTTTTTCCAAATCATCTCCTGCTGCATGATATAAATTTACTAACATATCCGTAACATCATTTCCAACATATCCTGCTTCTGTATAACTTGTGGCATCTGCTACAAACATTGGAATATCTAAAAGTTTGGCAATTGTACTAATAATAAATGTTTTACCACCACCGCTTTCACCTCGAAGTAAAATATTTTTAATATATTGTTTAGGATTATCTAATTCTTCTATATTTGCCATCTTTTGATTAAGCAAAATATTATATAATATTTCTTTAACTTGTTTATCTTGTCCAACAACGGATTCTAATGTTTTTTCATAGATATTTTTTAGTGAATGATCTTTTATTTTCTCTTTTTCTTCTTCATAATCATTTTCTATTTCATCTTTGGAAAGATTTTCAATAATCATTTTAACAAGATCAAGAGTTATTGCTGGATTTACAACATTTTTACATATTAAATAATCTATAATTTGATCTAAAACATTTTCAATAATATCAATACTATATCCTTGTTCATGATAATATTTTACTAAATATTTAATAGCATCTGGATCATATAATAATTTCTTACCTAATGATTCAAAATACTTAGCATATTCTATTAATGGTCCATTTTCACTCATTAAATAATATAATTTTTGATAAATACTCATTTCATTTCCTAAAATAAATATTTGAGCTCCACTGGTATTCATTAAATGAATAATATCATCTTTACTAAGTTTTGTTTGTTCTGCTGTATCAAGAACTAATACAAATGTTAAAGTACGAAAATCAATTTTTCTTCCATTTTTTTCGATAATATCTTTACTTGAAAGGTATTTAATAAGAGTTAAATATAAATCTATTATTTCATCTCCATAAAAATTATCTGTAAAAAAATCTTTAACAATGTCATCAACATTTTCTTTAATCTTTATGAAAACAATTCCTTTACTTGCTTCTATATCACTTACAGTTTTTTGAGATAATTCATTTACTATATTATCAACATTTTCACTATCTTTTAAACTAATTTTTATTTTGGCACAAGGAATTTTAAGAAGTGATGATAATTCATCTATAATATTATCTTTATTACAACCACTTGTTCCAAGATATAGGATACTTTTTAATAATTTTCTTTTACGATTTTTCGATATATTTAAATCTTTTATTTCTTGATTTTCATATATTTTATTAAGTAATGACATAATCGTTTGTTTTTGAAAAGGATATTTACTACTTAAAGTATCAACAATTGTCTTTATTTCATTATTATCAATATTTTGATAATCTTCTTCCATCTTTAAATAGCCATTTATTTCGCTTTCTAAATCTTCTGGTAAGAGAAAAACATCTTTACCATGATTTCCAACAAATCTTCCAGTAAATTCTTTAAAATCATCATTATCATCTATCTCATAATAAAATAATTCTTTTTTACTATTTAGGACATTATTAAAATCATCATAGGATTCATCTTTTTTAAAATTATCCTTTATATCTATTATTTTATAAAATTCATTATCTAGATAAACTACCTTTTTTAATATTAAATTCTTCATAAAACTCCCTCTTGGTATTATTGTATATCATATTTCTTTGGATTTAAAGAAACTTGTCATTATTTAACATTAAATACCCGATAAGGTTTTAATATATTATTATCATCTTTATAGATAGCCAGAGGAGTATTATCTTTAATAAATAATATTTTTTCTTTATTATAAATATTTTTTATTTGAACACCATTTTTTATTTTTTTATATAAATCATCATTTTCAATAATTAACTTATCAATATCTAATACATCTAGTATAGGAATTATCTTTAAATTTTCAATAGTTTGAGCATCTTCTAATTTGAATTTGCCAATTCTTGTTCTTTCAAGTTCTTCCATAGTCATTGGAATACCTAGTTTTTCACCAATATCATTAATTAAGCTTCTTATATATGTTCCACTACTTACTGATACAAAGAATGTAAAATTATCTTGTTGAAAGTCTAATAACTCTATTTTATTTATTTTAACATTATGTTCGGGAATATCAACAGAAATATTATTTCTTGCATATTCATATAATTTTTTTCCATTTACTTTGATAGCAGAATACTTTGGTACTTTTTGATTATATCCTGGAATAAATGAATTAAGTGTTTTAATTAGTTCTTCTTTTGTTAAATGATAATTATCATTTTTTTCGATAATATTTCCAGTTATATCATAGGTATCTGTTTTTATACCAACTTTTACTTTAGCGATATAGTCTTTATCATGTCCTGTTAGTTCTTCTTGAAGTTTACATCCTTCATTAACACAGATAATCAATAATCCTGTGGCAATAGGATCAAGAGTTCCTGTATGACCTAATCTTTTGGTATTTAATATTTTTGATAGTTTATTGCATACATCTCTACTAGTAACATTTTTTTCTTTATCAATCAATACTATTCCATCCATAAATAACCTCAAAAAAATCAATATTAAAAATATTGATTAAAACAATCGACCCAACTAGTTGTGGAATTATCTGTTCCATAACCTTTTGGAGCCGCACTTCCTAAAGCTCTAAAAATAATTCTTAAAAGTACTGGTACTAAAAAGATAACAATGGCATAAATAAGTCTTTTAACTATTTTACTACCAGCATCTTTTTTGGTTTTTTCATCTGCTGATGTAAAGGCTTTAAATAAATCCAATGTACAAAATAGAATTAAGGTAATAGGTACTGCCCACTGGATAAGTTTAAATAAGAAACCAGCTATTTTTAATATAAAAGCAAAATTATTACAAGATACTAAAATCATTCGACACTCTCCCAACAACTACTATAATTGGTATTTCCTCCACCAATATCAACAAGTTTTAAAACAAATCTTACTAGAAGTGGTGTAAAAAAGACTAAAACAGCTGCTGCTATTCTTCGAAGAATTTTAGCTTGGCCATCTTTATTTTCTGGATTAATAACATTTCTAAATAAATCATATGCTGTTAGTAATGCTAATCCTATTGGTACAACAATTCTTACTATTTTTAAAATACCTTTAATTAAACTAAATACATCACGGACACCCTGTTGGGCACACCAATCAAATAATATCATAATATCACCTACACCGAATATTTTACAATAAAATTTAAAAATAGTAAATACTATTTTAATTTATAAGAAGTTCTTGCTTCAATTTGTCTTGTTACTAAAGAATCTGGTTTGATATCACTCCAATTTCCCCACTCTTCATTAGAAAAATTACACCCTATAACATCTCTTTTTTGTTCATCTCCATCATAATAATATTCGCCATAAATATAATGACTTTCATTACAATCACGATAGCGATATATTGTTTTAGAAGTTACATCAGCACTACAAGTTCCAACCCCACCATTAGCATCACGGAAATATCCAATATATATTCCTGCATGATTGACTGATATACTATTATTACTACTCCATGAACCATTATTAAATTTATATTTATATGATTTTATTTCATTATCATTTTGGTAGTTATCATTATCTTTATTTTTCATTTTAATTGTTATTGTCAAATCTGTAGTATATTCTTGACTTCCATTTATTACACATACTTCACTAGATGTATATTCTACTTCTGATCTTTCAATATTTAATTCATTCACAAGATTATCTCTTAAGTTTTTATTAACGGTATATCTTGTTTTAGTTAATCCAAGAAGCATGTAAAGAATGGCAATAATAAGAAAAACAACTGAATATAAAATAACTGATATAGCAAATCCCTTTTTATTCATAAGAACCTCTCTATATTAACATTTTACAATAAATTATTATTATTTTCAATTAAATAAAAATATTTCATAAACATTTATGTCAAATAATTGTAAGAATTAAAAAATTATGATATCATTAAAAAAGAGGTGAATAATGAAAAAAAGATATTTTTTAATAGTAATTTTGTTTACTCTTTTACTAACAGCTTGTTCAAGTAGTAAACTATCTAGTATAAGTTATAATGAATTAAAGGAGAAGGTAAATAATAAAGAAACATTTGTATTATATGTTACAACAAAAGATAATACCTTAGAAGATACATTAAAAAACGTTTTAGAAAAATACGATTTTAAAGCCTATAAAATTAGTCTTGATGATTTAAATGATTCTGAAAAAGCAGAATTAAAACTAAAATATAGTTATGAAGATCCTACAATTATCTTTATTATTGAAGGAAATGATCCAACAATTCTTTCTCATGTTACTGATTCTAGTATTAGAAGTACTGATTTAATAGCAAGACTTAAAGATATGAATTTCATTAAAGAAGAGAAATAATCTTCTTTTTTTTATTATTTTTAATATAATTTAGTATGAAAGAAAAATTTATTAAAAGTAGTATTATCTTAATTATTGGTGGTGCTTTAACAAAATTATTAGGCATTGTTATTCGTATGGTATCATCACGTGTTGCTGATATATCTAGTATTTCTTTATATATGTTAGTATTACCTACATTTTCTCTTATGATGGCTATTAGTCAACTGGGATTTTCTAAAGGAATAAGTAAACTTGTCAGTTTAAGAAAATATCAAAGTAAAAAAATATTATTTTCTATTTTACCACTTTCGGTGTTAATTAATATTACTTTAACATTGTTTCTTATTGTATCATGCAAATTTATTGCCAATAATCTCTTACATAATAGTGATGCCTATCTTCCAATTCTTTCTATTAGCATGGTTTTACCATTTGATTCTTTATCAAGTATTTTAAGAGGTTTCTTTTTTGGAAAGGAAAAAATGTTTCCGCATGTTATTAGTCATTTAATGGAACAAGTTGTGAGATTAATTTTGATTATTATAGTTATTCCTTTATTTAGTAATCGTGAACCCAAAATTATTGCAACAATTTTTATTTTAGTTAATGTTTTTAGTGAAATATCATCTAGTCTTGTATTAATATTCTTTTTACCTAAAAAATTTACAATTAAAAAGATTGATTTAAAACCAGATTTTTCTTATTTAAGAGATGTTTTAGATATATCTATTCCTACAACGGCAACAAGAATTTTAGGAAATATTGGATATTTTTTAGAACCAATTATTCTTACTTTTGTTTTATTAAAAGTTGGGTATAACACTGAATTTATTACAACGGAATATGGTGTTATTACAGCTTTTGTTATGCCAATACTGCTTCTTCCTAGTTTTTTTACTACGGCTATTAGTAATGCTATGTTTCCTATTATTTCAAGAGAATATGCTAAAAGAAATATTCTATATATTAAAAATAAACTTAAACAAGCGATTGTTTTTTCATTGATTATTGGAACTTTTACAATCATTATAATTAATATTTTTCCTGTATTTCTATTAAAGTTTTTTTATAAAACTAATTTAGGAGTTAACTATCTAAGATTTTTAAGTCCTATCTTTATTTTGTATTCATTAGAATCACCTCTTTCAAGTTTTTTAGAAGCGACTAATCAT
The DNA here is from genome assembly GCA_947165365.1 of uncultured Clostridia bacterium. Lineage (GTDB taxonomy): Bacteria > Bacillota_I > Bacilli_A > RF39 > UBA660 > RUG12783. Next base: position 14,981 of record CAMVAF010000008.1, on the reverse strand, counting down.
GCTAAAGATGTAACTTTTGATAACCTAATAGGAATTATAATTAAAACAGTTTTCTTATTTATTTTATCTTTTTTAAAAATTGGTTTATATAGTCTATTAATATCAATGATGATTAATATTTTAATTGTTACCTTAAGACATATTAAATGTATAAAAAAAATAATTAAATAATGATGCCAATATGATGGAGATTCCATAACCAATTACCAAATTAATGTTAGTAATAAATGTACTAACAAATTTAGTTATAAAATAATGTATTTTAATAATTAATCCATATAATAAAAATAGTACCAACTGCTTAAGTCGGTACTAAAGCCAAATCTTGGGAATAGTACCTAACTCTTCAAACTAGGTATTCCCTTTTTTATTATATTCAAGTTCCCTTGACAAATACATAGTATCATAAATTGATATGATTTTCAAGTTCTACTTTGCTATTTTTTTATTAATATTAAAATAATAAATAAATTTCTATTTTTCTTAAATTATTTGAGGATATATCGAAAATATATCTCAATTCTGATGGGTATCTAATTATTAGTACATTGTCAAGTAATTCCATCTTTCAAAATCATATAAATAAATATTACTATCTAATTCAATTAATAAATAAAGATTATTATCATTTCATAAATAAGTTTTTTTATTTCTAATTGGAACATAACTCATTACTCCCTTCTGAAACACAAAAAACCAACTATTTCTAGTTAGTTCATTTATTGCATCTCGGAATTTTTCCGAGTTTCACACTAATATGGTGCCCTAAGCAAGAATCGGACTTGCGATTAAGCCTTACCATGGCTTCGTTATACCATTTAACTAAAAGGGCACAATATAATTGTACCAAAAAAATAAACATTGTCAACATTTAACAATGTTTTTTAATTTTTTAATAACCTTTTTTTCTATTCTTGAAATATATGATTGACTAATACCTAAAATATCAGCAACTTCCTTTTGGGTTTTTTCAGGATGATTAAATAATCCATAACGCATAATAATTATCTCTTTATCTCGCTCTTTTAATTTATTTATTTCTTCCATCATTATTTTTTTATTTAAATCTTCTTCTAATGGTTTTGTTACAATATCAGCATCTGTTCCTAAAACATCTTCAAGATGCAATTCATTACCATCAGCATCAAAAGATAGACTTTCTTCAAAACTTACTTCTCCTCTAACCTTTTTGTTTTTTCTTAAAAACATAAGAATTTCATTATCAATACAACGTGATGCATACGTTGCTAATTTAATATTTTTATCATTACTAAAAGTTTTTACTGCTTTCATTAAACCAATGGTTCCTATACTTACTAAATCTTCTAAATCAACATTAGTATTTTCATATTTTTTAGCTAAAAAAACGACTAATCTTAAATTATGTTCTATAAGTTTATCTCTAGCATGTAAATCACCATCTTTACTCATCTCTACATAATATTCTTCCTCTTCTTTTGATAAAGGAGGGGGTAATTTATCAGTACTTCCAACATAGAATACTTCCCCTACTTTAATAAATATTTTTCTTATTTTTTCTAATAACTTATTCATTATACTATTCCTTTCATTTTACTATGTAAAATTATATTAACACCATCAATTTTAATTTTCTTGTTAGATATACCTACAAGATAATTTTTTATTTCCTTATTATTTACTATTATTTTATCTGGTTTAAAACATTTAATTATTCCTTCAGTGTTAACTGATGAAAATGGAACATAGATAATATCATTTTCCTTTATATTTATTTGATAATCTGTCAAAATAACAGGTCTTTTTTTATACAAATCAAATAATTGATTACCGGTATCAAGATAACCAGTTAAATTATAAATCTTTTTTTTATAAAAAATTTTGACATGATAATAATTAGAATAATTATCTTGATACGTCTTTAATTGTTTATAATAAATAATAGGAATTATAATAAAAAAAATGGATAATATTAGGTAACTATAATTTTCTTGATCTATAAATAAATATAAAATACCAGATAAAATAAAACTAATTGTTAATAAATAAAAAAGATTGTTAAAAGTATATTTAAAATTGTTATAGGAAAATGTTGCCAAAACCATTAATAATCCTAAAATTATTTTTAATATAAATAATAAAAGACTATTTATATTAATGAATAATAATGTTGTCGATACACCTCCAATCATACTACCTAATAATATTCTTTTAATACTTGCATTTCGTGTTAGAATAATACTAACACTCATTAATAAGATGAAATCTAATACAATGTTTAAAAGAAAAACTATATCAAGATATATTATCATCTTATCACCATTAATACTATACTATTATTTATAAGAAAAAAATGTCAAAAAAAGAAGGATTAACCTTCTATTATTTATCGAATAATTTATAAATAAATATTTTAGTATTTATCTATTATTTCATCAATACCAGTAATTTTTATTTTTTCTTTTTCTATTAATGTTTTAAAGGTATCTTTAGATATTACTTTTTCTTTTAAAACAATATCTGCCATTTTTAAATCAAGTTCATTTGTATCATCAATATTTGATAATTCTTTTAATTCATTAAAAACTTCTAAACCTTTTTCACCATAATGGGAAAGAATTGGTGTTTTTTCTAGTATAGGATTCATTAAATTACTATTATCTTGAATATTAATGCTTATAAATGGTTGTGCTAAAAAGAATAATATTAGATAAACAATAATATAACCTTCTAAAAAACCAAATAATAGTCCTAATATCTTTGATGGTATTCCCAAAATTATTGTCAATTTTAAAATTTTTTCGATAATTCCTGTTACTGTTAAAATAATCTTATAAATAATTTCCAGTAACAAAAACATTAAAATAAAAGCTATTCCTTGATAAAAGATAATATTTAAAACACTTGCTCCTCCAAAGAAAGAATTAAAATGGAAAAAAGGAAAATTAAGAACTAAGAAATCACCAACTATATTTTTTAAATTGTATGCTAAAATAGTTATAATTAAAAAACCAACAAAGCTTACAATTGTTTTAAAAAATCCATCTTTAAAACCTTTTAAAGCAAACAAAATTAAGATTATTATAATAGCAATATCATATACTTTCATGGTTATTCTCCTTATATAAAATTAAGGAAATAAACTAATGTTATATTTCCTCAATATCTTCTTTATCTTTTTCTATAGTTTCAACTGGAATTTCTTGTGGAACCTCAGTTGGTGTCTCTTTAATATTTGGTGTTAATGCATTTACATCAACAACTTGTAAAACATCTGTTTTTTCATTTACCTGATTATTAACAGGTTCACTCAATGGTGTTACAACATTTTCAACTTGATTAGAAGTTATCGTATTTGGTGCAGTAATATTATCAGTTGTTGGTTCTTTGGTAATAGTAGGTGTTACAGACACACTATTATCAATTGGCACAACGGTTGGATTTACAAGTGATGCTTGTTCATTTGGAATTGTTTCATTATTTACGGTATTATTTTCATTTGATATAGGTACTATCATATCATTATTTGGTAATGCATCTGGTGTTACCACTGGAGTAATAACATTTAGGGCATTATTCATATCACTATTAGTAATTGGAGGTATTACACCATTATTTGTTGGTTCATTTGATATTACTGGTGTTACAATATCATTACTAACAGGAGCTACTTCTTGTGGCATCTCATTATTAACTGGGGTTACCATAGCGTTATTAACAATAGGTTGTGCTATATTTACTGCATTATCAACAGGTGCAGCTACTACAGGTGCTACTCCTATTGTTTGATTATTATTAGTGTCAGTTACTATTGGCGTTGCAACTGTTGCAACAGGAGTTACTCCTTGATTTAATCCAAAATCATTTACTGAAGTTGTTGTAGTCATGTTAGACTCCGTTCCTTGATCTGTATTATTTTCTTTGGGAACACTTTCTGACATTGCCTTTTTTTCTTTTTGGCTTCCAACTAAAAATACAACAAGTGCTATTATAATCAATAGTACACCTACTAATATAAATAATCCTGGTACTTTAAAAAACCATCCTAAACTAATATCCATTTTATCACCTTTTATTCCTTCTCTATTATATATATTATATTACCAAAAAAAATTACTAAAATCAATTGTTTTATAAATATTTTTTTAGAAAAATTAAAATTATGAAGATAATAATTCCCCAAATCATGTTTAAAATATTAAATAACGCTAGTATTTCTAAGATAATTAATAATAATGATAACAAAATATAAATGTATTTAATTATTTTTTTTCTTTTATATTCTCTAAATTTTAAGTCATTGCTATTCATGAGATGTTATTTTAGTTCCTATTTCTTGTCCATCTAGAACTCTAATTAAATTTTCTTTATCATTAAAATTAATAACTGTTATATCAATATTTTCTTTTTGACACTCTTCTATTGCGGCGATATCCATAACTTTTATTTCTGAATTATTTAAAACATCTTGATGAGTTAATTTATCATATTTAATAGCATCCGGATATTTATTAGGATCCTTATTATAAACACCATCAACATTTGTTAATTTGATAATAGCATCGGCCTTGATAAGGCTAGCCTTATTACTTGCTGCAGTATCAGTAGAACAACCTGAATGACCTGTTCCTCCAGTAAATATCATGACATTATCTTTAATCAATTCTAGTATTTCCTCATTGGAATAATCTGTTTTAAAATCTAAAAGAGCGAATGGGGAAAACATTTTGGCATTAACTTTAGCATTTCTCATGGCATCCATAAGACCAATTCCATTAATCATTGTACCAAGCATCCCCATATTATCAACATAATATGGATACATATCTTTATTGCTTCTTCCACGGAAGAAATTGCCACCTCCAATAACAATACCTACTTCAATATTTTTTTCTCTTACTCTCTTTATTAATTCAGCAATCTCTTTGGTTTTATCTTTATCAACTAAGGTATCATCACTCATAAGTGATTCACCACTTAATTTTATTAATATTCTCTTATACATTATAGATACTCCTTTATATTTTCCATTATTTCTTTATTAATATTATCAATAGTTCTTATTTTATCATTTTTAATACAATTGATATTAATCCAATTATAAAATGATGATAATTCCAAATAAGCAACCTCTGATTTTTTTAGGTGCTCTTCACTTTTTTCATGTTCATCAAGACTTAAACGATTTTTCTTAAGTTCAAAAGCATATGAATATGGCATATGCAAAAAAATGGTTTTATCTGGTTTTGGAAGTTCAAGTAAATCATATTCTAATTTATCAATCCATTGATACATTTCAAATCTTTCGTTATCATCCTTAATCTTACTTCCTTGGTGAGCCATATTACTGCTAGTATATCTATCACAAATAACAAAATAATCATCATCAAGATATTTTCTTAAATCATGTTCGTTATATTTTCTATCAGCGGCATAATATAAGCTTGTTACTTTTGGATCAACGTTAACAGCTCCTTCAGGAAACCAGCATGAACCTATCTCTTCTTTTCCAAGATATGGACCTCCAATAATTTTACCTGTTGGCGATTCATAATTAGGATATGTTAATCTAACCGCTTTTTTTCCTAAATTGTTTAATTTTTCCACTAATAATTTACTTTGTGTTTCTTTTCCAGAACAATCTGTTCCCTCAATAACAATAAATTTTCCCATTATCTTTACCTTTTCTTTCTTTCAAATAGTTTTTTTGTCTTTATTAATTCACTATCTTTTTTTTGGCAAAACTCATCATTTTCTCTTATCACCATTTTCGCATATTGTTTAACCATTTCTTGTTGGTAATATGAAGCTAATGATAAAAATTGTTTTGTTGTCATACCATATCTTTTTGCTATCTTTTCACAATTAAAAATTTCACAATCATCAATCATAAATTCACATCCTCCCAAATATTTTTATGTATTCATCATTACCCACTATTTTTTCTCATATAAACAAAATTTATAATTTATACCATTATCATTATTTCTTCCAAGAATCTTTTTTTTGTATAATTTTTTATCAAAACTTGGAAAATAAACTGTTGCATCCAAGCATTCACTATCTACTTCAGTTAAATATAATCTTTTGGCATATTCTAAAAACTGTTTATATATACTTGCACCACCAATAATAAATGTTTCATCTTCATCTTTTGTAGCTTCTAAAATACTAGTTATATCATTAAATATTTCTACACCATCGATTAAACTCTCTTCTTTCATTTGTAAAACAATGTTGCGTCTTTTGGGTAGAATTCCTGGTAGAGAATCAAAGGTACGTCTTCCCATAACTACTGTTTTACCACTTGTTACTTTTTTAAAATATTTTAAGTCATTTGGTAAGTGCCATATTAAATCATTGTTTTTTCCAAGTTCTAGGTTTTTACCAACACATGCAATAATTGATATCATCTCACACCTACTGAGCTATAGGAAATTCAATTTTTCCCATATGTTTATAATCAACTATTTTAATATCTTTAAGTTCTCTTGAATTATCAAAATCCTTAAAGTTTTTAATTTCTGGATTTATCCAAAGTTTTGGGGCTGGTAAATCTTTATTCTCATCAAATCTTTTAATTTGTTCTTTAATTCCATCTACTTGATTAACATAAATATGAGCATCTTTAATACTCCAATACATCTTACCAACTTTTAGTCCGGTAACATGTGCTATTAGATTAGCTAAAACAGCATATTGTGTTACATTAAAAGGAAGTCCAAGTGGCACATCGCAACTTCTTTGATGAACCCAAAGATTAAGTTTACCATCAGTTACATCCCATTCAGTACACCACACACAACTTGGAAGAACTGCTGTATCTAAAAATTCATTTTGCCAAAGACTCATAATCATCCTACGATCTGTTGGATTATTTTTTATCTTATCTATTAAATTATCTATTAAATGATATTTATTGACAATCCAACCATAAGCAGTTCCGATGGTATGGGCATATTCTTTACCAAAATGTTTAACTACTTCTTGTTTTTCAAGTTTTCCATCTTGATTTGGAAGCATCTGGGTTGCGTGCCAATCTCCATTATCATCACACTCCCATTCATCCCAAATATGATTACCTCTTTCCTTTAACCATCTAACATCATTACTAGCTACTTGATAAATCCAAAGAATTTCGGTGATAGCATTTTTAAAAAAGAGTTGTTTAGTTGTTAAAACAGGAAATTCTTTAGATAGATCAAATTCAAATTCATATCCTGGTATTTTAATAGTATTAATACCAGTTCTATTCTCTACTTCTTTTCCATTCTTTAGTATTTTTTTGCATAATTTGATATATTCTTTATCCCATTTACTCATATATTTCTCCTTTGATAATTTCATTATACCATATATTTTAGAAAATATATTATAAGTTTACAAAAAAAGGATGATTATCTCATCCTATGTATAATAACATATGAAAATACTTTCTTTTATTTTTTAAAAACTAATTTTTCTCCATCTTGGGTTAAAGTTAAAGTGTTACCTTCTAAAGTATATGGAATACTTTCTTCTTCACCAGTCTCATCATCCTTACCAGTGAAATTTTTATCATCATAAGTTAATGTTTTTTCTTCACCACCTGCTTTTAAGACAGCATTTTTATCATCTTTAATAACAAGTTCCATTGTCATACCAAATTGTTCAATCATTTTAGAATCAACTTTTTCTCCACTTGCACCTATCATTTCTACTAATTTGTAAGTTCCAGTTTTACTACCACATGCAGTTAACATAAAAGCAATTACCATTACGCATAAAACAGTTAAAATCTTTTTCATAAATTCTCCTATCTTTATTTTCATATGTTTATACCTTTTATCTTTCTGATATTTCATTATCAATAAATTTAACATCTAAAAACTTTTTACTTGACAGAAAATCACACATGTGAACAAATTTTTCATATTTTGTTTTTGGTCTTGGAAGTATTTCATTACCATTATAATCTGTATTCCAATATCCCATATGGCTTTCTACTGCATGAGAAAATAAATCTAGTTCTTTATCAGTTAAATTAATTTTGTCTTTATTTTCATTAACAAAATTCTTAATTAATGTTGGGTGATCCGCTCTTGTATATTTTTCATGAGTTAAGCCACTTTTTAATCCATCATGTAATATCAGAGTAAATATTAAAATATCTTTTTCATTGTTGGTATATTTGTCCCCAATACATGGATTATCCAAAAGTTCTTTGGCAAGTCTTACTGCCACTTTAACATGTCTTACTAATCCTCCATCTCCTAAAGAAAAATTGGGATGATACTTTCCAGTAGAACTCGCTGGAATTTCATAAAAATAATCTGGTAATAAATCAAGAATTATCTCACAACTTTTTCTTATTCTTTCATCTTTAATATAGCCTAGTTCTCTATTTAATACTTCATGTTTCATAAATACTCCTAATTAAAGGGTATCAAAGATACCCTATGATTTAATAATATCATCAATATTGACACTTCTATTATGACCAATATGTTCCCATTTAATTTCCTTTTTAAATAAACTAACTACATTTATTGGAAACCAGGTTATCATAAATATTGAGAACAAAATTAATGATGACATCATTGCTGTAACACTCTTTTTATTATAAATTGTAACAAACAATGAAACAATAAATGTTCCTAAATAAGATAATAACATACCAAATAATCCAAAAAGTGTAAATGATACTTTTTCAACAATCAATTTTTCGATAAAACCAATACCTAATACAACAAAAGATAATACTTGAATAAATGCTGCTAAATTATTTAAATACATATCTACACAAGCTAAATTATGATTTTTTCTAAAACTTTTTACTAAATCTTTATGATAATATTTCCAACATTGTAAATTTCCTTTAGACCAACGAAGTCTTTGTTTTAGGGATACTTTAAAATTAGTTGGATGCTCATCATAAGTTATGGCTTTATCTTGAAAATCAATTTTTTCATTATGAATGGCACAAACAGTTGTTAATTCTACATCTTCTGTAAGAGTTATTGGTGAAAAATCTAATTTCTCAATAAATTTTTTCTCTACCATAAATCCTGTTCCGTTTATGGATGCAGATGAATTAATTTTCTTTCTTGATAAATTAAAGAAGAAATTTTGAATGTAATAGAATAAGGCATAACTACCACTTAACCAGTTATCTTGGTAATTTTTACTATCACGGAATCCTTGAGCTACTTTATATCCTTTATTTAATGAATCATTCATGTGTTTTAAGAAATCGGGATGAACAATATTATCAGCATCAAAGATAACATAGGCATCATTGTCCTTATCTTTAAATTTATTAAAAATATAATGTAATACTTCCCCTTTTGATTTAACAGGAACTTCACATTTAATAGTATTTGCCCCATGTTTTTTACTAACTTTATAAGTATTATCTGTAGAATTATTGACAATAACATTAATATCATATTTATCTTTAGGATAATTTTGCTTATTTAGACTATCAATTAAATTTCCAATTACAGCTTCTTCATTACGTGCAGCTATAATAATAGAAAATTTATTTTTTTTCTTATTGCTTATAGTCTCTTCTTTTCTTTTAAAGAAAGCAAAAAGTCCTGTTATTCCATAATATAATCCATATAGGGTAAAAAATACCGATATCACACCTAACAAAATATTAAACATATACTAATCAACCTCAATACATTAATTTTACTACTTTTTATTAAAAAAGACAAGTTTTTTAGAAAAAAAGTCCTTTTCACACAATTATAATACCATATAATTGATAAATATTCCAGTTTTTTATTAATATTTATTTTTTTAATACGTAATTAACTTCAAATCTCAATCATAATATTTTTTATTTTCTTTTTATTTTTCCTATTAATAATCCTATTATTATAAAATATATCGGAGCTACTCTTGTAACACTAATATTAAAGAATGCTTGAACGGAATATGAAGTAAAGGCTAAAAAGAGACCATAATATGAAGTATTTAATTCACTAAAAAATAATTTGGTGAAAATCATTAATAAGAAGACTATAAATAATATTCCTGGAATTACACCTTCACATAACATTTTTTGTAAATAATCATTATGGGCTTTATCTACGATACCTTTTGATTTAGAATCAACCAATTTACTATCAAAGGCATTCCGAAAATTATCAATTCCTACTCCTATTCCTTTATGTTCTATTATCTTGTTAATAGTATTTTTCCAAATATAAATTCTTCCTGTTCCATAACTATCTTCGATAATTCCTTCGGAAATATGTTCTGTTTCACCAACTAATTCCTGCAAATCTTTTCTTATTTCTGGATGGTTTATGGTATGTATCATAAATACGTCTACAAAAGTAATTAAACTTATTATTAAGCATATTAAATAATGTTTACCATGTTGATTTTTTTTAATCATTAATCTTATACATTGTACTAAAATAACTAAATAAAGAACAATAACACTAAGTAATGAACTCATTGCGCCACTCATGATAATTCCAAGTGATGATATTATTAAAATAACAAAAGATATAAACTTTTTTATTCCTACTTTTAATTTTATAAAAATACCTAGAGATATACCATAAAATATAGACATTAAAGTACCGAAATACATGGAATTACCTAGAAAACCTCTAGCATATTTCCAACTATCAAGTACTTTAAATGAATGAGGATTATTAAAAATACCAACTTGATATAAACCATAGTAAATATTAATTAATGAATAAATAAAAATATAACAAATAATCAATTTTATATATTTTTTATCCTTAATAGAAAGACAATTAAGCATTAAAATATCATAAGTTAAAATAACAAATAATCCCTCTCTTCTATTTATTTTTCCAAATAAGGCATCATTTATGTTAATAGCAGTTAAAAGACTCAAACATGATAAAATCATCATGATAATAATTATTATTTCATATTTATTAAATTTAAAATTTTTAATTTTACTGGTAATATATAACAATAATCCTATTATTCCATTAATCATTAAATAAAATGAATAGTCTTTCAAATTATATGATGTATATGTTAACCGAATCGAGGAACTTATAATCAAAACAAATAATAATGATATTAATAATATATTAATAAATTCAAATACTTTTTCTCTCATTTTATTTTATCCTCTAAATACTTATTATAGATTTTTTTTATATCTATCATTACACTATCTATTTTATATTTATCAATATTATTATTAATCTGTAATGGTTTATTATTTTTATAATAAAGAATCTTCTTTACTAATTCTTTTGTATTATTAACTAAATAACCATTTTGATTATTTATTATTAAATCATTATTACCACGAATATTTAAAGCGATAAGAGGTTTATTAAAATACATTGCTTCTAGGACACATAAGGGTAGACCTTCTTGTAAACTAGATGATATTATTAAATCACTGATATTAAGATAATCTCCTACATTTTCTTTAAAATCTATGTATATAATATTATCATTCTTAATTTTATCTTTAAAGTTAGGAATAATAGAATCTCCTACTAGTAATATTTTAATTTTTTCTTTTTCTAAATCTATTTTATTTAATTCTTTAATTAAATTTATTTGGTTTTTTCTTTTGGATATTTCTGCTATATAAGAAACTATATAGTATCCTTCTAAATTTAATTCTTTTTTTAATTTTTCTTTTTCTTTTGTTACTTTTAATCTATCTTCATTTAAACCAATTCCATTTATTTTATAAACATCGCAATGGAATTTTTTTCTAGCTAAATTATAATCTTCATTGTTCATAGTGATAATACAATCAGTAAATCTTGATAAGAATTTCTCTATTGGATAATATATTATCCAATTAATTTTATTACTTTGTTTATAGAAATGAAATCCATGAGCAGTATAAATAACCTTAGGTTTATTTTTTAAATTGATAGTACAAACTCTACCTAAAAAACCACCTACTGGTGTATGACATGATATGATATCAAATTTTTCTTTTTTGACTATTTTTCTTAATTTAAATATAGCTTTAATATTTTTAAAAGAAAAAGGATTTCTTGTAATACCTAAATTTATTTTATTATCACAATAATTTATTTTTAAATTAGAATTAGTAGCAACAAAAACAATATAATTATTATCATGAAACATTTTCATATATGGAATGTGGCATAACTTAATATGACGATCTGTATTTGCAATAAATAATATTTTTTTCATGTAATCACCACCATTTCATTATATATATTTTTCTATTTATCATTCTTGTTTAATAACATTTTTTATATTTAATACCTTTAATATTTTCGTATTATAAAATATAATATTAACTATAAGTACAATCATTGTAGTAAATAATATAGTAATAACTGAATTAATTAAAAAATTAATATAATTAATATTATCTACATATGAAATATATTTATCTAATAAGATAATAAAAATCGTACTTATAATTACTAGAATTATTTTCTTTATGCTAATTATATTTTTTCTTGATAATATTACTTTGTTAGCATGATAAATAAATTCTATTGTTCTAACTAGAGATGCTGCTAAAGTTCCTATAGCAATGCCAACTAAACCATATTTGAATACTAAAACTACCGATAATGTAATATTAATAATACACTCAATCCACGCACCTATTCTTGTTTCTTTAAAGTGTCCTTTTGCATGTATCAAAGCACGATATGGTCTTCTAATTGCAATTATATATTCACTTAAAATAATAATAATTCCAAATGATGAATTAATATAATTAGTATCATTTATTCCAAGTGTATATACTTTAACAAAAGGTATTATAAGAATTATTGCACAAGAGAAAAGAATAGTTATAATGCTAAAATATATTATTTCATAAATATCAAATCCTTTTTCTAATAATTCTTTTTTTCCACTGGCAATAATATTTCCAAAAGTTGAATCAATACCACTAGTTATAGCATTAACAATACTTCTTAAACTAACACAAACTAAAGAATAAACCGAATATATAGATACATTAAATAAAGTTGAAAACAATGTTAAAACAGCCACATCAGTATTACAATATATAACCCATGCTATATGCTGTGCTAGTCCATCCCATTTATTCTGAATTACATATTCTTTATAATTAGAATTAATACAAAGTTTATATTTTTTTCTTGCATATACATTTAACAATATTGGTTTAATAATAAAAATAATACTACCAAATAATTTAACTATTATAATATCATAATTATATTTTACTAAAAATGTAATTACTATTGTACTTATAATTGTAACTAATGAATTAATAATTGATATTAAATATGATTTACCACTTGCTTCTAAAAATATGCGATAAGAAATACCAAAATAATATTCAAAAAAGGTACTTATAGAAATAACTATAATTAATAAATCAATAAACTTACAATTAAAATCACCAGTTATTTGTGGATAAATAATTAACAATAACACAATATATATTATAAAAATACCAGCAATTCTTCGAAAAAATCTATTTGAACTATATAAAATACTTTCTATTTGTTTTTTATCTTTATTAACAATAGGTTTATATAAAAGCGATTTAATTACAACGTTAAATCCACCATCTAAAAGTGTTATAAATGCTAAAAAATTAGTAATAGAAGATACTAGTCCATTAACATTAGAACCATATGTGCTAATAATTAACCTTGGAATAATAAAACCGCGAGCAATAATAAAAATTTGATTTAATAATCCAAATATAGCATTTTTAAACACTTCTTTTTTTCTCATTAATATACCTCTTACAACTAAATTTCATTACATTATAAAATAATTATTGATCTTTATATATATGATAGTTATTCTATCATAAGATTATAATGGTTCAAACGAATATCTATTTACAACTTTTATCAATTATTCATCCAACTTCTTAATCGCATCATATATTCTTTGGCAATTATTATTATCTTTAAAAGCAAAAAAATCATTTATCCTATTCAAATATTCATTTTTAACGATATAATTATTAGTAATACATTTATTTATTTCCTTAACAACATCATTTTCTCTATGACATACTAAACCAAAACCAGATTTATCATAATCAAAATAACCATCACTATAATGTTCTTTTCGGTATTTTTCATAATCAAATTGATAATAGATAATTGGTTTTTCCATATATGCAAAATCAAAAAAAACACTAGAATAATCGGTAATTAATAATGACGAATTAATTAATAAATCTTGAACACTATAATTATTTATATCCGCTATTATTATTTTTGGAGATGCTGGTTTAAACAAATGAATATACTTATAAAATTCTGAATGAATATAAAAGACAAAAGATAAATTATTCTCATCTAATATATTAATTAAATCACGATTGTTCATTAATCCATTAACATATTTAAAATAATCAGATTCAATAAATTCATTATTGTTCATATAATGCATATATATACGATGTGTTGGCATGAATAATATTTGATTACTTTTCTTTTTTATTAAATTATCATATCTAGCAAAACCTGTTAATTTAACTACATCTGGACTAAATCCATTTTTATTTATAATATAATTATATTCTTTTTGAGCAGCAGTAATTAATAATGATAAATTAGTATCTTTAGGATTTAAAAATGGTAAATAATCTTTTGTTATTCCGTGTTTTAAACATATTAACTTTCCATTTATTTTTAACAAATCATACCTTTGTAATCTAAAAAATAATCCCACATCAGGTGATGTTCCACTTAAGTGCGTACTAATTAATAGTTTAGCATTAATAAATGCTAGATAATGATCACGACTACCATATATAATATACTTATTAGTTTTTTTTATCTTATCAAAATCAACCGATTCTTTTCTAATAACATATCTAACTTCAATATTAGGATGTTTTTCTATTAAATATTTAAAAAAGAAATATCCATTATCACGAGCTTCATCTTCTCTTTCTGCAATAAGCCAAAGATTCTTATATTTATCTTGAACATTTTTTCTTATATGACAATACATTTTATAATATAAATATTTTAATAAAACATATCCCTGTGTAAATACTTTTTTAT
>CAMVAF010000007.1 GCA_947165365.1 uncultured Clostridia bacterium | reverse complement strand
TTAATAAAGTAAATAGTATTATATAGATTATAATTATTTATATAACATGATATTTGAAATATTATTTTTTGTCAATTTACTTGAAAATAAATAATAATTCTTCTAAAATGAACTATAGGAATTACTGTTTAAAAGAAAGGATGATTAATGAAGAAATTAATAAAAATGATGAAATTAAAGTCAATTAATATCAATAAAAGTATGGTGGTGACTATATGAATAATGTGGCTGAAAAGGAAGAAATAGTAATAGAAAATTTAATTTATGAAATAAGAGGTAAACAGGTGATAATAGACTCTGATTTAGCTAGACTGTATGAATGTGCTAATGGTACAAAAGATATAAATAAAGCAGTTAAGAGAAATATCAATAGATTTCCAGAAAGTTTTATGTTTCAGTTATCAGATGATGAATATGAAAATTTGAGGTTCCAAACTGGAACCTCAAAAGTAAGAGGTGGAAGAAGATATAATCCATATGTTTTTACAGAGCAAGGTGTTGCCATGCTTTCAAGTGTTATTCATACGGAAATTGCAATAAAAATGAGTATTCAAATAATTAATGCCTTTGTAATTATGAGAAAGTATATATCAAATAACTTAATTGAACAAGGGTATATAAATAAATTAGTATTAGAACATGATTCAGATATAAAATTATTGAAGGAATCATTTGGAAAAATAGAAGAAAAAAGAAAAGTTAACGAAATATATTTTAATGGACAAATATATGATGCATATTCTAAAATACAGGATATATTTAAAATTGCAACAAATAAATTAATAATTATAGATGCTTATGCTGATAAAACAATATTAGATATTATTAAAAGATTAAATGTTTCTGTAACCATTATAACTAAAAAAGATAACCTTTTGACTCATCAAGATATTAAAAAATATAATAGTCAATATCATAACTTAAAAGTAATCTATGATAATACATTCCATGATAGATATTTTATGATAGATGATAATGATATTTACCACTGTGGAACAAGTATAAATAGAATTGGATATAAAACATTTTCCATTAATCTAATAGGTGATGTTGAGGTATGTAAAATGCTTTTTAATAAAGTAAATAGTATTATATAGATTATAATTATTTATATAACATGATATTTTTAAAAATATTTAAAAAAATTGAAAGATGGGTTATATTAATTCATTTTTGTCTATTTGACACTTTTAATTAGTATAAAATATTTTTTTATGTTATTATAAGTATGTAGTACATAAATATAAACGTAAATATGTTCTTAAATATGGGGATATTATTTATTTATGTTTTATGTTAATATAACTTAACTGGAGGGAAAGTATGAAACAAAAAGATATTGACAATTATAGAGATTATGTGTTTAGCTTATCTGAAGAAGATAAATTAGATCATAAAATGTATTTAAGAAATTTACAAAATGGTAAATGGCAAGGTCCTATGACAGGGTATGCATCAATTGATGAACCATGGCTTAAGAGTTTACCACAAGAGGTTGATAAAGATAAAATAGTTTCCAAAACAATGTGGCAAGTGTTAAATGAAAATTCTAAAAAATTTGAAGATAAAAATGCATTATTTTATGAAGGAACATATATTACATATAAAGAATTAATTGAAAAATGTAATTATTTTGCAAGGTGTTTTTCTGCTATCGGTGTTAAAGCATCAGATAATGTTGTTATTTGTATGGCTAATACCCCAGAATTTGTTTATGCATTTTATGGATTAATTAAAATTGGAGCAATTCCAAACTTAATTGAACCTAGAACAAATGCAAAAAGAATATTAAGTTATATAGATATAGCTAAAGCAAAATATATGGTTATGGTTGATAAATGTTATGATAATATTGAAAAAATAGCTAATGAAAGTACATTAAATACTATTATTTCAGTATCACCTAGTATATCATTGCCAAAGGGTAAAAAAATCATTTATGATTTAACACATAAAAAAATTAAAACTCATGGTAAGTATATTGATTATAAAGATTTTTATAATTTAGGGAATTATGTAGAAGATGTTAAGGAATATCCATATCATCCAAATGAAACGGCAGTTGTTGTTTATACTAGTGGAACTAGTGGTGTGCCAAAAGGAGTTTGTCTTAGAAATGAAACTTATAATGGACAAAATTTACAAATTAAATACTCTGGATTTTTTCCAAAACCTGGAGAGATATTTTTAGGAAATGTTCCATTCTTTTCTGCTTATGGATCAAGTAGTGGTATGCATAATGCTTTATGTTATGGAGTTATGATTTATCTTTTACCTAGTCCAAAAATTGAAAAATTTGCAAAATATATTCGTGATTCCAAATGTACATTTGTAATGGGTTCTCCAAAACATTTTGAAGTTCTTGATAATTATTTATGTAAACACCCTAAAGAAAGACTTGATTATGTAAAATGTTTGGTATCTGGTGGAGATAAGATATTAGAACCTCATGAAATTCATATGAATAAAACATTTGTAGATAGAGGAGCCTCTAAAATAAAAAAAGGACTTGGTTCTACAGAAAATGGTGGAGGATTTACTACAACATCTTCCGATATGGATAACAAAATCGGTAGTGTTGGAATACCTCTTGCTCAAAATATTGTTAAAATAGTTGATCAAGAGACAAGAGAAGAACTTCCATATGGAAATATTGGTGAAATAGAAGTTTCATCGATAACATTAGCAAATGGATATTTGAATAATGAAGAACAAACAGAAAAGGCTTTTTATGAAGATAGTAATGGAAAAAGATGGTTTAGAACTGCTGATATGGGATATATAGATAATGATGGTGTCGTATTTTTTGCATCAAGAAGAAGTCACGCTATTATGAGACCAGATGGACATACTACACCATTATTGCCTATTGAAAATGCTGTAGCAAGTAGTAAATATGTATATTCATGTGGAGCAGTTGGTATGAAAGTTAGAAGTGACTCCGCAGGGGAACTTCCAATGTTATTTGTAAAATTAAATGATGATGTTAATTTATTGGATTCATTAAAAGATATAAGAAATTTAATAAATGATAATATTCCTCCAAGAGAAAGACCAAAATGGATAAGAGTAATTGATGATATTCCATATACTTTAATGGAAAAAGTAGATTATATTGCTCTTTCTAAATTAGCCATGGAAATTGGAAGATTAAATGAAGATGTAATTGATTATCGTACAAATCAAAAAGAGAAGGTAAAAGTTTTAAAATAATAAAAAAATTAAAAATAGTATTTCATAATACTATTTTTTTTGATACAATATATAATAGGATGGTGATAGGATGAGTGCAGGAATTAATTTTACTTTAGCAAGTTTATTTTATATAATATTATTATTATTTGTGTTTTTTTCTAAAACTAGAATTAATAGATTAGAAAATAAAATATATTCATATTTAATTATAACATGTTTTTTTGGTGTAACAATAGGTCTTGGAACATGGTACTTTATGAAAAATATGAATGTTTATCCACTCTTAAATATTATATTTTCTAGATTATATTTAGTTTATTTAATTACCTGGTTATCTATTTTTTGCTTATATACAATAGTAATAACTTTTCCAAAATTAAATTTTGATAAATGGAAATCCTACTTTTATATTATATATTTTGTGTTATTTTGCGGTATCTTTTTGCTACCATTAGAATATGTAAGTGAAGGAGATAGGGTATATTCTTATGGTATGGCTGCTAATTTGATATATTTATTATCAGGAATACTAATTATTGTTTTAATATATTGTATGTTAAAAAATAGAAAGGAAATATTTCAAAAGAAATATTACCCCCTTATATTATTTATGTTATTAGGTGGGGTTGTTATGGTTATCCAAAAACTAAACCCAGCATTATTACTTTTAACATATACTGAAACATTCATAACATTCTTAATGTATTTTACAATTGAAAATCCTGATGTTAGTATGTTAAATGAATTATATAAAAATAAAGAATTAATGGAACAAAGTTATGAAGATAAATATAATTTCTTATTTGAAATGACACAAGAAGCTCGAAGTCCGATTGTAGATATTAATAGTGTTACAAGAGAACTATTAAATGAAGATGTATCAGATTCTGTTAAAGAAAAAATTAATTATTTAAATGTTTTAACTAGAAGATTAGATTTTTCTATTAATAATGTTTTAAATATTTCGAGTCTTGATGTTTCTAAAGTAAAAATTATTAATAGTAAATATGAACTTGATAAAATATGTGATGATGTCGTAACAAAGATTAAACCTTCTGTTAAACCAGGTGTTAACTTTACTATCGAATATCCTAAACAAATACCAAAACTTTATGGGGATTACATGAAACTAAGACAAATTCTTTATTCCTTACTGATTAATTCATGTAAGAATACCATAAATGGTAGTATTAATTTAAAAGTTAATTTAATTGAAAAATATGATGTTGCAAGACTTATTTTTAATATTTCTGATACCGGTAGTGGTATGGAAATAGATAAAATTAATGAATTATTAAGTACTACTGGAGAACTTGATAAAGAAGAATTAGAAAACTTAGATACTAAAGAATATAATGTTAAAGTGTGTCAAAAAGTTATTAAGATAATGGGTGGTAACTTAATGATTAAATCTAATGTTGGTGAAGGTACAGAAATTAATTTAACTGTAGATCAAAGAGTATATCATGAAAAAGATAAAAGTATTTTAAATCAATATGAAAATGATATTGCAAATTTTAAAAAAGTTTTATTAATAGCTCAAAATAAAGAATTGATAAATACTATAAAGAAATATTTGGTTAAAAACAATATGACAGTTTCAACATTATATTATGGTAAAGATGGTGTCGATAAAGTTAAATCTGGTAAAAATTATGATTTTATCTTAATAGAAGATGAAATGAAAGAAATATCGGGATATATGACTTTAAAAGAATTAAAGAATATTAATAACTTTGATATACCATGTATCATTATGTTAAATAAAGATAAAGAAAATATTAAAGAACATTTTATTGAAGATGGATTTAGTGATTATTTAATTACCAATAATATTGAAAATGATATTGAAAAAATAATTAATAAGTATTAATATCCTGTAGATTAAAGATGTAGAAATACATCTTTTTTGTATAAATATAATTATTGAAAACATAATGAATTTGAAAAAAATAAAAAAAATTAGCAAGAATAGTTGACAAGTGCTAAACATAGATTTATAATGTTATTAGCAATCAGATAAAAAGAGTGCTATTATGGAGGTGTAACTTGTTAACTGAAAGACAAAATGAAATATTAAAATTAATTGTTATGTCATACATTAAGTTAGCGCATCCTGTATCATCTAATTTAATATGTGATAAACTTAAGTGTTCATCAGCAACAGTTAGAAATGAAATGATGGCTTTAGAAGAGTTAGGATACCTTGAGAAAACACATACATCTAGTGGTCGAATTCCTAGTGAAAAAGGATATCGTTATTATGTTGATCATTTAATGGAAGTTAAGGAATTAAATGGAGAAGATTATCAGAAATTACAAATTATTTTTGATAATCAACAACTAGAACTTTCTGATGTAATTACCAAAAGTTTACAAATAGTTAGTGATATGACTAGTTATACAACAGTTATTTTGGATGAAAAATCACATGAAAATAAACTTAAAGAAATATCTGTTGTACCAATTAATGAATCAGAAATGGTTGTTTTAATTGTTACTGATAAAGGTTATGTGGAACACAAAGATTTAAGACTTACTGGTGTTAGTTTAGATGAAGTTAAAAATACTGTTAAATTAATTAATGATTTAGTAGTAGGTACACCTATTGATGAGGTAAGTAGTAAGTTAGAGTTTGATATTAAACCAATTATTGGAAAGTATGTAAAACAACATGAAATGATTTATAATGCTTTCTATAATGTTTTTGAAGATATGTCAAGAAAAGGTAATAATATTAATATTGTTGGTAAGAATAATGTTTTTAAACATAAAGAATTTAATGATATAGATAAAGTACAAGATATCTTTGAAAAGTTTGATGATGATGAGAAGATGTTAAGTATTAAAGAAGATACTCAAAACAATGATATTAGTATTTATATAGGTAAAGAAAATAAATTAGATGATGATGTAACAGTAATTAAGACAAATTATAAAACGGATAAAGATAATGGTACAATAGCTATTATCGGACCTAAGAGAATGGAATACTCTAGAGTTGTTAATTTACTGGATTACATCAAGAAACAGATTGAGAGGTAATTATGGAAGAAGAAATAAAGAAAAAAGAAGAAAGAACACCTGAACAAGAAGAAAAACTAGAAGAATTAAAAAAGAAACATGAAAGAAGAATCAAAAGACATGAAAATAAAGAAGAGCAAGATAAGAAAGATGAAATGATTAAATCTCTATCTAGTAATGTTCATGAACTTCAAGATAAACTTTTATATCAACAAGCAGAATTTGCTAATTTCAAAAAACGTCGAGAAGAAGAAACAAGAAATATGCTTAAATATCAGAATTTAGAAATGTCTCAAGAATTACTTACAGTAGTTGATAGTTTAGAGCGTGCTCTTACTGTTCCTGAAGATAAATTAAGTGATGATGTTAAAAAATATTTAAGCGGATTTAAGATTATGTATAATAACTTAATTAATATTTTAAATAAATTTGAAGTAAAAGAAATTGATTGCTTAAATAAAGAATTTGATGCTAATTTTGAACAAGCTTTAATGACGGAACATAGGGAAGGAATTAATCCTGGTATGGTTATTGAAGTTTTACAAAAAGGTTATATGATTAAAGATAAATTACTTCGTGCTGCTTTAGTTAAGGTAAGCGAATGAGAGATATAGAAAAGTTTGTGTTATATAGTATGATAACGAATCTATCTGATCCATATGACACAATAAACTATGATGACGAAATTGATGAATGTCTAATGAATATGTATTTCTTCATGATAAGTGGTAAAATGAGTAATGATAAACGTGAAGAATTATGGCAAGCATTTGAAAGTAGTTATCAAAAATTAAATAGAGAACAACAAGAAATAGTTAAAAAAGACTATTTAAGTATAATAGATGCTCAAAACAAAAATAAAGAGAAAGTTAAAAAGAAAGGAATGATAAATTATGAGTAAAATTATAGGAATTGATTTAGGTACAACTAATTCATGTGTATCAGTACTTGAAGGGGGTACTGCTACTGTTATTACAAACCCTGAAGGAAATAGAACAACACCTTCTGTTGTTGCTTTTAAAAAAGGAGAAAGAATCGTTGGTGATGCTGCAAAACGTCAAGCATTAACTAACCCTAATACAAAAAGTTCTATTAAAAGATTAATGGGAACTTCTGAAAAGACAAAATTAGAGGATAAGGAATATACTCCAGAAGAAATATCTGCAATGATACTTTCTTATATGAAGGATTATGCCGAAAAATATTTAGGAGAGAAAGTTACTAAAGCTGTTATAACGGTTCCAGCATACTTTAATGATGCTCAAAGACAAGCTACAAAAAATGCTGGTAAGATTGCTGGTCTTGAAGTAGAAAGAATTATTAATGAACCAACAGCAGCAGCTCTTGCCTATGGTCTTGATAAACAAGATAAATCACAAACTATTTTAGTATATGACCTTGGTGGTGGTACATTTGATGTATCAATACTAGAATTAGGTGATGGTGTATTTGAAGTTAAATCAACTGCTGGTAATAATCATCTAGGTGGAGATGATTTCGATAATCGTTTAATGGATTATTTAATTAGTGAATTCAAAAAAGAAAATGGTGTTGATTTATCAAAAGATAAAATGGCTATGCAAAGATTAAAAGAAATAAGTGAAAAAGCTAAGAAAGATTTATCTAGTATGAGTTCTACTCAAGTTTCTGCGCCATTTATTTCTCAAAGTGATGATGGACCACTTCATCTTGATATGACAATAACACGTGCTAAATTTGAAGAATTAATTAGAGATTTAGTTGAAAGCACTTTAAAACCAGTAAGAGATGCTTTACATGACGCTAAACTATCTAAGGACGATATTGATAAAGTAATCTTTGTTGGTGGATCAACAAGAATTCCAATGGTTTATGATTTAGTTAAGAATGAACTTGGAAAAGAACCATCTCGTGAAGTTAACCCTGATGAAGTAGTTGCTATGGGAGCTGCTATTCAAGGTGGAGTATTAACTGGTGAAGTTAATGATATTGTTTTACTTGATGTTACACCACTTTCTTTAGGTATTGAAACATTAGGTGGAGTTATGACTGTATTAATTCCAAGAAATACAACTATTCCAACAAGTAAATCTCAAGTATTCTCAACTGCTGCTGATAATCAACCTGCCGTAGATATCCACGTATTACAAGGTGAACGTAGTATGGCAAATGATAACAAAACATTAGGTAATTTCCAATTAACAGGAATTCCTGCAGCACCAAGAGGTGTTCCTCAAATCGAAGTTAAATTTGATATTGATGCTAATGGTATTGTTAATGTATCTGCCAAAGATCTTGGAACTAATAAAGTTCAATCTATTACGATTACATCTAATACAAACTTAACAGATGAAGAAATTGAAAAGATGAGAAAAGAAGCAGAAGAACATGCTGAAGAAGATAAGAAACGTAAAGAAGAAGCTGATCTTGTTAATGAAGCTGAACAGCTTGCTTTCCAAACAGAAAAATCTATTAAAGATTTAGGCGATAAAGTAACAGATGATGAGAAAAAAGAAAGTGAAGAACTAATCAAAGAAATAAGAGAAGCTATTGAAAAGAAAGATATAGATACGATAAAAGAGAAAAAAGAAAAATTACAAGAAAAAGCAATGGCATTTGGATCACGTATTTACGAAAACATTCAAAAAGAACAACAAGCTGATCAAAATAATACTGAAGAAAATAAATCTGAAGATAAAAAAGATGATGTAGCTGACGCATCATTCGAAGAAAAATAGAAGTAAAAGTCCTAGGTTTCTAGGACCTTTACTTGTAATTAGAAAGGAATCTTAAATGCAAAAATTAAGAAAAGATATTAAAGTTGAAGATACTTGGGATTTAACATATATTTTTAAAGATGAAAAAGAGTTTTTTGAAAGTTTAGAATTAGTTAAAGATGAAATGAAAAGTATTACAAATTTTAAAGGCCATATATTAGATAGTAGTGATTCTTTATTAAAGTTTTTAGAAGAGTCTGATAATATTGAAAGAAAACTATATAAACTATATTATTATGCTCACTTGAATCTTGATGTTGATACAACCAATACGCATTTTCAAGAATTAGAAGGAAAGGTTTCTAATTTATTACAAGAATATAGTATTAGTACAAGTTTTGTAATCCCGGAATTATTAAAAGGAAATTATCGTGATGTACTAGGCTTTATTGATCAAAATCAATATTTAGAAAAGTATCGCTTTAATCTCGAATCAATTTATCGTTATCAAAATCATTCTTTAGATGAGAAAAGTGAAAAGTTATTATCTACTTTATCTAAAAGTTTTATTGCAGAAGATACGTTTGAAGCATTATCAGATGCTGATATGTCTTTCCCTAGTTTTAAAGTAGGGAAAGATGTTTACGAACTTAATGAAAGTAACTATAATACTTATGTAAGAAGTGATAATCGAGAAATTAGAAAGAATGCTTTTCATAATCTTTTAACAACATATGGAAGTTTTAAAAATACTATTGCTAAAACTTTTAGTGGTAATGTTGAATTATTAACTGGTATGGCCAAAATAAAGAATTTTAATTCTAGTATTGAAGCAAGTTTATATTCTGATAATATTGATGTTTCTGTATATAATAAATTAATTGAAACAGTTAATAAGAATTTACCTGTATTATATAAATATTATGATTTAAAGAAAGAAATGTTAAAGTTAGATGAACTTCATTTATATGATATTTATACACCACTTGTAAGTAATAATGATAAAAAATATACTTTTAATGAAGCAAAAGAAACAGTATTAAAAGCTTTAAGTATATTAGGTGATGATTATATCAAAAATTTAAATAAAGCTTTTGATGAAAGATGGATTGATATTTATAATAATAAAGGTAAAAGAGGTGGCGCTTATTCTAGTGGATTTTATGATACTAAACCATATTTACTTTTAAATTTTGAAGGAAGATATGAAGATGTAACAACCCTTGCTCATGAGTTGGGACATTCGATGCACACATATTATTCATGTAATAATCAACCATATAATTTATCTAGTTATAATATCTTTGTAGCAGAAGTTGCTTCAACTGTTAACGAATTATTACTTGTTCATTATTTGATAAAGAATTCTAAAGATAAAAATGAAAAATTATTTTTATTAAATCAATTGATGGAATTATATAAAGGTACTATCTTTAGACAAGTTATGTTTGCCGAGTTTGAACGTGATATGCATCATGATCTTGAAAATGGGGAAATTTTAACTAATGAATATCTATCAAGTAAATATTATGAACTAGTAAAAAAATATTTTGGTAAGAATGTTGTAATTGATAAAGAAATTCAAAATGAATGGATGAGAATTCCTCATTTCTATTATGATTTCTATGTATATAAATATGCTGTAGGACTTTCTTCTGCTACAAAGATAGTAGATGGAATTCTAAATAATAAAAAAGATGCTAAAGAAAATTATCTAAAATTCTTAAAAACAGGTGGAAGTATGTATCCTGCAGATGAATTAAAAGTTGCTGGTGTCGATGTTAAAGGTGAAGAAGTTTACTTATCGGCAATTAAAGAATTTGATAAAATAATTGATGAATTCAAAAGTCTTTTATAGGAAGTGATGTGTATGAATAAAAGAGATTATTATGAAGTATTAGGTGTTAGTAAGACTGCAACGGATGATGAAATAAAATCAGCTTTTCGTAAACTTGCTAAGAAATATCACCCTGATATAAATAAAGATCCAGATGCTCCGGCTAAATTTAAAGAAGCTCAAGAAGCTTATGCGGTTTTATCAGATAAAGATAAAAGAAGTCAGTATGATCAATTTGGTCATGCAGCCTTTGATAATAATGGTGGAGCTGGAGGATTTGGTGGCTTTGATTTTTCTGGATTTGATTTTGATATTGATTTAGATGATATCTTGGGTAATATGTTTGGTGGAAGAGGTTATGGAAGAGGAAGAAATAAAGCTAGAAGAGGAAGTGATCTTCTTCAAAAAATTAATTTAACCTTTGATGAAGCAGTATTTGGTTGTGAAAAAGACATTAAAGTAATGAGTAATGTTAAATGTTCTTCATGTGATGGAGAAGGTGGTTTTGATAAAGAAACATGTTCTAAGTGTCATGGAAGTGGAACAATAACCCAGGAACAACACACCTTATTTGGGGCATTTATGAGTAAAACAACTTGTCCAAATTGTTCTGGTACCGGGAAAACATTTAAAAAAGTATGTTCTAAATGTCATGGTGATGGTGTAGTAAGAGAAAGTAAAACAATTACTGTTAAGATTCCAAGTGGTATTGATAATGATATGCGTCTTCGTGTTCCAGGAAAAGGTGAAGCAGGAGTAAATGGTGGAGATAGTGGTGACTTGTACCTAGAATTTAGTGTCAAAGAACATGACTACTTTAAAAGAGAAGGGGATGATATCTTTCTTGAAGTACCTATTACGCTTACGCAAGCAGTATTAGGTGGTAAAGTAGATATTAAGACTTTATCTAGTGTTGTTACATTATCAGTTCCAGCTGGTACTAATACTTTAGATAAACAAAGAATAAAAGGACGTGGAATTAAAAATAGTTCTACCGGTAATACGGGGGATATGTATATCATCTTTAAAGTGATTATCCCAAGTAAATTAACGAAAGAACAAAAGAAATTATTTGAAAGTTTAGATGATACTGATTTAACAACTAGTGAAATAGATAAATTTAATCGATTTGTTAATAAGTAAAAGTGTATAAAATATACACTTTTTCTTTTTTATAAACAATAACAAAAAGTGTATAAATATCTTTTAAAATATTGATATTTGTTATATAATTAATATGGTGGTGTAAATGATAGATAAAGAAATAAGTTTAGCATTATTTATTGATAAGTATAATGTTAATAATCATTATTACATTTTAAAGAAATTTAAAAATGTTTCTGAACTAGATGATTTTACTAGTAAATTTAATGATTATGAAGAATTAAGAAAATATTTTGAGGTAGAAATATCGGAATATTTAATGGATAACAGGAAAATTGTTTCAGAAAATGAAACTAAAAATAAGAAATTTAAAGGAAGAATATCAGCTTTTTATTATAATAGTCGTAAGGAAATGGAATTTATTGAAATTAAATATCAAAAAAGAAAAGTAGTTAGAAATTATCTTCTTTTGAATAATCAAAGTGATGCTATATGCTTTATGAAAAAAGTTATTGATATAGCTTTAGAAAAATTAAATAAGAAACCTTTATTAAAAAGAGATAAAGTATATTATTATATTAATATTTTAGAAAAATATAATTATCATGTAAGTCTTGAAGAAAAGAAATATTTATATGAATATTTTAATTATCCAAGTGATAAGAATTACAATGATATTATTATGATAATGAAAACTAATGTTAAAAGACAGTTTAAACAAAAAGAAGAAAAAAAGATTAATGAAGCATTAGAACAAAGTTTGGAAAAAGTTATTATTGATGATGATGCTGATGAATTTTTAAAATATAATAGTGATTCAGATGAAAATTTATTTTTATACCATGATATTGATGAAATAGATAAATACACAAATAGATTTAGGAGGAAATAAGATGTATAAAATAATGGATGGAAACGAAGCAGCTAGTCTTGCTTCATACAATTTTACAGAGGTTGCTGGGATTTATCCGATAACACCAGCAAGTCCAATGGCCGAAAATACGGATGCTATGGCTTCAAGTGGTAAACTTAATTTCTTTGGAAGTAAGGTCAAAGTAATTGAGATGCAAAGTGAAGCCGGAGCTGCCGGTATGGTACATGGAAGTCTACTATCCGGTGTTTTAACAACAACATACACGGCAAGTCAAGGACTTTTATTAATGATACCTAATATGTATAAAATAGCAGGAGAAGGGCTTCCAATGGTCATGAATGTGGCTGCAAGAAGTTTGGCAACACATGCTTTATCAATTATGGGAGATCATCAGGATGTATACGCTGCAAGAGGAACTGGTTTTGCCATACTTTTTAATTCCAGTGTTCAAGATATTATGGATTTAACTAGTGTAGCTCATTTAGCATCATTAAAGGGTCATGTTCCTTTTATGAATGCTTTTGATGGCTTTAGAACTAGTCATGAACTTGATAAAGTAGAAATAATTGATTTTGATAAAGTAAAGAAATTAATTGATCAAAAAGCTCTAGATAAATTTCGTAATCATGGAATTAATTTAGATGATCCACATACTTTTGGTACAAGTGAAATGGATGATGTTTATTTTCAAAATACCGAAGCAAGAAATATCAACTATGATAATCTTCCAGATATTGTAAATGATTATATGGAAAAAATTAATGAAATAACAGGAAGAGATTATAAACCATATAATTATTATGGAAGTAAGAAAGCTAAATATGTAATAGTTGCTATGGGTAGTGTTTGTGGAACTATTAAAGATACTATTGATTATCTAAATAATGAAATGAAGATGGAAGTTGGTTTAATTGAAGTTCATTTATTTAGACCATTCTCATCAAAATATTTTTTAGATGTTTTACCAGAAACAGTTACTGATATTGCGGTACTAGACCGTAGTAAGGAATTTGGTACATGCCAAGCTTTATATTTAGATGTTGTTAATATGCTTAAAGAAAATAATTTAGATATTAATGCCTATGGTGGTATTTATGGATTATCAAGTAAAGATACCACACCAGCTGATATTAAAAGTGTTTATGACTTTTTAATGGGTGATGATAAATGGAATAACTTTACGATTTCGATAAATGATGATGTAACAAATCGTTCTTTAAAGACAGATGATTTTGTATTATCAAATGATAACTATGAAATGGTTATTATGGGATATGGATCAGATGGTATGGTATCAGCTTCTAAAGATATCATGAAAATAACGGGTAATGGAAGTGAAGCATATGTTCAAGGATATTTTCAGTATGATAGTAAGAAAAGTGGGGGAGTTACTAAGAGTCATTTACGTTTCTCTAAAAAGGAAATTCGTGGAACATACTATGTAACTAATCCTAATACCATTATATTAACTAAAGAAAGTTATCTTGGTAAATATGATATTCTAAGTGGTATTAAGAAAAATGGTACTTTTATATTAAATACTACGAAATCGAAAACAGATGTTTTAAATATTTTAAGTAATAAAGAAAAAAATATTTTAAAAAGTAGAAATATTAATTTCTATATCATTGATGCTAATAGTATTAGTGAAGAAGTAGGTTTAAATAATAAAATTAGTTCCATAATGGAAATTATTATCTTCAAAATATGTAAAATAATTGATTTTGAATATGCTAAAGAAGAAATAAAGAAGAGTTTAACTAAGAAATTTCAAAATAAAGGTGGTAATGTCTTAGAAAAGAATTTAGTTGCTATTAGTAAATGTCTTGATGCTATTACCAAAGTAGAAATTGGTAATACTTTATTTGATGAAGAAGATGATGAAGAACTTGACATGTTTGAAATGGTAAATAAAAGACTTGGAGATAAATTACCTGTAAGTGCTTTTATGGATATGAAAGATGGTAAAACACCTCCGGCATTAGCAAGCCGTGAAAAACGTTTTGCTAGTAATATTGCACCATTATGTAACAAAGAAAATTGTATTATGTGTAATATGTGTTCCTTTGTATGCCCTCATGCTGTTATAAGACCATACTTACTTGATGAAGAAGAATACAATAACGCTCCAGATATCATTAAAGAAAATGCACAGCCTGCAAATATCAAAGGAGAAAACCTATGGTTTTTAGTAGCAGCGTCTGTTCCTGATTGTACAGGATGTGGTTTATGTGAAAAGATTTGTCCTGGTAAAAAGGGTGAGAAAGCTATCAAGATGACGGATATTCTAACTTTAAAGAAAAATGGTATGATTGATTCTTTAGAATATCTTGAAAAAAATGTTAAAGAAAAAAGAGTTTTAGCTCCTAATACTATTAAAGGAAGTCAATTTATAGAACCTAAGTTTAAATTCCCTGGAGCTTGTGCTGGATGTGGTGAAACACCATACTTAAAACTTATGAGTCAGTTATTTGGTGATAGTTTAGTAGTTGCTAATGCTACAGGTTGTTCTTCTATTTATTCGGCAAGTTTCCCAAGTACTGCTTATGCATCTCCTTGGGCTAATAGTTTATTTGAAGATAATGCTGAATTTGGTCTTGGAATGTATGAAGCCGATACTACAATGAAAGAAAGAATTAAAGACATTATTAAAAATAAATTATCTAAAGCAAATGACTATGAAATAGAATTATATGATGATTATCTAAGTGAAATAACTGAAGATAATTCTAAAAAGTTATATGAATATGTTGTCAATAATAAAGTAGAAGATTTATATGAATTAAGAAACTTTATTAAAAAGAAAACCATCTTTATAACCGGTGGTGATGGATGGGCATATGATATAGGATTTTCTGGAATTGATCATGTTTTAGCAAGTGGAGCTGATGTCAATATCTTAGTACTTGATACCGAAGTATATAGTAATACTGGGGGACAAGCATCTAAATCAACACAAACAGGTGCTATTGCTAA
Organism: uncultured Clostridia bacterium; assembly: GCA_947165365.1. GTDB lineage: Bacteria > Bacillota_I > Bacilli_A > RF39 > UBA660 > RUG12783. The sequence goes on along the minus strand of CAMVAF010000007.1, from coordinate 33,360 downwards.
GTTTGCAGCAAGTGGTAAAAAGAATAATAAAAAAGATTTAACAAAGATTGCTCTAACATACCCAGAAGTATATGTAGCAACAATTAGTATTGGTGGTAATATGAATGCTTGTATAAAAGCTATGAATGAAGCAGTAAATCATAAAGGACCTAGTATCATTATTGCCTATGCACCATGTATAGCTCATGGTATTATTAAAGGAATGTCAAGTTCTATAGAAGAAGAAAAATTAGCTACCGAATCAGGTTATTTCCCATTATTTAGGTATAATCCTGATACTAAGAAATTTACTATGGATTCGAAGAGTGATTTCTCTAAATACTTAGATTTTATAGGTGGAGAAGATAGATATCGCACACTTAAGAATATTAACCCTGAAATGTATGATGAATTAATTAGTGAAAATAAAAATAATGCAGAAAATCGTTATAATTACTTTAAAAACTTAGAAGAAACTACAAAGGAGTAGTTTCTTTTTTTAAAATATTCACTAATCTAATTGACAAATTCACTTCATTATTATATAATTTTAACTTGTAAGAGATGTTTTTATATAAAAGTGTCATATATAAAATTATTTCTCTTATAACTTGACTTTGACAGTAAAAATGAGTTTATCGTTGCTGTATAACGAAAAACTCATTTTTTGTTTGTTGTGTATCGAAATAAATTTTTAAAAATTTAAAATTTTTTTAATCTCAGATAAAGTTAAGTATTTTCTTGATAAATCAATGTTATAAGTGTTGGATAAATCTTTGATTATATCATTTGTGAAGTTTTGTAAGTATATATCATGTTCTAAATTGTTTGAAATATATTTTTTTAGTGAATCAATAATAGAGGATGTTGAATATTTTCTATTTGTTTTATATTCTATTAATCTTAATATAATAAGTGAGATGAAACAAGTTAGGAAATGAGCTTCAATGTGTTCTTTAGTCCAAACATATACAGGTCTAGTTTCTAAATCAGATTTTGTAATTTTGAATGATTCTTCAATTTTCCAAAGTCCTTTATATATATCTCTAATTTCCTTGTCTGTTAAATATTTTTCACTTGTAACAATAGAATAATAACCATCATATTTTTCTTCTTCTTTGATTTTATCTAATTTTAAAGATAACTCTAATCCTTTTGGCACGTCACCAGTTTCTTCATCAAATCGAATGTTGTTAATATATTTAGTACAACCATATGAAGTGGCTTGTGTATATTTACCAGGATTATTAATTAAATCCTCAGCTTTCTTTATTGCAAGTTCTCTTTCATGTTTTTGTCTTTCGGCATATTTCCTAGAATAATAAACCATTTGTTTTTGATAGATTAGATAACTGACATTTCTTTTATTATCTTTTTTTATTTGAACTTTTTTTGCATAAACTCTTGATTTGTGTTTGAAGATAACTGGTTTATCTTCATATCTTAAAATGTTTCCGTTTTCATCTTTTATTGTTTCTTTAAAAGTAACTTTGTTTCCTTCATCATCATAAATAAAATCATTAACAAATCCTTCTTGATTTAAGGCCCAAGTTTTAAATTCTTTGTCGGCACCAATGATACTTTGACCATAAACATAGCCATCATGATTGGTATGTTTATCATCATTTTTACCTGCAATAAACACTGTATTATCGGAAGTGTTTTGACCTCTATCTGCAACAATAATAGTTCTATCAATACCAAATTGTCTTTTAGTTTTTTTAAGAGTGGGTCTCATCATTAATTTTTCAGATTCATTTCCTGGAAACAAATCGTATGATAAAGGTATGCCATTTTTGTCCATCAACAGTCCCATACCAATAATAGGAGTTTTTCTATGTTCTTTAGAAGGTCCTTTTTTTCTAGAACCTTTTTCTAAAATATTACCATTTTCATCAATTAAATCTTCATCGTTATAAGAGATTTCAAAATAATAATTTGTAGTATCATAATAAGAAATAGAAGTATCTCGTTTGTATGAATCTTTAGTATTATTCCAAATAGATTTAACAATTTCATTTTTTAAACTATCAAAATGATCTAAACTTCTATACAAATCTTTTAATGAAAAATCAAATTTTTCAAAGAATATATCTTTATTATTAAAAGTTTCATTTTTACTAGAAGGATATAAAATTCTTGAAAATACTAATAATTTCATAATATTATCTAATGAATACTTAATATTTAAAGATGATTGTTTATCTTTAAGAATAGATGAAATACCTAATTCATCATAAACTTTTTTTAAAATAACATATCCTAAATTTCTAGGATGAGAATCATCATCAATAGTTTTAGTATTAAGATTTTTAATTGTATATTCCTTAATTTGCTCAGAGGATTTTTCTTTTGCAATACTTTGAAAATGTTCTATTGGATTATTAAATATCTTTTTTAAGTCATCTAAATATCCTAGTTTTTCAATTGTTTTTTGTTTCACTTTTCCATTTTCATCTCTATATCCTTGCACAAATGATAAATAAATTTTCCCGTGACTAATACTTTTTCTTAAAAACATAATTTCCTACTTTCAATAATATTATATCACAATACACAAAGATACACAACAATAAAGTGTCAAAAATTTGACAAAATAAAAACCTTATACAATAAAGGTTTGATTAATATTGATAAATGCTTAAACTGTCAAACTTCGGAAGGAGTAGTTTCTTTTTTTAAAATATTCACTAATCTAATTGACAAATTCACTTCATTATTATATAATTTTAACTTGTAAGAGATGTTTTTATATAAAAGTGTCATATATAAAATTATTTCTCTTATAATTAATTATAAGGGTCTATAGCCAAGTGGTAAGGCGTGGGACTGCAACTCCCTGATCGTTGGTTCAAATCCGACTGGGCCCTCCAATTAAAAAATAACTTACGAAATTCGTAAGTTTTTATTTATAAAAAAAGATTTCACATTAAAATGTAAAACCATTTTTATTATAGTCTATGTAAAAGCATTCTAAATACATAGTAAACAAATAAGATCATTAATAAAATATATCCCCACATTAGAATACTTTCAAGTACACCTTCAGAATAGTTACTGATAATACTTGGTATTGAATCTGGAAAAATCTTATTAATAAAGTTATTCACTTCACTTACAGTATTTTTACCAATATAATCTAATATACGAAGGAAAATATCAATTAGACCAAAAAAGATAAAAACATTACTTGCTTTTTTGAAGACTAAAGCAACAATTAATAAAATAACAAAAATAATAACTATATCCATACATTCTCCTTTAACATAATAAATAATATCAAAAAAATGTCATTTTGTAAACTTAATGAAGCAAAAATAAAAAATATTTACAAAAAATATGTTAAAAGTGTTGATTTTACAAGGTATGTTGTGATATTGTTAATATGTAAGCATAGATGTGCTTAAATTTCAATTTAACTTAAAGGAGGACAAAATGAAAAAAGTTGAATTAATTGAAGCTATTGCTACTAAGGCAGGACTTACTAAAGCTGATGCAGCAAGAGCATTTGATGCAACTCTTGAAGTGATTGCAGGAAATCTTGAAAAAGGAAAGAAGGTACCAATTGTTGGATTTGGAACATTTGACGTATCTAAAAGAAGTGCTAGAGAAGCAAGAAACCCTAGAACTGGAGAAAAAATTAAAATTGCTGCAAGAAAAGCTGTTACTTTCAAAGCTGGTAGTGCTTTAAAAGATAGAGTTAATAAATAATAGAGAGAGAAACATAAAATGTTTCTTTTTTCTTTGAAAAAAACTTGACTAAATATTATTATTTTATTATGATTAAGATAGGTGAAAGATGAAAGAATTAGGTCTTGAAATTTTAAATAAAATATATGAATATGGATATATTGGTTATATTATTGGTGGATATACAAGAGATTATCTTCTTGGAAATGATACAACTGATATTGATATTACAACAAATGCTACACCAATGGAAATTAAAAATATTTTCCCTGATGTTTATATGATGCATGAATCATATGGATCTGTAAGAATTAACTATAAAAATGTTAGATTTGATATTACAACATTTAGAAAAGAAGAAGATTATATTGATCATCGACATCCTAATTCCATAACATATGTAAATGATTTAAAAACGGATTTGTTAAGGAGAGATTTTACAATAAATACCATATGTATGGATAAAGATGGTAATATTATCGATATATTAAATGCTAAAGAAGATCTTAATAACCATATATTAAAAACAATAATTGATGCTGATACATCGTTTAAAATTGATGCTTTAAGAATTTTAAGAGCCATAAGATTTGCTGCTATTTTGTCATTTAAGTTATCGACTGATATAGAAAAAGCTATTATAAATAATAAATCTTTATTAAAAGAAATATCCTTTAATAGGAAAAAAGAAGAATTAGATAAAATATTTGGAAGTACTCATGCTAAAGAAGGAATTAAATTATTAAAAAAATTTAATTTAGATCAAGAACTAGATTTAACTTCTATGGATAGAGTAAAAGATTATAGTGATATTGTTGGTATTTGGGCTATGATTAATCCAAATAAATACCAATTTACTTCCAGTGAAAAAGATTTAATTAACAAGATAAATATCGTATATACTATGAATAACTTAGATAATTATGTTTTATATAAATATGGATTATATGTTAATCTTTTAGCTGGAATTAATAAAGGAATAAAGAAAAAAGATATTTTAAAAAAATATGATGAATTAAAAATTAAATCTAGAGATGAAATAGATATTTCAGTTAAAGAAATGTGTGATCTTTTAAAGAAAAAGCCTGGTTCTTTTATTGGAAAAATATATGATGAACTAGAAAAATTAATACTATCTGGTATTATTCAAAATAAAAAAGAAAATATTTGTCATTTTATTAAAGAAAAACAAAAAGGTAATGAAATTAAATGATTTACCTTTTTATATGGAAAATAGTAATTGTTAAATAAAACAACTTGTGATAAAATTAATGTTGTGTGAGGTATAGTATGTATGATGTAATTATTATCGGTGCAGGACCAGCAGGATTATTTGCTGCCTATGAATTAATAACAAAAAAGAAAGATTTGAAAATATTACTTGTAGATCAAGGTAAGTTTGCTGAAAATAGGGTATGTCCAATGAATAAATATGGAACAAAGTGTAAAAACTGTAATCCTTGTGCTATTTTATCAGGTTTTGGTGGTGCGGGAACATTTTCAGATGGAAAACTTAATTTTGTACCTAAACTTGGTAAAAGTGATTTATATAAATATATGAGTAGTGATGAAGCAGAAAAACTTCTTGTTGATACTGAAGAAATCTTTAATTTCTTTCATATGGATAGTGATATCTATCCAACTAATATGGATGAAGCTAAAAAAATAGAAAAACAAGTTGCTTTAACAGGAGCTAAATTATTATTAATTAAACAAAAGCATTTAGGAAGTGATCATTTACCTGGTTATATTGAAGGAATTACTAATTTCTTAAAAGAAAAAGGTGTTACTTTAGAAGAAGGAATTAATGTAAAAGATATCATTGAAGATAAAAAAATATATACTGTTTCTGGTAAAAAAGGTAAAACTGATGTTTCATATAAAGGAAAATACGTTGTAGTAGCCCCAGGTAGAACAGGAGCTAAATGGATTCAAGAAATAGCAGATAAATATAAAATTCCTTATTTATCACAAAGTATTGAAATTGGTGTAAGAGTAGAGGTTAGACGTGAACTTTTGGAAGACTTATGTAGTATAATATATGATCCATCAATTTTTATTAAAACAAAAACATATGGTGACGAAATAAGAACATTTTGTACTAATCCAGGAGGTTTTGTAACTAAAGAAAATTATTATGGGTATATATGTGTTAATGGTCACGCTTTAAAAGAAACTAAATCTAACAATAGTAATTTTGCTTTTATATCTAAAGTTAATTTAACAGAACCTGTTACCAACACAAGAGAATATGGTGAATGTATTGCTAAAATAGCAAATTGCTTAGGGGATTCTAAACCAATATTACAAACACTTGGAGATTTAAAGAAATTTCGAAGAACTAGAGAAAGTCGTATTAATAAATTATTTTTAACACCAACTCTTAAAGATGTTGTTTATGGTGATTTATCTCTTGTTATGCCACATAGAATTATTACCAATATTTTAGATGGATTAGAAGCACTTGATAGAATAATACCTGGTGTAAATAATGATGAGACCCTTCTTTATGGACCTGAGATTAAATTCTTCTCTAATGAAATAGAAACGGATAATAAATTTAAGAGTATTGACCATAATATCTATTTTATTGGAGATGGTGCAGGTAAAGCTGGTAATATTGTTATTGCAGCAGCCACAGGACTTGTATCAGCAAGAGATATCTTAGAAAGAATTAAATAATGGATTATTATATAAAAGAATTTGAAGAATTAAAGAAGGATTTTGAAGAATATTTAAAGAAATATCCATTATTCTCTGAAATGATTAATGATATCTTTGATAAAGATATTAAAGAAATAAATGAATTATTAGAAAAAAATGATTTATTTTATCTTAAGAAGGCTATTAGTAAAATGAAAGACTTAAATAAATTTATTAAAGATACAAGTCTAGATATTGATAAACAATATGAAATATTTAATGATTTATGTACAAAACTAGATAAAATAAATATTAAAAATCAAGATATTGATAAAGTAAATCAAATGATTAATAAAGCTAATACATTGATTAAAAGTCATGATATTAAAAATTTACACGAAGCCAATAAAATATTAGAAAAAATTATAAAGGAGGAAAGGTTATGAAAGATATTATATTAACTGGTGATAGACCTACAGGAAAACTTCATTTAGGACATTTTGTAGGTTCTTTAAAAAATAGAGTTAAATTACAAAATGAAGGTAATTATGATAAGATGTATATAATGATTGCTGATTGTCAAGCATTAACGGATAATTTTGATAATCCGATGAAGATTAGAGAAAATTTAAGAGAAGTAGCACTTGATTATTTAGCAGTGGGAATTGATCCTGAAAAGACAATTATTTTTGTTCAATCAATGATACCAGAACTTGCTGAATATACCTTTTATTTTATGAATTTAGTGAGTGTAGCAAGACTAATGAGAAATCCTACTGTTAAGAATGAATTAAAGCTTAAAAATATGGATGAAAGTATTCCATCAGGATTTTTAAATTATCCTATTAGTCAAGCGGCTGATATAACACTTTTTAATACTACTTTAGTACCAGCTGGAATAGATCAAGAACCAATGATAGAACAAACTAATGAAATAGTAAGAAAATTTAATAGTTTATATGGAGAGACTTTAAATGAATGTAAAATTCTTTTACCAGATAATAGTGTGGCAAGACGATTACCTGGAATAGATGGTAATAACAAGATGAGTAAAAGTCTTGGAAACTGTATTTATTTATCAGATAGTGAAGAAGAATTAAGAAAAAAAGTAATGATGATGTATACAGACCCTAACCATGTAAAGATAGAAGATCCTGGAAATATAGATGGAAATACGGTATTTACATATCTTGATGTTTTTGCAAATGATGATTATTTTAAAAAATATTTACCTGAGTATCAAAACTTAGATGAACTTAAGAATCACTATAAAAAAGGTGGAGTGGGTGATGTTAAAATCAAGAAATTCTTATTTAATATTTTAAATGAAGAATTAACACCTATTAGAATTAAAAGAGAAGAGTTAAGTAAGAATATGGATTACATTGATGAAGTATTAATAGAAGGTACTAATAAGGCTAGAATGGTAGCTAAAGAAAATATTGTGAAATTTAAAAAAGCATTAGGTATTAATTATTTTGATAAAGACTAATTTTTAGTCTTTTTTTGTTTTTATTATTGAATAAAAAAATAAATGTGTTATACTTAAAATAGAGGAAAAAATGAAGAAGTTAAAGCGTGTTTTAAAAGAGGAAAATATTATTTGTGGTTATTTATATTTTTATATTCATTTTATTGTAGAATTAGTATGTTTTTATTATTTATCTAAAATATCTAATAGTCCAATTGTATGGTTAGTACCATTTTTATATGATGCTTTTGCTTTTGTACCACAGAGTATTATTGGTTATTTTAAAGATAAAAATCCTAAAATTAATTTTGGAATAATTGGTGTTATCTTATTGTTTATTGGTATTTCTATCTTTTCATTTTTAGATATACCAAAGTTTATATCATTATTCTTTATATGTTTTGGTAATGCTTTTTTGCATGTCGAAGGTGCTTTTAATACTTTAAATGTAAGTTTAGGTAAACTTTCTCATCCTGCAATATTTGTTGGAGGGGGAAGTTTTGGGGTAGTAATTGGAAGAGTTTTAGCTAAAACAATGTTACCTTCTTGGACAATGTTAATTGCTATTTTAACAATGATTCCTTTTATAATTTATGCAAATACTTTTATTAGTAAAAATAGTAATACTTTATCATTTAATTATGAAAGTAAGAAAGTTCATCCATTTATCATAGTTCTTCTTGCAGTACTTGTAGTTATTGTAAGAGGTTATATGGGATATGGCATTCCAACATCTTGGAATAAAACAATGCAAGAAACAGTTTATTTATTCTTTATTATGGGAATAGGTAAATGTTTAGGAGGAATATTATCAGATTTATTGGGAATTAGAAAAGTTGCCATATTAAGTACTATTTTCGCTATACCATTTCTATTAATAGGAGATAATTTAATGATTATATCACTTCTTGGAGTTATGTTTTTTTCAATGACTATGGCCGTAACTTTAGGAATACTAGTTTCTGTGTTAAAGAAAAATCCATCTCTTGCTTTTGGTCTTACAACAATTGGATTATTTTTAGGAACAGCTCCAATCTTCTTTATCAAGATAGTTAATACTACATTTAACAGCATAATGATTATATCATTATCAATTGCTTGTAGTTTAATTCTTAGTTATATAATTAGGAGGGAAGAATGATTAAGTGGATATATGAAGGAAGATTCTTAGAAAATAAGGAAACACTATTTTTTCTATCAATATCTATTATTATTTTAATTATTATTATTACTTTTATTCTTGTATGGAAGGAATTAAAACATCATGAAAATAAGTGATTTACCAAGAATAATTCTTTATAGTTTAATAATAACTTTAGTAATCGAATGCTTAATTGGATTTATATTAGGTTTTAGAAAAAAAGATTTATTAAATATTTTTTTAGTTAATGTTTTAACGAATCCTTTACTTAATGCCATTGTTGGTAGCGTTAATTATTATTTTGGTTTAAAAATTAGAACAATTGTCTTAATTATTTTAGAAATAATTGTTGTAATAATAGAGGGTTATATATATCAAAAATACTTTAAAAGAAGAAAAATTAATCCTTATATAGTTTCATTAATTTTAAATATAGCATCATTTGGATTAGGAAGAATAATAAACAATTTTATATATTAAAAAGGAGAATTTATGAAGAAAATTTTATTATTATGTTTAATGATTTTAGGTTTTGGTTTAAATGTTTATGCTGATTCTGATGGACCATCAATTGCCCAATATGATGTTTACGTATCGAATAAAGATGGTGCCGTTTGTTATGAAGAGAAAAATAATGGTTATATTAAAACTGATAAAGTAATAAGCTATGGATCTATTGTAAAATTTTATAGTGAAACAACTGATAAGTATTTATATGTAGATTATTATGATGATAAAGATGAATATCAGTTTGGATGTTTTGTGGAAACTAAAAATCTTACTCCTAAAAATAGTGAATATAATTTAAAAAGTGAAGATATTGTTAAGATAAATCCTGTTAAAGCTGTGATTCTTGCAAATGGAGGTTTAAATTTAAGAAAAGGACCTGCTACAATATTTTCTAAAGTAGTTTTGATTCCACAATATAGCGTAGTTACCTTAAAATATCGTGTGGGCGATTACTGGTATTATGCCGAATATAATGGTAAGTCTGGTTGGATTACTGGCGAAAATGCATACTTTGGTATGAATAATGATGCTATTCTTTATTCTGTTAATGAAACAGAGATATTTAGTGATAAGAAATTAACTAAAAAGATTGGTAGTATTCCTAAATTTACAGAAATAACAAATTATTTATCACTTGTAAGTTATGAACCAGCTTATTTCGTTAATTATAATGGAACTAAAGGTTATATTAAAAATACTACTTATAAAGTAAATGGTAAAGTAAAATTAAATAGTGATGCTACTTTAACTAAAAGAGATGGCACTAAACAAACTATAAAAAAAGGGGAAGTATTAAATTATAGTATTGAGTCATGCGAAAGCGTTGAAACAAAAAAAGCATGGAATTATGTATGCACCTTTTATATTCCTAAATTTGATGGAACTATTAAACTAATTGATAATGATAATACTAATTTTACTGATCAAGGATCAATTTCTGATATTAAAACAAAAGGTTTTATTGGTGAAGGATTATTTGGTGAAAAGAAAGAAAGTAGTGTTGATACTAAAGAAGAAGTTAAATATGAAGAAGTAGAAGATGTAAAAGTTGATCCTAAAGAAATAATTGATGTAAATGATATTAAAGAAGAAGTAAAAAAAGAAAACAAAATTAATAATGAATTAATAATAATTATTTTACTATCATGTATTGTTCTTGCATTAACTATTGTTATCATCATAAAACTAGTTAATATCAAGAAAAAAGAAAAAGTAGTAGTAAAAAATGATAAATAATCATATTATAGAAAGGATTCTTATGAAAAAATATTTAAGTTTATTACTAATTTTATTACTTTCAATTACCTTTAATGTTAAAGCTGATATGGGACCACCTAGTATAGCTAAATTTGAACTAGTAGTTTCTAATAAAAATGGTGCAGTTTGTTATGAAGAAAAAAATAACAAGTATATTGCAACAAATAAAAAAATTGACTATAACAAAATAGTATATTTGGAGTTTAAACAATCGAATGATTATTATTCAGTTTTAATAAAAGATAAGGATATGATGGAAGAAGGTTGTATTGTAAAAGTTAGTGATTTATCGCTTAAAGATAGTAAATTTGAGGTAAGTAATAAAGATGTAACTAAAATAGAACCTGTTAACGCAGTTGTACTAGCTGGAGGTGGCTTAAATCTTCGAAAAGGACCTTCAACAATGTATTCTAAGGTTACTTTAATACCTGAAAAAACTATTTTAAAATTAACCCACAATGCAGGTACATATTGGTTTTACACCGAATATAATGGTAAATCAGGTTGGATAAGTGCTGAAAATGGTTATTTGGGATTGGATTCTAATTATATTTTAATTAATGTTTTTAAAGATACAGAGATATATAGCGATAAACAAATGACTAAAAAAATAGGAGTAATTCCTAAGGATTCCGAAATAAATAATTATGTATCTTTTGTAAAAAGTGCAGATAATTTTTTGCCAACATATTATGTGAATTTTAATGGTATAAAAGGATTTATTAATGATATTGAAGTTAAAGTATCTGGAAAAATTAAATTATTAAAAAACACTAATTTATATGATATTAATGATAAAGTAATAAAGACTTTAAAACCAAGTACATATAATTATTCAGTTACAGGTGATTATAATGAGTATTATTATTTATTAGATGAAAAAGGTATTATTAAAACTGAAAATTATGAATATGATAAGGATTATCAAACTATTGGAAATACGACATTTCCAAAAAAGAATAAAGGTTATATTGGAGAGGGGTTATTTGGGGAAAAAGTTATTAAATTAGAACAATTACCAAACAATGAAAATGATAACAACAATATGGTAAATGATGATCCTAATAATTTAATTGATGTTAATGATGGAAAAACTAATGAGGTAAAGGAAGAACTAAAAAAACAAGATAAAATTAATAATGAAACGATAATTATTATTGTATTGGCATCGATTGTTCTTGCTTTAACTATTATAGTAATTATTCTATTAGTAAATAAAAAGAAAAATAACGTTGTTATAGAGGAACATAAAGATAATATTGAAAATAATAAAGAGGAGGTAAAAGAAGAAAATGAAAATCAATTTGAAGAACATAATGAACAACAAAATCATGATGAATAAAATTCTACTAGCATTAATAATATTATTTTTTCCAATATTTGTTTTAGCTGATACAAATTGTTCTTTATCATTTAAAAAAGGACAAAATAATACTTTAACTGTTGGTGATGTTTTATCACTGGATGTTGGTTTTGATGAAATTAATTCAAATAGTAAAATTAAAGAATTTGAATATAATATTATATACGATAAGAATACTTTCGAAATAGTTAGAAGTGATAATCACTATATAAATGTGGTAAATGGCTTAAATATTACCAGTGAAAATGTTGATTTATCAAATAGTAATGCTGTTTTAAATTTTAAAATTACTATTGATAATGAAAATAGTTATTTAACTAATAATACATCAAATAAAAATGCTTTGATAACTTTAAAATTAAAAGTAAAAAGCGGTGTTAATGCACAAACCACTGTATATATTAATAACAATTCAAAATATACTGAAAATGAAGATAATAAAACATGTTCAAGAAGTGCGGTAACTGTATATATTAAATCAAATAATAATTCACTATCAAGTATCAAAATTGATAATAAAGAATTATCTAATTTTAATGAAAATAATACCATTTATAATTTAAATGTTAATGGAAATACTGAAAGTATTAATATTTCGGCTGATAAAAAGGATTCTAAATCAAGTATCTCAGGTGATATTGGTAATAAATCTTTAAAATATGGTGTTAATACTTTTAAAATAATTGTTACCAGTGAATCAGGGGATAAAAAAACATACGAAATTAATGTTACAAGAGTTGATGAGAGAAGTCACATAAATACTTTAAAATCATTAAAAATTTCAAGTGGTAATATCAATTTTAATAGTAATATTAATGATTATAATATTATAGTAAAGAATGAAATAGAAAAAATTACTATTACTTCAGAATTAACTGATAGTAAATCTAAATACAAAGAAGATTTTAAAAATAAAACTATTGAACTTAATGAAGGTATGAATAAGGTATCTATTACTGTTATTGCTGAAGATAATATGGAAAATACCTATAATTTAAATATTACAAGGGAGTTAAGCAGTAATAATACTTTAAATAAATTATCTATTAATAATAAAGAAATTAAACTTATTAAAGATACCTTCCTTTATAATTATGAAGTTGAAAATGACGTAACAAAAGCAGATATTGATGTTATACCAAGTAATCCTAAAGCTTCAATTGAAGTTGAAGATAGCAATTTAGAAGTAGGAGAGAATGAAATAAATATTTATGTTACTGCACCAAACGGTGATGTTGTAAGTTATACTATAATGATTACTAGAAAGCCTAAATTATCCAGCAATTCATTAGTTAAATCCATCACTATTGCAGGTTATTCTTTAGATTTTAAAAAAGATACCTTATATTACACATTAAAAATAAAAGATGAAGATACTCTGGATATTAAAGTAACTCCGGAAGACGATAGATCAACCGTTGATATAGAAGGAAATAAAAATTTAATTGATGGTTCTATTATTAAAATAACTGTTAAATCAGAAGATAACACTATAACAAGATATTTTATTACTATTGAAAAAGGTAATAAAGGTTCATTAACTTGGTTAATAATATTATTAATTCTCTTGATTATTATTGCTTTAATAATTATTTTCCTATTAAGAAAAAAAGAAAAGAAGTTGGTAATTGATAAAGAAGAAATTAAACCTCATTATAATATTGATGATGCTGATAATTCTTATGATAATAATGAAGAAGAACCAAAAGATGATGAGGATAAAGAAGATGAAAAAAAAGATGATGAAAATCATGATCTTAATCCTTTAAAAAGAAATGTTTTAGTTGATACAAGTGAAGAAAAGTAGATTTTTCTACTTTTTTTCTTTTTATCTTGTAAATAAAATAAAAATGTGATACGATTAATTAGTAAATTTACTTGGTCAGTTGGTGAAGAGGCTTAACACATAGCCCTCTCAAGGCTACATTCACGGGTCCGAATCCCGTACTGATCACCAAGATAAAAAATAAACCCATTAGGGTTTTTTCTTTTTTTAATCATTCTTTTTCATTAATTAACTTATCAATAGTTTTTATTTGATAATTATTATTTCTTAAATATTTAATAATAATATTTAGATTATCTAGTTGTTTATTATTATAAAGAAATATTACACCATTAGAAAGATTATCTTTAACATCTTGTAATGATTTAATATTGGATACTTTAATGGTATATTTATTATTTTGATAACAATTGTTATCTATTTCTTGATTATTATAAAGACAATAATCAGTAAAATAATAATAACTATCAGTTACAATATTTTGAAAATTAGTATTACTAATATCAATGTTTTGATTACTATATATATCTAAATATAAATTATTATTTTTCAAATAATTATTTATGGTTTGATAGTTATTATTTGTATTTACTATTATGCTTAGGTGTTTTAATTTAGGATTACCTTTAAGAATTACTTTATCGTAATTATTATTAATTGTCTTATTAGGTAAAATATCTTCATAGACAATTAAACTTTTATTAAAAGAGTTTAATTTCTTCATTTTTTTATATGATTCATTAATATTTATTGTTTTACCTGATATACCTGGTATCATATAATTTTTAGTAATTATAGCATCTATTGGTTTTAAATAATAATTATTCTCTTGACTTTTAATTTCCTTGATTAATGGATCATTATTTTGTAAAAAGATAATTGCTTTTTTGGTGTAAATAATACTAAAAATAAATAAAAATATAGTAGTAGCGATATTAATAATATTTTTCACATTATATCATATGATAAATTAATAACAAAAAACCCTACTTTTTAGTAGGGCTATGTTACTTATTTACTTTCTTTAATATCTTTTCTATATTTTTTAGCTTCTCTTGTTGAAACCTTAACCTTAGTACCATCACTTAAAGTAACATTTTGTAAATTTAATTTTTGTGTATGTTTTGTTGCATTTAATGCATGACTTCTTCTATTACCAAATAATGGTTTTCTTGAAGTACATTTAACTGCCATATAATCTCCTCCTTTGTAATACTTAAACTCAGTTATTAACTTTACCATATATTTTAAAAATAGTCAAATATTTTGTGGTATTTTTAAAAAAAATATAGTATAATTTAAGTAGAGTAGGTGAAAATGCAACGATATTTTAGTGAAACTTTATCTAATAACTCTTTTAGGTTAAAAGATGATGATATTTATCATATAAAAAAAGTTATGAGGATGAAAATCAATGACCTTATTGAAGTTGTATATAAAAAAAAGGTATATTTATGTATAATTAAATCATTAGAACCATTTATTTGTGAAATAGATAAAGAATTAGATATGAATAATGAAAATGAATATAAAATAATTCTTATTCAAAGTATGGTAAATGAAACTAAAATGGATTTAATTTTACAGAAGGGAACCGAAGTGGGAATAAATGAATTTTATCCTTATAATGCTGTAAATAGTGTTAATAAAGATAATGGTAAAATGGATAAAAAAATAATGAGATGGCAAAGAATTGTTAAAGAAGCAGCTGAACAGTCTAAAAGAAATATAATACCAACAGTTCATAATTCCATGAAAATTTCAGATATTTCTAAAATAAATGGTGATTTAAAACTATTATTAAGTGTTAATGAATGTCAAGTTACATTAAAAAGTATTTTACAAAATCATAGAGATTATGATACAATTATTATAGTGGTAGGTCCTGAAGGAGGATTTACTAAAGAAGAAGAACAAACTTTTATTAATAATGGCTATACAAGAATAAGTATTGGAAAAAGAGTTTTAAGAAGTGAAACAGCCGGTGTTGCTGTCTCTTCAATGATTAATTATGAATGGATGGTGTAAATATGGGAATGTTTAGTCAAAATGAATTATTATTAATGATTTTAGTTGTTAGTGTTTTATTAATTTTTATTGTTATATTAACAATTCTAGATATCAAAGAATATAAAAAAGAAAAAGATCTTTCATTAGACGATTTAAAGGATTTAGATAATACTGTTATTAATGAAAACATAGTAGACATTAAACCACTTGAAAGTGAAGCAATAGAAGTTTTAGAAGTCCCTGATGAAGAAAAAAGTGAAATATTACAAATAGATGATATTAACGAAAATATTGAACCTTTAAAGATTCAGGAAGAAAGAAAATATGAAGAAGATAATAATCAGTCAAATGTTAATATTATTGAAGAATTTGAACCACATAAATTATCATTAAATGAAGAATTAAATAAAATTGAAGAAACAATGGTTGATACTGATGAAAAACTAGAAAAAACAATAACAAGTTTTGAAGAGGAACAAGAAAGAACTGCTATTATTAGTTTAGATGAATTATTAAAACATAGTGATAACTTATACTCTCAAAATGAAATAACACAATATAATGATGATAATGCTCCAATATCTATTGATGAAGCGATAAATACTTTAACGAGTGATAATACAGTAAATGAAATTAAAGAAGTGGAAACACCTAAAGTATTAGAGGAAACATTAAAGGAAGAAAAACCATTATATACTCATAAAGAAGAAATGCCATTTATCTCAAGTATTTATGGAATTGAAAATGACTTGTCATTTGAAAATACAGCCAATTATGAAAAAATGGATCGAGCAAAAACAAATGAATTTATGAGAAAGTTAAAAGAAATGAACGAAAATAAATAGTTAAATAATGTCAAGATGATTTAAATAATCATCTTTTTTTGATATGATTAAATTAAGGAAGGTATTAATGACAAAGTTATATTTCTTTTATGGAGCAATGAATAGTGGTAAAACTACAAGAATATTACAATGTGCTTATAACTATGAAGAACAAGGTATGAAACCAATAATTATGAAACCTAAAATTGATACTAAGGGAAGTGATTATATAGTATCAAGAATTGGTTCTAAAAGAAAAGTAGATTTTTTAATTGAAAACAAAATGAATATCTATGATATTATTGTTGAAAAATATACCAATGTCGATTTATTAATTGTTGATGAAGCTCAGTTTTTAACAGAAAGACAAGTTAATCAGTTAATGGATGTTGTAATAGATTTACATATTCCTGTTATGTGTTATGGATTAAGAACTGATTTTAAGGGTAATAGTTTTCCTGGGGCTAAGAGACTTCTTGAAATTGCTCATGAATTAACAGAAATAAAAAATATATGTGAATGTGGTCATAAGGCTATGTTTAATGTTAGAATGATAGATGGTAAAGTACAAACAGAAGGTGATAGCGTAGCAATTGATGGAGAAGGGAAAGTCACCTATACAGCAGCATGTGCACGATGTTTTAGATTAAAAACACATCATAAATTTGATAATGATAAATAAAGGAGGGAATATGAAAATATCAAATATCAAAATTTCAAAAAAATTATTGTCACTATTAGTGGCAGGAGGCATTTCTTTAGTACCAATAAAGGGACTAGCAATAACAAATAACACATATAATCCTGGAACTTTTGTTAAAAAAATAGAACAGGATGAATCTAAAAAATATGGAGAATATATTGTTAAGAAAGGTGATAATTTATCAAGAATTAGCGAAAAAGTATGTAGTCATTTACGAATAGAATCATCAACAAAATACTGGCCTGTTTTAGCTTTTTTAAATAACTATCCTAGAATTATTGATGAAGGTGATATCATTATTTTTCCAAAAACTTTTGAAAGATTACAAGAGCTTTATGATAAACTAGATAAATCAGGATGGATTTCAAAATATAAGCAAAAATATAAAGTATATGGTTTAAAACAACCTAAAAAGAAATTGTCAATGGAAGCTGTTGGTTCACTATTATATGAGATATATGGTGATGATGTTTGTATAGATGAGGATTTAATCAATCTTTATTTAAAAGTTACAGGTCTTGATAATAAATATATCTTAACATCTAATTATAAAATGGATAATGAAACTCTCTATGCATTAACAGAATGGATGCCAACGCTTCAAGAACTTAATGAATATAGTGAGAAAAATAACCCAAAAACAAAATAATTAATTGGAAAATATCATAATTAATGCTATAATATTACTGGTGATAATGTGAAAAGAAAAACCTATATTATAGCTTTTTTATTTTTTATGGTTGATTTAATAAGCAAACAAGTTATTAGTCACGTCTTAGAATTAAATAAAAGTGTTCCTATAATAAACAATTTCTTTTATTTAACTTATACTAGAAATAATGGTGCAGCCTGGTCAATATTACAAGATAAAAGAATAACATTACTTATATTAACAGTTATTGTATTATATGTCATACATAAAAATATCAAAAATGAATATTTAAGTAATATTGAACATCTATCGTATGGTATGTTACTAGGAGGAATTATTGGGAATTTTTTTGATAGACTTACATATGGATCAGTGATAGATTTTCTTGATTTTTATATATTTGGATATAATTATCCAATATTTAATTTTGCAGATTGTTTTATTGTTGTTGGTATTATATTAATTATTATATATAATTTTAGAAAGGATTAAAAAATGAAGGAAATTGAAGTTTTTGTTGATAATGAAAGAATTGATATATATCTTGCGAAAAGTCTTAATATTTCAAGAAGTAAGGTACAAAAATTAATTAAAAATAAAAAAATATTAATTAATGGTAAAAATGCTACGAATAATTATCTAGTAAGTACGGGGGATATTATTAATGTTGATGATGACTTAGATTTTGATATTCATATAAAAGCAGAAGATATTCCTGTTGATATTATATATGAAAATGATGATTTATTGGTTATCAATAAACCAAGTGGGATGGTAGTTCATCCAGCTCCTGGTAATTATGAAGGAACTTTAGTTAATGCTTTACTTGGCAAATACAATTTATCAAGCAATAATTTAAGACCAGGAATAGTTCATCGACTTGATAAAGATACATCAGGTGTTATGTTAGTTGCTAAAAATGATGAGATACATGATATATTATCACGAATGATTAGCGAAAAAAAAGTTAAGAGAACCTATCTTGCACTAGTTTCAGGTGTAATAATAAATGATTCTGGAACAATAGATGCACCTATTGGAAGAGATCCTAAAAATCGTGAAAAAATGATGGTAACAGATATAAATAGTAAACATGCTATTACACATTTTAAAGTCTTAAAAAGACTAAAAAAACACACATTGATAGAGTGTATCCTTGATACAGGAAGAACTCACCAAATAAGAGTACACATGGCATATATTGGATATCCTATATTTAATGATTATGTTTATGGTAAAGAGAAGATAGATGAAGAATTTGGACAAATGCTACACTCATGGAAAATTGAATTTCATAATCCAAGAGATAATGAACTATTAAAATTTGAAGTAAAAGCACCAAAAAGATTTGATGAAATAATAAGGAGTATAGAAAATGAAGAAAATATTTAGTTTTATTATTTTAATTGCCTTAGCAATTGTACTATATAAACCCATAAAAAATGCTTTAATAAAAACACCAGAAAAAGAGAAATTTGTCTATGAAGATATATTAAATAATACAAATGAAAACAATATTGATATAGAAAGATTAACTATTTATGGTAAACATCTTAATTTAACTTTTGATACTACGAAAGATTGTGTTTTAATCCTTAAAAATAATGAAAAGGAATTATCATATAAATTGGAAACAAATAATAATAAATTAATTTTAAGTAAGTATATTAATAATGGACTTAATCTTGAAAAATTGGAAGTAGGGGAGTATCTTGTATTATTAAAAGATAATGTTACTAATATTTACTATAACGTTTTAAATAAAACAGATTATCATGATAATCAATATTATACAATTACCAAAAATGGTAAAAATAATTTAATTACATTTAAAGAAAATACTTTTAATAATAAAAAATATTTTACAATAAATGTTAAAGAAGAAAAATTACCTGAAAATATTTATGATATAGTAATAGATCCTGGACATGGTGGTGTTGATACAGGAGCTGGTAATGGTAAATATCATGAATCTAAATTTACTTTAGATTATGCCAAATCGTTAAAAGAAGAATTAGAAAAAATTGGTTTAAAAGTTAAAATGACCAGAGAAACTGATACTAGTATTGAATCATATGGTGAATCATCACGAACAGGAATACCTTACGAAGTAAAAGCTAAACTTATGCTTGATATACATTTAAATAGTTCTGGAAGTAGTAAACAAAGAGGTGTTGAAATATATAAAGCTAGTCATGATGATAACACATTTGCCAAAATTCTTGCTGATAGTATTCATGAAGAAACTGAAATACCTTATTCTAACAATCCGATGAATAAAGTTGATGATGGCATTTATATGCGTGTATATTCATCAAGAGATATTGAAAACACCAAAAAAGATGCAAAAAAATATAACTATGAGCCATATAATCTAGATGATGATGTAACATATTACTATTTTATTCGTGAAACAGGTGGTATAATGACTAAAGCATTCTCTGATGGAAGAAACCCTAAAAAGAAAGCAAATCCTTATCGTAATATGAATCAAGGTGTAGAAGCTTATTTATGCGAACTTGCATATATTTCCCAAAATGATGATTTAGAAATGGTCATTAATCATAAAGATAAATTTGTTAAAGCCTTAGTTAAAGCAGTTACAAAATATGTGAATGAATAGAAGAAAAAATCTTCTATTTTTCTTGATATAATATTTAATTTTCGTTATAATATAATATATAAAAAGTAGGTGGATGATGTATGAATGAAAATATAACAATTGACTTATTAAAAAAGAAAGTTAATACGTATATGAAAAAAGATTGGCCTATAATATTAAAAGCATACAATTATGCTAAGAAAAAACATTATGGTCAAAAAAGAGAGAGTGGAGAAGACTATATTATTCATCCCTTAACAGTTGCCTATATTTTATCTGGTATGAAAGCTGAATCATCTGTAATTTGTGCAGCCCTTATGCATGATTTAATTGAAGATACAGATGTAACATATGATGACATAGTAAAAGAGTTTAATAATGAAATAGCTTACCTTGTTGATGGAGTTACTAAACTTACACATCTAAATTTCAATAATAAAGATGAATTTCAAGCAAGTAACATAAGAAGGATTATAGTTAGTATAAGAGAAGATGCAAGAATTGTTATAATAAAATTGGTTGACCGTCTTCATAATATGCGAACAATTGAGTATAAAAAAGAAGAAAGAAGACAAGAAATAGCTCTTCAAACACTTGAAATTTATGTCCCTCTTGCTTATTACATTGGTGCATATAAAATTAAATGTGAATTAGAAAATATAAGTTTTATGTATTTAAAACCAACTGAATATCAAGATTTATCTATTAAATTATCAAAAATTTATAATGGTAATCAAAAAATGTTGAATAAAATGATAAATGATACCAAAAAAAGACTTAATGAAGAAGGTATAAAGTGTCATTTAAGAATTCGATATAAAGATATTTATAGTGTATATAAAAAAATAATTACAAATTCCATGGAACTAAATAATATTCATGATTTATTAGGAATTGAAGTAATAGTAAAAAATGTTAAAGATTGTTATCTATCACTAATGATAATCCATGATATGTATGTACCATTAAATTTTAAATTTAAAGATTATATTGTTAAACCAAAAACCAATATGTATCAGGCTTTACATACAACTGTTTTTGGTCAAAATGACCGTTTAGTTCAGTTTCAAATTAGAACCAAAGAAATGGATAAAATAGCAGAATTTGGATTAACATCATATTGGTTTAAAAATAAATCACTTGCTAAAAATAAAATGCAAAGTGATTTAGAAAAGAATTATCAGTTTTTTAAATCAATCGAAGAATTAGATTCAAGTATTGTTGATAATATAGAGTTTGTAAAATTAGTTAAAGAAGAGTTATTCTCAAGAAATGTTTATGTAAGAACTACTAGTGGAGAAGTATTAGAACTACCATTTAATTCAACACCAATTGACTTTGCTTATAAAATTCATTCAGATATTGGTAATACCATGATTGCGGCTGTTGTTAATGAAAAAATGGTCCCTTTTGATTATAAATTACAAAATAATGATCGTGTAAGAATTATTTGTGATAAAACTGTTGTTGTCGATCGTACAAATTGGATTTCCAT
Source organism: uncultured Clostridia bacterium (assembly GCA_947165365.1). GTDB lineage: Bacteria > Bacillota_I > Bacilli_A > RF39 > UBA660 > RUG12783. Next base: position 11,234 of record CAMVAF010000007.1, on the reverse strand, counting down.
GGTTGAGACAACACATGCTAAAAAGAAAATAATAGAATATCTTAAAGATAATAAATAATATGATATTTTTTGTCATATTATTTTTTGCATATAAAAAAGTTCATTTTAATAAAATTAATTGGTGAAAAAATGAATAAAATTAAAAAGAAATATTTATTTTTAATAATTATTGTTATTATTGGGGTAATAACCGGATTTATTTTTGCAAATATTATATCTAATAATGATCAAAAAATTGTATATGAAAAGATAACATATTTTTTTAATAACATAAAAGAAGATGTGCCTATTAAATATTGGAATAATTTATTATTTAGTTTAAAAAATAACATCATCTATTTAATACTAATAACCATTTTTGGATTATCAATAATAGGACTATTTTTTAATAATTTTATTTTATTTTTAAAAAGTTTTATTTTAGGTTTTATAGCATCATCAATAATTAATATATATTTATATAATGGTATTGTTTTAAGCATAATATATGTTTTTCCATTTATGATACTCAATTTGTTTACATATTTAATAATGATTGCTTATGCTAATGATTTCTCAGTTAAATTATTCTATTTATTATTTAAAAAAAAGGAATATCATTTTCATATAATTATAAAAAAATATTTTGCTGTTAGCTTAATATGTTTAATTTTACTTTTAGTAAGTAGTTTATATGAAACATTTATTACACCATTTGTATTAAAATTATTTAGTTTTCTTATTAAATAATTTTTTTATTTATTTTTATCTGTTTTTTTGGTATAATATCTTTTGGTTGGTGAGATATGAAAAAAGTTGTTATCGGTATGAGTGGTGGAGTAGATTCATCAGTAGCTGCAATCCTTCTTAAAGAAGCAGGATATGAAGTTATAGGATTATTTATGAGAAATTGGGATAGTACAATTAATAATGATTTTTTAGGTAATCCTAATTTAAATAACAATATATGTCCTCAAGAAGAAGATTATAATGATGCTCTTGCTGTATGTAATAAAATTGGTATACCTTTACATCGAGTTGATTTTGTTAAAGAATATTGGGATTATGTATTTACTTATTTTTTAGATGAACTAAAAAATGGAAGAACACCAAATCCAGATATTATGTGCAATAAATATATAAAATTTGATTATTTTATAAGAGAAGCTAAAAAATTAGGAGCTGACTATATTGCAACTGGACACTATGCAAGGATTAAGGATGGTTATTTGTTACGTGCAATAGATGATAATAAAGACCAAACATATTTTTTAAGTCAATTAACAAAAGAACAATTATCTAATGTTTTATTTCCAATAGGGGATATGGTAAAAAGTGATGTTCGTGATATTGCTCAAAAATATGATTTAATAACTGCAAAAAAGAAAGATTCTACTGGTATTTGTTTCATTGGTGAACGAAATTTTAAAAAATTCCTAGAAAATTATTTACCTAATAAAACAGGCGATGTTATTGATATCGAAACAAAGAAAAAAGTAGGGGAGCATAATGGTTTAATGTATTACACAATAGGTCAAAGAAAAGGACTTGATATTGGTGGATATAAAGACAAAATGTTTGTTGTTGGGAAAAATCTTGATAAGAACATTTTGTATGTTTCTTTTGGTGAAGATAATCATTATTTAATATCAAATAGTTGTCTAGTAGATAATATTAATTTTAACTGTGATTTAAGGCCTAGTGAATGTAGCGTTAAATTTCGTTATCGTCAAAGTGATATTAATGCTAAATTAGAATACTTACAAGATGGTAACATTATTGTTCGATATAATAGTGCCAAAGCAGTTACTCCTGGTCAAGCATGTGTATTTTATTTAGGTGAAAAATGTCTTGGTGGAGGAATAATTAAAGAAGTAAGATTAAATGATGAAAAATTATGGTATTTACTTTAAAATTTGATTTACAAAATTTGTCATATATATTGACAAAATAATATTTAATGCTAAAATAAATTGTAGGAGGGCTTTATGAGCAAAATAAATGATATATTACAAGAATTAGGAGTATCGAAAGTTAGATTAGCGAAATATTTAGGTGTATCAAGACAAATGTTATATAATTATCTTGCATGTGAAAATCTTGAAGATTGGCCTAGTGAAAAAGCAACAAGATTAATGCAATTACTAGATATTAAAACTTCAGATGAAATTGATAATATTGTTGTTGATGGAGACTATATTATAAAAATTGATAATAAATTAAATGAGGGAGTTAAAGTTGCTTTATCTACAGGAAATTTTGGCGATTTAAAGGGATTTAATCGTAAAGAAATAGAAGTATTAAGTGATATTACAACACTCTTAAAAGACCGTTTAAAAGATGATAAAACCAAAGAAACGTATAATACTTTTATCTATTTATATCATTTCTTACAAAGCATGGAAACGAGTAAAGAACTAAAGTATTTATTAGGTTTTGTTTCCAAAATGTATGGTTTCACTAATCCTCAAGAATTTATTTATAATGAAGATCAACAAATACTATTTGAAAGTATAATGTATAGTGGATTTACTTTGTATAATAATGGGGGAGCTTCAACAAGAAAAGTTAAAGATCAACATGAAAAATTTGTAAAAGATATTGAACAAAGACATGAAGAAAAATTATCAAGAACACAAGAATTAAATAGTGTTAAAATGCAAGCTTTAAAAGAACTTGGATATACTGCAATTACTGAATCAAATGCTAAAGAAGTTTTTGAAAAAATAGCAGAGATTCAAACAAGAAAAGTATAAAAAAGGAGTAGAGTGGGTGACTATAATGATATTAGAAACGTTTACTGATACATGGAATTTTACATTTTTAATTGCTGCATCAATATCTGTATTAATAGGATCATTTATTACAATTAGAAAAATGAAAAAAGAAGAATTTCAAAAAAGACATGAAAAAAGAAATCAATCTGAGAATTTAGAAAATACAATTACAGTTGATACATTAGTAAAAAAAAATAAAAACAACTAAAAGAATGTATAAATAAATATTGATAGCATGATTATACTATTAATATTTTTTTATTGTAAAAAAAGAACTTAACATAATATATATTATAAGAAGTAAGATTTTTTTATTAATTTATATTATTTTTTATATATTTTATATGATATATCAATATTTTTATAATTAAATGTATTATTTAATATTTTTCTTATGATTAAATCTTATCCTAGATTAACATTTATCCATCTTTTGATATCTCGATTCGTTTTATGAATTACATTTAATATTTAAATCTTATTCGAGATTAACATTTATCCATCTTTTGATATTTCGATTCGTTTTAGAAATTATATTTAATAATTAAATCTTATTTGAGTTTAACATTTATCCATCTTTTTATATTTCAAATTGTTTTAGAAATTGTTTTTAATATTTAAATCTTATTCGAGATTAACATTTATCCATCTTTTGATATTTCGATTCGTTTTAGATAGATATTTGTTTTTTATCAATAATTGTATATTACCTACTCCCCTTTTGATATTAAATAAAAAGTAGGGGAAGTCATTCTCCTACAATATTACTTTAGTTTACTTAGAAAACTATTGCCAATCCAAGGTTTTTCTACATCAAAATTATCTGCTATAGTAGCCCCGATATCTGCGAAAGTATTTAAAATATCTATCTGACCACTTTCAATAAAATTTCTAGAATATATCAAAACAGGAACATTTTCTCTTGTATGATTAAAGTTTTCCATTGTAACGTCATTTCCATGATCACTTGTTATTATTAGTAAATCATCAATATTTAATTCATTAATAATCAACGGTATTTGAACATCAAATTCTTCAAGAGATTTTTTATATCCGTCAATATTTCTTGATGCTCCATATAAATAATCAAAATCATTTAAATTGACAACGCATAATCCATCAAAGTTTTTGCTCATAATATCTAATAGTTTATTAATCCCTTCTGTATTAGATGATGATTTGATAACTTTGTTTATCCCTACTCCATTAAAAATATCATTTACTTTTCCAATAGATATCGTTTGCAAATTATTTTTTTGAAGAGATTCTAAAACAGATTTATTATTTGGAGATATTGTAAAAGCTTTAGCATCTTCGGTTAATACCAATTTGTTATCTATATTTTTAAAGGGTCTAGCTACTACCATTGCCACATTCCAATTATCATTTTTTGTTATTTCCCTTATTTGCTCACAGTATGTATATAAATCACTTAAAGGAATAATTTCTTCATCAGCAGCGACTTCCAAATTAGAATCACCTGTTGTATATATTATTAATGCTTTTGTTTCTTTTTGTCGTTTATACAGTCTATTAATTGCGGAATATGCATCTGTTATAACATTACCAACAATTGGTTTTTTTGTTACACTAGCAATTCTTTCTAATAGTTCTCTAGGAAAAGGCCCATAGTTAAAGTTTACAAAAGTTTTATTAGGAGTTATTCCCATTATTTCATAGTGAGATGATACACAATCTTTTCCTTCATTTTTAGGCTCTGCAATTGTATAATATGCATCAGCTTCTTTATTATCCATTGTAATTGTATTTAACAAGCCCATTTTCTTTAAATTTGGTATAAAAATATCTGTTTTATCAATTAAATGTGCTAAAGTATTAGCATCATTATCATGGTATTTTTCACTATCTATACTTGCTCCTACACCAACTGAATCTAATATAATTAAAAATATTCTTTTAAATTTCATTATTTTTCACCTCTATTTTCAAATTTGTCATAATTTTCTTGAATTTGTTTTTTAGAAATATGCGTATATATTCTTGTTGTAACAATATCAGAATGTCCTAGTAATTCTTGAATTGTTCTTAAATCTGCACCATTATCTAACATATGTGTCGCAAATGAATGTCTTAGAGTATGAGGGGAAACCTTTTTTTCTATCCCCTTCTCTTTCAATACGTTATTTAATAGATAATTAAATCCATTCCTAGTTATTGCTTGACCATGATTATTTAAAAATAATTCCTGGGGATTACCATTTTTCTTTTTTAATAAAACATTTCGGCAACTTAAGTAATTTGATAATGACTCTTTTGCAATTTCACCAATAGGAACAATCCTTTCTTTTCTCCCCTTACCGTTAACAATAATAATATTATTATATAAATCAATATCATTTATTGTCAAATTAACTAGTTCAGAAACACGAAGTCCTGATGAATACATTAACTCTAACATTGCTTTAGTTCTTATATTAAAGGGATTATTAAGTTTAATATCCATTAATTTATCTATTTCTTCTGGTTCTAAAACAGAAGGTAAATGTTTTTCTAATTTTAAATTATCAATATTAGTAGTTATGTCTTCATTAATAATATTCATTTTTTTTAAATATTTATAAAAACCTCTTAAAGTAGTTAAATGTCTTTCAATACTTCTTGAAGATAATTTTTTTGTCTCTTTTAAATATTTTAAATAATCTAGCAAATCTTGTTTATTAATGTCTTTAATATTCATATTTCTAAAATAGTTATTAAAACATTCTAAATCAAATGTGTAACTACTACGAGTATTATCAGTTAGTCCTTTCTCTAATATTATATAATCAAGAAAATCACTTATTGTATCATTCATATTCGCCTACCATATTTAATTTTATCAAATATATAAAAGAAAATCTACTATATTTCGTAAAAAATAACATTAATTATAAAAAAAATACTATTTTTTAGTATTTTTATATTTTAAATAACATTGTTTTATATAATCTTTACCTTTTCCTAAAATATTAATAGAATCTATATCTTTCATATTTACTAATACCACTTTATAGGAATTATCTTTAGTATTTCTTTCTTTTTCTTCACCAGACAATATTGGGGTACCATTTATATATTTACAATAAAACCAATGGCAAATACCACCGGGATAGTATTCCTCTCCTAAATATTCAATAATTTCTACATCACATGTTGTTTCTTCTTTGGTTTCCCTAATAGCGGCATCTTGATATGTTTCATCTTCTTCTACACCACCACCAGGAATTGTATAATAATGAAGTAGTTTATTATTATCTCTTTTATATCTTTCAATAAGTAATATTTGATCATTAATAAAAGTTATTCCTCTTGCTACTACCCTTCTCCCCTCTATATGTCTGCTCATTATTTACCTCTTTTCTTTTTATTTAATAAATTAATTATTTCTTCATTTGATAATTTTCTTTTATTAAAATCAAGAATAACATATTCAAAATTATTTGTAAAAGTGGTATAGTATACATTTAAATCGCCACGTGAATCATTTTGAATAATTTCTTTTAATATTTTTAAATATTCTTTTTGATTAATAATATTATTTAATATAATAACATAAAAATCATTATCAGAATCATAATAATATTCCATAAACCCTTCCTTTGTATTTATTATTTTATCATTAAGGTTCTTATTTGTAAATATCTTTCATATATTTAAATGGTGAAAATATGAATATAGTTTTAAGAAAAATTTCTAAATCTTTAATAGTTATTTTATGTTTAATTTTTATTTTTTCTCTAATAGGAAATATTTTTTATTATTTCGATATTTTTAGTAATACCACCATGAAATATTTTGAAATGACAATGGTAATGCTTTCATCTTTTATTGGCGGATTTATCTTAGGAAGAAATGTACCAAATAAAGGATATTTATATGGTATTAAGTTATCTTTAATTGTTATCACCATTTTTATTATATTTGAAATTATTTTTCAAAATATTAAATTATCAAATATTATTTATTATCTAATTATTACTATTTGTATTACCTTTGGTTCTATGCTTGGTATTATGAGAAACACAAAATGATTTCACAAAAATTTCATATTATGATAATATAATTATATCGGAGAGTTTTATGAAAATTTTAATAGTTGATGATGAAAAATTAATACGAGATGTTATCCGTGAATATTGTCATAATGAAGGCTTTGAAACAATGGAAGCCGAAAATGGTTTTGAAGCTTTAAAAATCGTTAAATTAAATAAGATAGATGCAATTGTTTTAGATATTATGATGCCTAAAATGGATGGTTATACCTTTTATAAAGAAATAAAAGAACAATTTAATATTCCAACAATCATTGTGTCTGCAAGAAATGATGAATATGATAAATTAATAGGGTTTGATTTAGGAATAGATGATTATGTAACTAAACCATTTAGTCCAAGAGAACTTATTGCAAGAATTAAAGCAGTAATAAAACGCGCTAATAATTATACTGATATTTATCAATATAAAGATTTAAAAGTTGATTTAAGAGCTCATTCCTTATACATAAAAGATAAAGAAATAAAAATAACTTTGAAAGAATTTGAATTATTAAAATACTTTATTAATAATATCAATAAAGCAATAGAAAGAGAAGAATTATTAAATAAGATATGGGGATATGATTTTTTTGGTGATGACAGAACTGTTGATACTCATATTAAAATGTTAAGATCAAATTTAGGAGAATATCGTGAATTAATAACAACAATTCATGGTATTGGTTATAAATTTGAAGAAAAATAATAATCTTTCCAAAAAAATCTTTTTATATTTAATAATATTTACTATTTTTATCTTTCTCCTTATATGGATTTTTCAAGTTTTCTTTCTAAAAAATAATTATGAATATGGTAAAAAAACAGAACTTATTAATAGTATTAATAAATTAAAAGATAATACTAATGATTTAGAAAAAATTTATGATACACTTGAACAATATTCCTATCATAAAGGTATATGTTCTGATATATATATTGAAAAAAAATTAATTCATACAACAATTCCTCAAAATATATCATGTACATCATTTATTAATAAAACTACAAATATCAAAGAATTAAAAAATAACTTTTTAAATAGTGATCAAAATAACAATTTATTTAAATTAAATAATCCAAGAAACAATGATCAATTATTAATATATGGTGTTAAACTAAATGATAATATTACCATTTTTTCTGTAACAAGTATTACTCCGATAAATTCAACAGTAAATATATTAAAAAAACAATTAATTGTAATAACAGCAATTACAATTATTATTGCTAGTATAACAGCTTATTTTATAGCTAATTCATTGTCTAAACCAATTATTAATTTAACAAATAAAGCTAAAATATTATCTAAAGGAAACTTTAATGTTAATTTTAAAGTAAATAGCGATATTAAAGAAATTAATGAATTATCAGAAACATTAAATTATACCAAAGATGTTTTAAAGAACAATGACGAAATAAGACGTGATTTAATGGCTAATGTATCACATGATTTAAAAACACCTCTAACTATGATAAAAGCCTATGCTGAAATGATAAGAGATATCTCCTATAAAAATGATAATAAAAGAAATAATGATTTAAGTGTTATTACTGGTGAAGTTGATCGACTAAATTTATTGGTAAATGATATTTTATCTTTATCCAAACTTGAAAATAATATAGAAAATATTAATACTGAACAATTTGATTTAGTAGGATTAATAAATACCATTATTAATAGATTTAAAATATTTAGTATTACTCAAGATTATAAGTTTAATTTTTACTCTCCAGATATATTAATTATATGTGCAGATAAAATAAAAATTGAGCAAGTAATATATAACTTAATTAGTAATGCTATAAATTATTCTGAAAATAGTAAAAATATATATATAACAATTCTTCCAAGAAAGAATATAAGGGTTAATATTTCTGATACAGGTAAAGGAATAAAAAAGGAAGATACTGATAATATTTGGAATAAATATTACAAAGCTAATAAAAATCATCAAAGAAACACTATTGGTACAGGATTAGGTTTATCAATAGTTAAAAATATTCTAGAATTACATAGCTATAAATATGGTGTGATATCCAAAAAAAACAAAGGAACAACATTTTATTTTGAAATAAAAAGAAAGTCATAAACTTTCTTTTTCTGTTCGCAAAAAGATAAAGTCTAAAACTTTATCTTTTCTTCAATATATTTAACTATTTCATCTTTATTAATAGTTATTTGTTCCATTGTGTCACGATCTCTTATTGTTACAGTATTATTATTTAATGTATTATCATCTATTGTAATACAGAAAGGTGTTCCAATAGCATCACTTCTTCGATATCTTTTACCAATGTTTCCAGCTTCATCATAACATGTCATAAAGTGTTTTCTTAATTCTTCATATATTTTATTTGCTTCTTCACTATGATTTTTCTTAATTAATGGAAGAACACATGCTTTATATGGAGCAAGTGATGGTTTGATATTCAAAACTAGCCTTGTATCATTTTCTAGCTTTTCTTCATGAAGACATTCAAATAACAAAGCAAGAACAGTTCTATCTAATCCATAAGTAGATTCAATAATATATGGTATATATTTCTCATTTGTTTCTGGATCAAGATATCTTTGAGGAATACCAGAATATTCTTCGTGTCTAGTTAAATCAAAATTAGTACGATTATGGGTTCCATTTATTTCACCCCAACCAAATGGGAAAAGATATTCAATATCACATGCTGCTTTAGCATAATGAGCAAGTTTCTCATGATCATGAAATCTTAATTTATCAGATGGAAGACCTAAATCCATAAAGAACTTTTTACCATATTCCTTAAAATATTCATATAATTCTGTATCATTACCTTCTTTACAGAATGTTTGATATTCCATTTGTTCAAATTCTATTGTTCTAAACGTAAAATTACCTGGTGTTATTTCATTTCTAAAGGCTTTACCAATTTGTCCAATACTAAAAGGAAGTTTTGCTCTCATACTTCTTTGGACGTTTAAAAAATTAACATACTCTCCTTGAGCGTTTTCAGGTCTTAAATAAACAACTGATTTATCTTCTTTAGTAACACCTCTAAATGTCTCAAACATTAATTTAAATTGTCTAATATCAGTAAAATCACATTTACCACACTTTGGACAAGGTACATGATTATCACGAATATACTTGATTAATTCTTCATTATTCATAGTATCACCAATACTTGTACCTGTGTAATCATTAACTAAATTATCCGCACGATGTCTTGTTTTACAGTGTTTACAATCAGTTAAGGGATCTGCAAAAGATGCAACATGACCTGATGCTTCCCAAACACGTGGATGCATCAAGATATCAGCATCAAGTTCATAAGCATTACTTCTCTCTTCAATAAATCTTTTTCTCCAAGCATCTTTAACATTATTTTTAAGTCTTGTTCCAAGAGGACCATAATCCCATGTATTAGCAAGACCTCCATATATTTCACTTCCTTGAAATATAAAACCATATTGTTTACAGTAATTAACTAAATCTTCCATTTTCATATATAATCATCTCCTTAAAATTAAAAAGAAATTCTCTATCATATAGGGACGAATAATATCCGCGGTTCCACCCTATTTATTCCAAAGAATCTCTTTTTTTTAATAGCTCCAGTTTTCCATACTATCATCGCATTAATTACTAAGTTTTACATGTTTAATTATATAAAATAATTCTTTATTTGTAAAGAGTTTCCGATTATTTTAAATATTTTTCATTAATCCATGAAATACCTATTATATTAGTTTTTCTTCTTATTATTAAATATATTTCATATAATAATTCTTCATATTCATTAGATCTATTAATTATTTTATTCAAATTATTTTCATCTTGATTATTATTAATTATATTATCATATATATCAAAATAAAAACTAGGATAAAGCATTCTTGTATATAATAATAAATAATCTATATTATTAATATTTAAATTTCTAAGATATTTTTTTATTTCATATATATCTTTTTCATTATGAAAAAAACAATATTTAAGATATTCTCCTATATCTCTTACTTTATAATCAATAATAAGTTCCACTGGATTATAAAAACTATCTTTATGAAATCTTCTATGTGATACATATAATGATACATTATTTTTATTAATCATTTTAAAATATTTAATAGCATTTTCACTTAATCCAATATAATAATTAATACTACCTTGTATTATAGGATATTTATTATTAAAATGTTTTATTTGGTATTCAATATAATCTATTTTCATACTCCATAAATAATCCCAATTATTTCGTTTTATATTATTATAATCATTATTATTTATAATATAATAATTAAAATTTTCATTAGTATATGAATAATTAATTAAGAGTAGTACATAATACTTATTATTATACGATGTTATAGGGCTATTATAAATATTATTAATAATTTTATTAATTTTATTTTTATTATAATACATTTCTTGATTTAATTTTAATAAATCTTCTATTTCATTGATAT
>CAMVAF010000006.1 GCA_947165365.1 uncultured Clostridia bacterium | reverse complement strand
AATTAAAATATACATTATAAAAAGGTTATAAAAGTTACTTAAGAACTATCTTTACACGTATTATTGAATTCTAAAAGAAAAAAAAAGTAAAGATTTTAGTTCTTTACTTATTTAATACATCGCTGTGACTGCCTGTGTTAACTAACAATAGAATAATTTCATTTTCTATGTATTTATATATAAGTACCCAATCAGGTTCAATATGACAATCTCTACAATATTTAATAATTTATCAATGTTCTTTCCTTGTTTCATTACTTTCTTTAGAGATTTTTAAATTCTTTTGAATATTTTATTTTATAATTAATCATCTGATAATAGAGCCTTTTTCAAATCTTTTCTATTATTATAACTCTTATATTCAGCAGGATGTTCTGCAATATATGTGAGTTCTTTTGCAGTCCTCTCTAGTTCATCATTGGTAAAATATTGGTACAAGTCATTTTCTTCTTTTGGAAGTGCTACTTCAAACGGAATTTTTTCTCTCATTATAAGTTGTTTGATAGTCATATTAATTAATCCGCTCATACTAACTCCTAATTTTTGAAGAATTTCAGTCGCTCGTTCTTTATCCTCTTTATCAATTTGAACGCTTATGCTTATTGGTGTTGTCAAGCTAGCCATAATTTCATCTCCTTTTGTATAAATAATAATATCACAAATATATGTATGACTAAATCAGTTTGAAAAATACCGTATGTATCCTCTTTACTCATATTATTTGATTCAGAAAAGACAAGAATGCTTAACATTATTTTATTCTATCATAATGCGTCCACATTCTAATTATATGAATTTCTTTTTTTTCTTCATCTACTTCATAAACAATTCTATGTTGTCTATTAATACGCCTTGAATATAATCCTTCTAAATCACCATTTAGTTTTTCATATGATGGTGGATAGCAAAACGGGTCATCTGTCATCAAAGTTAATATATTTTTGCAATTTTTATCTAATCCATAACTTTTTAATTTTAATTTATCTTTTTCAGCCAACTTTGAAAATTTAATTACATATTTACTACCATTCTTCATCTGGGTTATATTCCTTTGCTTTATTCCAATCTTCATTTTTTCTTATTTCATTAATATTCTCTACTAATCCTGGAATACTAGATAAATAAATAGTTTCTTCTATTCCACGCCATTCATCTTCGGATATTAAAACTGCATTTTTTCCTTTATTGTTAACAATAGTAATTGGATTAAAACCAATATTTACATCAGCTACTAATTGAAACAAATTTTGTCTTGCATTTGTAATATTAATAGTATTCATTATATCACCTCACTTATTCACATTATAACGTACTTTTTTACGTACGTCAAGTCTTCTACTAATATTTTATACACAAAATTTAGAAAAATGTATTTTAAATAGCTTAATTACTCATATTATTGAATTCTAAAAGAAAAGTAGTTATGTTTATTATCACAACTACATGTTGAATAAATCACTATGTGTTCCTGTTTCCATTAGAAATAAAATTAAATCTTTCTTGTTTATTTTATAAACTAACAACCAGTCTGGTTCCAAATGTAACTCGCGACAATTTTTAAAATACTTATTATCGTTTAATTCATGATCACGATATTTTACATCTAATTGTTCACCACTTGCTATCATATTAACAACAGTTGTAAGTTTATCTAAATCTTTTCTTCTTTTCTTTATTGTTTTTAAACAACTTTTAAAAGCTGATGTTAATACTATATCATACTTCATTAATCTAAATCCTTTAATGCATCTTCAAAAGTTTTATATCTTTTAGCCTTTATTTTGCCACTTTCAATATCTTCAACTTCTTTAATAGCAGATAATAATCTTTCATTTGGAACATTCATAGTAGGAACAAATGGAATACTTTGTTCACGCACACTTTGAGTCAAAAACATATTTAAAGCAGCACTTGTGTTAATACCTAATTTCTTAAATAGTGTATCTGCCTGTTGCTTTAGATTCTTATCAACTCTAAAACTCATATTTATTGCATTTGACATATTGGCCATACATATCATCTCCTCGCATATTCAATTATATTACATATTCAATATATTGTCAATATATTTTCAATATTATTATATACATATTAAATAAAAGTATATATATTAAAAATCATAATAAAAATGCACTATAAATAACCAATAAGAATAGTCTTTACTCATATTATTTGATTTTAAAAATATAGTTTACTTTCTTTTTATTTTTTCCAATCTTGATAACCTATTATACCATCTTCTAATTCAACTAATTTTTTTGGATGAAAATTTTTATCTAGATATTTTGTTTCTTTATCTAGTTCTTCTTTCATATATGGAATTATTTTATTATTTTTAAAGTAATTACCATATATTATTTCATTATTGTTATTAAAAGTTAATATTTTTAAATAATTATCTTTTATTTCTATTAATGGGTAATGATCATAATAAAATAAACCAGATACATACATTGATGATCCTCCATCAATATTTAGAAAATTTTCTTCTTTATCATAAACAAATCCAAAGGGATTATTATTTGGTGTATGTCCTATAATGGTAAAATATTTTTCATTTCCAATAATATGATATGGTATATAAGGATCATTCTTCCTAGACCATAAAAGATAATTTATTTCATCTTGATTATCTTTTATTTTCATATCACATTTATCTTTAGGATTAATAGGACAAGATGAGTGTGCTAAAATAATATTTTTATGATTAATTTTTTCATTAAATTTATAATATAAATCTAAGTTACCAATAAAATCTATTACTTCTTGAATTTCTTTATCATTTAATAAATCTTCTAGGGCATAATCAGTTACATAACCACCATTTTCATACCAAAGATTAAAGTTATTTATCCCACCTCTTAATTTATCTTTATAATATTTATACATCATATCTTCATGATTACCACCTAGATAAATTATTTTAAATCTTGGATTATTATTTTTTATTCTTTTTATGATATCTAATAATATTTCTCCTGATTCAATACCACGATCTATTAAATCACCATTAATATAAAGGGTTAAATCTTCTTTGATACTGATATTATCTAAATAAGACATAATGGAATAATAAAGGTTTCCATTACCATGAATATCACTTATTATATATTTTCTCATATTATATCATATTCTCTACTGTAATATCTTTGTCTGTGATAGTAATTAATTTGTCTTTTCTCTTATAATTTTTAGTATTTGATGCATGTTCTAATACAGTTTTTTCATACATATTTCTAACCATTCTGGCATTACCAAAATTTGGTTTATTTTTAAATTCATTAATATATCCTCTTGCTTTATCTAGAGCTTCTTTAGTTATTTTAAATCCCGCTTTACTTATCATACCTTTAAAGATTTCAATTAATTCTTCTTCTGTATAATCTTTGAAATTTAAAGTATATCCAATACGTGATGCAATGCCAGAATTGGAATTAATAAAATCTTGCATTTCTTTAGTATAACCTGCAAAAATAACGACTAATTTATCACGATTATCTTCCATTGTTTTAATAAGGGTTGCTATAGCTTCATCATTATAGGAGTTGTTTTTACTTGATAATGAATAAGCTTCATCTATAAATAAAACTCCATTAAAGGCTTTTTCTAACACACTATATGTTTTAATAGATGTTTGACCAACATATTCAGCTACTAAATCTTTACTAGTTACTTCAACAAGTTTGTTTTCTTTAATATAACCTAGATTATACAAAATACTAGAAAGTATTCTGGCAACAGTGGTTTTACCGGTTCCTGGATTACCTAGGAATAACATATTTAAATTGATATTCTTAATATCTAAATTACTTTTATCTTTAAAACTTATTAAATTAACTAAATCTTTAAGAATTTTTTTAATATCAGTAAGTCCTACTAAACTATTTAGCTCTTGAAAGATTTCTTCCATTGTTTTTTCTACTTTAACTGGTGGAAGTGTTTTATTAAAGGAAATATAACTAATTAATTTATCACGATAATCAGGATAATTATTAATTTCTTGGTAAGTGTTTGTTATATAATCTAAAAGATTAATTTTAATATTTTGATTATCTATTTTCTTTAATATATCATTATATATGTCTTGAGTATCAGGAATAACTTCTAATAAATGAAAATTAAAATATTTATTTTTTAAATCATTATCATATAAAAGAAAATTATTTATTGTTTCTTTATCACCACTTAAAATAGTTATGTTTTGTTTATTTAAATTATTTTTCAAATTATAGAAAAACATTTTTCTTTGATTTTCATCTTGCATAGTAATAGATGATAAATCATTAATAATAATGATGCTATTATTATCATAAATTTCATTAATATTAATTTTGTTATTTAAACTATAAAGTGATAAATCATATATTTTATCATTTGTTAAATAACTATTCTTTTTATTATTATTTGCAAGAATATTAGCAATGTTTGTGATAGTTTCTTTATTATTGCCTTCTATTATCATATTAAAATTAATATAATTAGTTTCTTCATTATTATGGTATTTTTCCATATAATTAAGAATTTGTTTTAATAAATTTTTAGATTCATTATCTAGGTATAAATTATCAATATTTTCTAAAATTTGACTATTATTTTTTTCTTCTTCAGTTATTTCTTGTTTTTCCACTTTAAAAAAATCATTATAAATATCACTAAAATATAAATTATTCATATTAACTCCTTGTTTTTTATTATAGCATAAAAATAATAATTCGTAAAAATAATAACTTTATATCACTACTTGCTTGACAGTTTAAATGTTTTTTATATAAAAAGATAAAAAAAATATTGATTAATATATCAAAAATTGATATAATTTTTATATGATAGTGGAGGAGTGGATGCAATGTCAAAACTTAGTGAATTATTAAATCAATTAGAAGTATTAAATAATAATATAGCTGTTTATGACGGGGAGATAGCAGAACTTACTGATGAGATAAATTCTGTTGTTGATGCTTTAAAGGATGATACTATAAGTTATGAT
The DNA here is from genome assembly GCA_947165365.1 of uncultured Clostridia bacterium. Classification (GTDB taxonomy): domain Bacteria; phylum Bacillota_I; class Bacilli_A; order RF39; family UBA660; genus RUG12783. The sequence continues at coordinate 47,889 of CAMVAF010000006.1, read as the reverse complement.
AGCAATGTATTTGAGACAATCCTTGCAAAAGGTGCTGTTGATTTATCAAAATATGAAAATCAATTAAAAAATGTACCTAAAGTTAGATCTAGTGATTTAGTTATTGATTATTCTGTAACATATAGTGATTTAAAATTAAAAGAGACTATCGATATAAATGGTAAACAAGTAAGTATTTATACATCTAGTAAAACAGATGCTTTATATGTTATATCAAGTGGACTAAATAAAAAAGATAGAAAAGTTTTAAGTAAAGAACTTAAAAATCATTTATCAAATGATCAAATGGCTATATTAACATTTAATGGTGATTTATATCAATATGATTCGTCAAATAAAAAAGGATGTACAAGAGATTATAAGGTTATAGGTAAAACAGATCAAGGAAAAATGTATTCATTAGAAACAACTAAAAATTCTGAAATTGTTTGTGATGATGGTCATCTTGGTGATAATGATACTTTAATAACTACTGTTAATGGAATGGTAATTGCTAATAAAATGAAGATTGTTACAGAGTCAGGTGCAGTAATAAAAATGAATGTAACTCCTCAAAAGAAATTACAACGTGGTCAGGTTGTTACGGAATTTACAAGATTATCGTTTAGTTGTGGAAGAAAGAAATCTACAGGAAATGATTTTGGAACCATTTATATGGAAGGTGATTGGCAAAAATATGCTAATACACAAGAAAATAAAAGTAATGGAACGTGGCTTAATGAAAATAAAACTAAAAATGTTGCTGTTGTTGGAGATGGTCCACAAAGAGATTATCCAGGTACTTATAATGTTGTAGGTCATGTCGATAGTGATGTAATTCCGATAATACTTCAAGCAGGACAAAAACCAGGTTCTCAAAATATCCAGGGAACTGTTTGTTACCATCATGATGGCGATAGAAAAGGTTATCAAAGTAAAGATATGTTAGGATATAGTCAACAAGTTGTTACTGATTGGGATAATATATAGAGGAGGAAATATGAGAGTACATATTGATTTTAATGTTTTAGAAAAAAATGGAAATGATTATTTAAAATATTCAAGTGAGTTAAATGATATTTTAACAAATTTAAAAGAAAGACAAAAAAATATTCATGATAATTGGTTATCAACAAATGGAGAAATTTATGATGTTATGTTTAATAATTTTGTAAATGATGTTCAAAACGATGTAAATAGAATTCAAAGATATGGCAACACAATTTTAGGTATTAACGATGATTTTAAACAAACGGACTTAGATTATGCTAAAAACAATGCTATATATGATTCGGAGGTTGACAAGTATGCAAACAAATACAATTAATGTTAAAATTTTTAATATAGAAAAAGAATTACAGTTACTTAAAGATCAAAAAGAAAAATTAGTTGATTTAGCTAGTAGAATTAAAAAAACACGTGATGAACTTATTGAAAGTCAATTAAGTGGTAAAACTTATGACGCTAGCATAAAAAATAATAATTTATTGGTTAATAAGATTGATGCAAGAGTACAAACAATTAATGTGCTTATCTCAAAATTAGAGGAGTCTTGTCAAATATATAATAATTGTTATTCAACAATTAATAAGTCAGTTTCAGGAGGAAAATAATGGGTTATGCCAAAAAAAAATTTGATGGAGAATTTTTAAGATACTTTAATATTATAAGTTCTCATGGACAGACTTCTGTAAGTGAAGTTAATTCTTATCAACCTACTGGTAAAAATGTAAGAGCTTTATATTGGGAGGGAAATTGCAAAGAAGAAATATGTAATAACGTCGATAAAGTGGATTCAGCATGTTCTGATGTTATTTATAGAGAATCTGTTTACCTAGTAAATAAAACAAAAATAGTTTTTGGAGTATTGTATCCTGATCTTAAGATGTTGAAAGATACAATTGATTTGTATAATGCTACAATTGATGAAATTGCAAGTGTTGAAGCTCAAATCGCTGCAGAACGACGAAGATTGAGTTTGGAAGGTGATGTGACATGATAAAGACGACGGTAAAGATGGAAGAAGGCGTTTCTAGCCAATTCAAAGGTGAAATGCAAAGTACATACACATTTCTTGTTGATTGTAAAGACTCAGTTAATGACTGTCAGATTCTTGAAGAATTAGGTTTTGATAATGGACATATTGGTACTATAAAATCCTTTATTGATACTATCCAATCCGAAATTACCACTATATTAGGTCAGGTTTCTGGTGCTGAGCAAGATTTTATGACTTTAGATCAAAGTGGAACTGATAGATTAGAAACAGTTTATGATTTATCTCAAGATGAACATGGCGATAAGGCTGAGGATACTACTGGTACTGTTACTGATAAATCAGATGGTTCTGGTGATAAAAAAGATACTACTGATACCGTTACTGATAAATCAGATGGTTCTAGTGATAAAAAAGATACTACTGATACCGTTACTGATAAATCAGATGATTCTGGTGATAAAAAAGATACTACTGATACCGTTACTGATAAATCAGATAGTTCTGGTGATAAAAAAACACCTTATGATGGATCTTATAATAACTCATCTGGTGGAGGTGGAGGTGGAGGTGGTACATACACCACACCTGATACTTCTACAAGTACTCAAAATACTACACAAGAACCAAATGATGCTTCAGTAACAACTGATCCATATAAATTTGATTTTGATAGAGATACTGCTTTTAAAGCAGGTGACATATTTGTAGATGATAAATATAGTTTAACTGAATATACTAATTATCTTTTATATAAGTATGGTATAACTGATGAACAGGAAGCTACAAATATTTATATGTCTATTTTAAGATATGGAAATAGTTATTACAATAAAAATCGCCAAAATCCATTAAAAAGCCATTCAGAGGGTGAAATTTTAAAAATTATATATGATGATATTGGCATAGATATTTCAGGTAGATTGAATGATGCTGCTTTAGATATATCTCTAGGTGCTAAAATGATTAAGGAGAATAAATAGTGAAAGAATATAATAAAACTCCAAACGGGAAAAAATATTCTAGGTTGGCAATACTGGGAATAATACTTGTTTTGTGTAATAATATTGGTATTGGATTTCTTAGTATAACGGGTTATGGCGGAGATGTAAAAAAACTAATACTTTACTTTGTAACACATTTCTTTAGTGCTTCTGGTGCAGTATTAGTTGGTGTATATACAGGTGGTCTAGTACAATTTAATACTAAAAAAAGAATCGATTTTGAAGAATAAAATATTTCTATTCTTTTTTAAAATAATCTCGATTGAAATAAATCAATCGAGATTATATATTATTTTTTTAAATTTATTTTTAATAATTTATCTTTAAGTTCTTGTTCCATGCTTTCAAGTTCTTTTTCAGATTCTTGACGTTTAATTCTACCATTTTCATGAATTTCAATTACCTTATCTATTGTTTCAATAATATCACTATTAGTTTTGCGAATAGTTTCAATATCAACAATAGCTTTTTCTGATTCTTCAGCAATCTTAATTGAACCTTGTTTTAAAGTTTCACTATTTTTCTTCAACATATCATTAGTTAATTTTGATACTGCTTGTTGATGTTTTAAAGCTTTATTTGCATTATTAATACCTAAAGCAAGAACCATTTGATTTTTCCATAGTGGAATAGTATTCATAATAGAACTTTGAATTTTTTCAACAAGTAAGGCATCATTGTTTTGTAATAATCTAATTTGTGGTGCCATTTGAATAGAAATCATTCTTGTTGTTTTAAGATCATAGATTTTCTTTTCTAATCTATCAATAATTGCTTCCATATCTTGTACTTTTTGAATATCTAATTGTTCTCCTGATTTTTCAGCAATCTTTTGTAATTTTGGTAATTCTTTTTCTTTTAATTCTTTAATTTTTCTTTCACCAGCAATAATATATAAAGATATTTCTTTGAAATATTCAAGATTTTTATCATACATACCATCATATAAATTAATATCTTTCAACATTTGTAATTTGTCTTTTTCTAAACCTTTTTCAATAGTAGTGATATTACCCTCTATCTTATTATATTTGGCAACTAACTTGTCAAATTCTTTTTTAGCAGATGAAAATAATCTTTCTAAAATATTAGTTTTAGCATTATCATTGATGGCATTATCAAATGACTTGATTTCAGCAACTAAATTTGCAAGTAAATCCCCTACTTCACCAGTATCTTTTGTTCTAACATTTTCTAGAATGCTATCAGAAAACTTTGATATCTTTTCTTGTGCAGGAGCACCAAACTGTAATATTTGAGTTCCGTCAAACACATCAATTTCACTATTAAATTTATCAATAGCCTCTTTTTCTTCTTTAGTTAATGCATCATAATTTAGGGTTTTTTCAACTTTTGCTTCATCAACCTTTTTTCCACTATTAACTAATTTTTCAACCTCTTCATCCTCTTTAAAACTTGTCTTTTCTAATTTTAATTCCATATTCTCCTCCTATTTAAGACCATCTATTAAAGCATTATATTCACTCATTTTAAGACCAGAAATGGTACTTGTAATTTCTTGTGGTACAGGAATACCTATTTTTGATACATCGTATTTTCCGCCTGTAACACCTGTTCTAAATCCATATTTTTCCCAAGCTATTTGTTGAATTCTTTCATTTTCTTCAAAAGCTTTATTTAATATTTCACCATTTTCGGTAAAATACATATAACAGTGATTATTCCATGATGTTGGTTTTGGATAAAGAATTCTTATTCGATCCTTTATACTATCAAAACCCTTTTTATTAGAGTTAGAAAAATCAATAATACTCTTTTCATAATCAACGATTATTTTTTGAGTTCCCATACCTGCTCTTAAATATTCTTGGAATAAATCAGCGGGAGTAAAACGCATATTACCTGATTTAATATATAAATCTTTTAACTTTGGCATGTTGGTTTTTACATTAGCTTCCGTTATTTCACCTTTGGAAAGTATTCCTAGAAGTAATCCATAGTATGTTGCACCTGGACTTGATTTAACAGGGTCAATTGATGAAATACTTACATTTCCATAAATATCATCTGAGACACCTAACTCACTCCATTTTTTTCCATTTAGGATATAACTAACTAGTTTTTCCATATCAGTAACATAATATATACCATTTGCTTCTTTTGCTAGATTATTTTTAATTAAAGCATCAACTATTTTATCCCAACTGTAGAAAACAATTGGTGTATTAAGAGTTAAACCTCCACCTAAAACAGTATATCTTTCAGCTTCTTCACCAGTTGGTTTTTGTTTATAATAATCATAATATCTAATATCTGAAGTAAACAAGGCATCATACTTAGTTACACCTTCTGAATTAATAGTAAATTTTTCCCCATTTTCCATTCTTGAAATGATATCACTATTTCCAAGACCAATAGTTTCTCTAATTAATGGCTTACTTACTGTCTTACTATTACTCCAAGTATCAAATACAACATTTAATTTATATTCTTTTCTTAATATTTCTAAGACTTCTTCGTCCTTTAGGAAATCTTCTTTTCCACCACCAGTTGCTACATAAATAGTTGTTAAATTACTATTTAATACTTCTTTACCAAAGTTTTTATATCCAATAATTAGAAGTACTAAAACTATTAGAATAACAATTCCTATTATTTGTTTTTTATTCATTATCATCACCACTTTCTAAGATACTTTCATCATATCCATCTGATTTTAATATTGAATTAAATACTTTCATTTCAGCTTCAGCGTTTGCAATATCACTTTGATATAAACTATCAAGGATTTTTTTAAATGAATTATTCGTATCTTTAATTATTCTTTTTCCATCATTCATGAATTTTTTACTATCACTGCTTGTTAATCTTTGATTTTCAATGTCGTCGTATCTATCTACTATTTTAACACAAACTGGTAAATAGTACTCAAAAAATTTATCAGAAGTTTTATTTTTTAATTTATTTTTTTCAATATAATTAATAATTTTAGTAGTGGACTTAGTTATTTCATCTAAATCTTTACAAACTTCTTCATCTTCGATATTCGAAATTATTTCTTTAATATGTTTATTATCTTTTCTTGCTTCATTTATTTTTTCATTAAATGATAGTTCTTTTCTTTCTTCTATTTTTTTATCGGCACCATTAACAATTAGTTCAGATGCTACAAAAGATACTGCTCCTAAAGCAAGTGCTGGGGGAAGCGCCAGAGAAAGTCCAAGGTATCCTACGGCAAAGAACCCTGCTCCTACAACACTTGATATAATATTTTTATTCATATTAATTATAACCTCTTACTGTTTTAAAGGCTTCAGTTAAATTAGTTTTTCCATCAAAGACTTTACCATTAGATAAACTAGCCATTTTATTTAATTGCTCTTCATTAGCGTAACCAAAGGTTATAGAGTAAATTGGAATATCTTTATTAATTTCGTGATACGTATTTTCAAGTTCTTTAAATGTACCAATATTTCCATCACCATCAGTCATAAGAATAATTGATGTGTTAAAGTTATCATTTTCGTCTTTTAAAAGTTTTAAAGCATCAATTGCTGCTGGATAAAGAGCGGTAGCACCATTTACTTCATACTCTCTTATTTTATCTAAAAGTTTTCCGGTGTTATTACCTTTTTCACTACCTATTTTATGAACATTGGTTCCGAAAGCCAGAACATCAACTTTATCTTTTTCAGTGAAATTAATCATATTTGCAGTAGCTTTATCAGTAAAGATATAATCCATGGCATTGACAAGTGATGCATATCCATCACCATACATACTACCTGAATAATCTAGACAAAATACTACATGAACAGGCTTTCTTAGTTCCTCTACATACATTTTTAAAGCTTCTTTAATAACAGATTGATTGGGATACTTTAGAGGGGATATGTATTTCGTGGTATCAATACCCCACTCTTTTTTAAAGGTATCTTGGGGAGCCTCATTAGTGGTTCCACCATACCATGTACGTCTTCCATTACGAAGTAAGATATCTTGTCCTTCACCACTTAAAATATATTCTTGTAAGGTATGAAACGCTTCTTTTTTTGCATCATTATGATTATTAATATAAACAAGTGGTGAATCACAAACAACTACTCCATCAATTGGATATATGGCATACAGGGTTTCTTTATGAAGTCTCTCTAATTCTTTATTAATATTAATGATCGATGATTCATAAGTAAAAGCTGCATCATAATCACCATTAATAAATGATTTTTCTAGGAAATCTTCATCTCCAGAAGTTCTTGCTAATCCTTGAAAGAAACTTTTCATATCTTCTTTAAGTTTATTATTATTTAAATCTTTACTAGTTAAAACATCAGGGTTTCCTGCAAGTGTTGTTAAAATATTTAAATAACTTGAAGCTCCACTATTAGTATTAATAGGATTTGCCATACTAAATGTTAATTCTTTATTCTTAATCAAAGTTAGAATATCACTCATTTTAACATTTTTATTAACTAAACCTAATTTTTCAGCTTTACTTTTTTTAATACCAAAAGTAATTGGAGTTATACTAGTTGATTTAGAATCACTTGTCGATATATTATTTAAATTATCTAGCCAAATGGAATTACTTGCCCAAATAGCATCATATTTCTCTCCCCCATTTAATTTATCAACGATATCAAGATTATCAGCGTATGATATTTCAACATCATAACCTTTTTTAGTTAAATATGTTTTAATAGTATCTTCCATAATTTTATTTTCGGGGGTTGTTATTAAACTAAAAATACTATCACTATATACATAATTATCATTGTTATCATAATGATTAATAATTTTTTTATTAACTTTACTAATTATACCAAAACCAAAATAAATAATTACAGCAATAAAAAGAATTGTCCAAAAATTAACTTTACTTTTATTCATAATCTATCCTTTCTTATTTTCTTTGTATTTTTATAACTTGAATACAAAATTATTAAAAAAATTCCTCCAAATAATAGGAACATAAAACCAATTATTAAACAAACACTACTTATATGTGAATAATTGATAAAATGCACATCATCAATATTATCACCATTATAATATACCTTAATATTATTTCCGATAGCTACTTTTTTCAAATTTGGTTTTTTAATATTTAATTCTATATCCTGAAACTTAACTAAAATGGTTGATTCACCTACTTCTAGTATAGTACATTCTTCACTTTTCTCATCATTACCTTTTATAGTAAAAAACAAACCAAAGCCAATCAAAACTAAAGATATTACAATAGTAATAAGAAATGCTTTCTTACTATACGTAAATACTTTATGCAATACAATAACACAAAAGTCAATATACATTATTGCAAAAGATGATAGTATCATATAAATTCCTCTATTATTACTATCAAGAACTCCTCTATAATCATCTATCATTATCATAATAATACCAGTAATAAATGGTACAAGGATGGAAATAAACATGAATGTAATAAAGTAATCAGAAGATTTCTTTTTTTTATGTCTATTTTTTTTCATTTTACCACCTTTATTTTAATATATATGTTGCATAGTATTCTTCATATGTGATATCCTTTTCATGAATAATGGTTGCAACATCCACACCTACATAACGATAATGCCATGGTTCATATTTATATCCTGTAATAAAGGTTTTACTTTCGGGATATCTTAAAATAAATCCATATTTATAAGAATTTTCTATTAACCATTTATATTCTTTAGTATTTTCAAAATGAGCTTTACTACTAGCGGTATTAATATCACTGGCTAGTCCTGTTTGGTGTTCTGATGTTCCCGCTCTTGCTGAATAAGTATCAGCTTTTTCAGTACCATCTCTTTTAACATAATTATTATATAATGTTTTTTGCGTCGAATAACTACGATAACCTGATACATTAAAAAGTTTTATTCCATCAGTTTTAGCAGCATTAATCATTTCTTTGTAGTGAGGGGCGGCTACTTTGGCCATTTGTCCACCACCATAACCATTAAGTGATACTAAATCCGGTACATAATTACTTTTTAAAGTATGATACTTATTACATAAAACCAAGATACCATCATCCATATTAGTATCTTCCATATTAGTATAGAATGGATTATCTAAACCAATATTTACATAAGTGATAATTAAGTCATCTGAGTATTCTGGATGTTTTTCTTTATATTTTAAGTATCTATCATAATATTTTTCAAGATAATTACCATAAGTTAAATTAAATTCATGACCGTAATCTTTATATACTGGTTCAGTATTTGCTTCTGGCATTTCCTTAACCTCTTCTTTCGTCTCATAGTTATTTTTTTCCTTAAAAATAAATATACCTATAATTATAATAATAGCAAATAAAATTACTATTAACCATCTTTTAACACTTTTTTTTAATCTCATACACATCACAATATAATTATACAAAATTATTTGATTTTTAACAATGATTTAGGAGAATTTATTAAGATATTTTTAACTAATTTATATTTATTACATATACTATAAATATGAATAAATATAAAGTTTGTGTTTATGCAATATGTAAAAATGAAGAGAAGTTTATTTTGATGTTCCAGTTACAGAAGCAGGACAACTTCAAATTACAGTAGATGGTACCCCTATTGATTATACAGTTACAGGTAGAACTACTGGAACAAGTAATATTAGTGGTAATTTTATTATTACAACTACTACAGCAAATGCTATTATTTCGGTAATTAATGCTGTTGGAAATACTACAGCTCTTACTATTACACCAAACGCTGGTGGTAATGAACAAGTTTCTGCTCATCTTGTGATTAAACAAATTGCATAATTTTATCCACATTTTTGTGGATATTTTTCTTTTAAAAGTGTAAACTTTTTGCAAATAAATTGATTTTATGTTTTAATCAGTTTATAATGAAACACAAGAGATATACTTGTTTAGGTGTCCTCTGTTCAATAAACTATTATAATTTAAAGAACGGAGGTGATGTTCAATGTTCAAGAAAGGAAAACTGCATGGAACTAGTAGTCTTTGCTCTAGCAATAGTCTACTTAATAATTGTAGAAACCAAACAGCATTAGAACAAGAAAAAAGCACCTTACAATGTAGGGTGTTTTTTTCAAAACAATTTAGACTATTAAATTGAACAGAGAAACACCTCTTGCAAAAAACAGTGTATCTCTTTTTTTATTTTATGCAAAATTGTGCACAAAATACAATCTTTTAAAGATTTATCTTAGTAAAGAAAATCTTTACTATACAACATTAGTATACAAATATTTTTTATTTATTTCAATACTTTTTAATAATTTTACACAAAATACTGTTAAATATTCTTATTATTTTGTATAAGGTAAAAGGGCAATTGCTCTTGCTTTTTTAATTTGTTCAGCAATACATCTTTGATGTTTAGCACAAGCACCTGTTACACGTCTTGGTAAAATTTTACCTTTATCATTAATATATTTTTTTAAGATATCTACATCTTTATAATCAATATCTTTTCCAGTACACATATAGCATACTTTCTTTTTCTTTTTATAAAACTCTGCCATATTTCCTCCTTTTCTAGAATGGTAATTCATTATCGTCTACTTCGATTTTAGCTCCGAAATCAGCAAAAGGATCATTTGCACTTGATGAACCAGTTGATTCTTGTGGTTCACTTGCAGTTTCTGGACTTGAATAGTTTGTTGTTTCATTACCAGAATTTCTATTATCACAGAATTCAAAGTTATCTACTAAAACATCAGTTGTATAAACTTTCTTTCCATCTTTATCATCATAACTTCCTGTTTGAATTCTTCCTTCAATAGCTATTTTACTTCCTTTTGTTAAATACTTATTCATTGTTTCAGCACGATTGGAAAATGCTACAATATTAATGAAATCAGCGCCTCTTTCTTCGCCTTCTCTTACAAATTGTCGATCAACGGCAATTGCACATCTCATAACAGCAGTATTACTTGCTGAATATCTAAGTTCTGGATCTCTTGTTAGTCTTCCTATTAAAAAAACTTTATTCATACTTCTTAATCCTCTCTTTTTACAACAATGTGTCTTATAATATCTTCATTAATATTAGCAACACGATCAAATTCTTTAACAGCTTCTTTATCACTAGTTAATTTAAATAAAAAGTAATTTCCATTATTGAATTTTCTTACTTCATAAGCAAGTTCACGTCTTCCCATATTAACTACTTCATTAATAGTAGCACCTTTATCTTCTAATACTTTTTTCATGTTTTCACATAAAGCATTAGTAGCTTCATCTTCTAGATTAGGTCTTACTATAAACATAACTTCATAGTTTCTCATATCTACACCTCCTTTTGGACTATACGGGCTCTTCGCCAAGGAGCAATTTCTTACTCGGTTAATAATATAGCATAAAGTTTAAAATAATGCAATTGTTTTTCATGGATATTTTAATAATAATTTTATATAAAACAAAAAAAGTGTATTAATAATACACTTATTCTAATATACGAAGATTAAAATTGGTATCAGTGTCAAAGATATTTATTTCATCATTTTCATTATAAGTTAATAAGAAAATATCTTCTGGTTTTTTGTGATACTTTTTTAGTTTCTCTAATAACCATTTCTTGTCCTTACCAATGTTTTTTAAATTATTTTCCATGATATTGCCATCTAGGATAAGATTAGCACATAAACCTTTATCTTTTTCATTTATTTTCATATCTTCCTTTGTTACAGAATCATATTTGGACTTTAATAGAAAAGTTACTTTACCACTAACTTCCATGATGGCATAATCAACCTCACTTAAATCAAAGATTCCATCTTCTCTAGCATCTTGCATTAAATCATTAATATCGAGTTTTACTTTTTTTAGTTGTTCTTTACTTATTTTACCATGTGCCATTAAAACAATGGGAACACCTGATATGAATCTTCTTGCAATAATACTTTTGGTAGTTATAAATGATACAAATAAAGAACAAAGTCCATAGATAGTCATAGCAAGAAAACCTTCAATAATAGTGATATCACTATTTATAGTCATTTCAGCTGCAATATTACCAAGACTTATTCCTATTACGTAATCAAAGATATTTAATTGACTAACTTGTTTCTTACCAAGAATTTTTATTACAAAAAACAAGAATATTAAAGATACAGTACCTTTTATTATTACAGTTATAATATCGTTCATAGTTTCACCAATATTATTATGGATATATATTGTTTTTTAATACATTAGATATTATTAATTTATATTACAAATGTCGCTTTCTAAAACAATTTTTTCTTCATCATTCATTAACTGATATCCATCTTGGGAATAAACTGCAATGATAGCATCATTAACACTTGAGGTTAAATATACTTTAGCATGAGGATTTATTTTTAATCCATAGCATATACGATCTTTGTCAATAATAGTATTATTTGTAATTATCATATGATCTGGTTTTAATTTTTCAAGAAATTCTTTAGAATTTGACCAATTCCAACTATGATGTCCTACTTTGAAAATATCAACTTTGCCTATTTTATCTTGAACTCTTCTTTCATCTTCTTCTTCCATATCAGATGCTAATAAGGTTTTTACACCATTTCGGTGAACAATTAATTCAATAATAGAATTTTTATTTTCACTTCTTGCAAGACCTTTTTCTAATTCATCCTTATTTACTTTGTTGGTATTCATCAAAAATATATTAAAATCATAAAAATTAAATACTGGATCATTATCAGTTATCTCAATCATTTTAGCACCAGCATTTTCCATGGCTTTGACTGCTCTATCATAATATCCTTGATTATCCCAATCTTTGGTTACATCATCTCTAGTTTTAATATACTTACGATAGAAATATTTGGTATTTGAATCTGTAAAAACATTGGCAATTTTAACCATACCACCAATATGATCGGAATGAGAATGAGTAGCGATAACAAAATCAAGTTTTCCTTTACAATTTATGCCATTACACCCCATTATCTTGTTTAAATAATCGGTAACATGTTCTACAGAATTTTGATAACCTGATACAGACTTTTTGGTTCCATCATTATAGGCATTAGAGGCATCTACAAGTCCATAATGACCACAACTTTCTATTAAAAAGGCATCAGAACTACCTGTATTAATAAAATGAATTTTACTATCCATAGGGCAATTTAATTCATTAACAATAACATTACATTGTACTTCTTTTCCATTACTTGTTCTTGCTGTAATAATAGTATTTCCTTTACTTAATCCTTTAACTACTCCATCATTATTTACTATAGCAACATTATTATTACTACTAGACCAAGTTATTTTTTTATTTATTAAATGATTTTTAGTTTTTTTTATAAGTATTTTCTCTTCTCCTCCGATAGTTATTTCTAAATTTTTTTGATTTAATATTATTTTAGTATTATTTATATTTATAATATATAATGATGTAATAATCACTATAATAAAAATTACAATTCCTATGATAATAAATTTAATATTTTTTTTCATTATGGTTAACCTCCAGTATGGTTCTTTATCATTTTATAATATTTATAAATTAATGTCAATTTAAAAGAAGTTTATTGGACTTCTTTTAAATCACTTTTAATAAATAAATCTTTATCATAATCAAAGGTTATGGTATCACCATACTTTATTTCACCTTGTATTATTTTTTCAGCTATCATATTTTCAATAGTACGAGATACAACTCTTCTTAATGGTCTTGCACCATAATTAACATCATAACCGATATCTACTAAATAGTCTTTTGCTTTACTAGTTAATTTTATTTTAATATTTTTATCTTTTAATCTTTCTTCGGTTTCATGAATTATTTTATCTAATATTTCATAGATAGTATCTTTACTTAATGGATTAAAGATAATTACTTCATCAATACGGTTAATAAATTCTGGTTTAAAGGTATGGGATAATTCTTCCATTACTTTGTCTTTTTCACTATTTAAAGCATATTCATCACCTAAATTACTAGTCATAATAATAATCGTATTTTTAAAGTCAACTGTTCTTCCATTAGAGTCTGTTACTCTACCATCATCTAATATTTGAAGTAATAAATTTAATACTTCAGGATGAGCTTTTTCTATTTCATCAAATAAAACAATACTATAGGGATTTCTTCTTACAGCTTCTGTAAGTTGACCTCCTTCTTCATAACCAACATATCCTGGTGGCGAACCAATAAGTCTTGAAACACTAAACTTTTCCATATATTCCGACATATCAATTCTTACAATATGAGTTTTATCATCAAATAATTCTAGAGCAAGTGTTTTGGCTACTTCGGTTTTTCCAACACCAGTAGGTCCTAGGAATAAGAAGGAACCAATAGGACGATTAGGGTCTTTAATACCTGCACGGGATTTGATTACCACATCACTTACAAGTTTTAGAGCTTCATCTTGTCCTTTAATATACTCTTTCATATGATCATATAAGTGTAATAGTTTTTCTCTTTCACCACTCATTAATTTAGATATCGGAATATTAGTCCATTTAGAAATAACTGTTGCGATATCTTCTTCATTTACAGTATCACTTAAAATTCTATTTTCGGAAAGTTTTTTTAATTCTTCAAGTTCTTTTTCAAGTCTTGGAATTTCTCCATGACGATATCTTGCCGCTGTTTCAAGATCATAATTATTTTCGGCTGTTTCTAGTGTAAATTTAGCTTTTTCTAATTCTTGTTTTTTTGTTTTAATTTTATCAAGAATTCCTTTTTCATTTTCCCAATCAGCTTTAAGTTTAGCTTCATCTTGTTTTAATAAATAAAGTTTATTTTCGATTTCACTAAGTCTTTTTTTACTTAATTCATCTTTTTCTTTCTTAATAGCTTGTCTTTCAATTTCTAATGATAATATTTCTCTTGTTAAAGTATCCAAATCATTTGGTACAGAATCCATTTGAACTCTTATAGTTGCACAAGCTTCATCTACTAAATCAATAGCTTTATCAGGAAGAAATCTATCTGTTATATATCTATTAGATAGTGTTGCTGCAGAAACTAATGCTTTATCAGTTATAGTTACCCCATGATGTATTTCAAATCTTTCTTTTAATCCTCTTAATATAGTTATCGTATCTTCGACAGTAGGTTCTGATACAATAATCTTTTGGAAACGTCTTTCTAATGCTCCATCTTTTTCAATATATTTACGATATTCATTTAAAGTAGTTGCTCCTATTACATGGATTTCTCCTCTTGCTAACATTGGTTTTAGAATGTTACCAGTGTCCATTGCACCTTCTGAAGAATTACCTACAATCATGTGGATTTCATCAATAAACATGATGATATTTCCTTCACTCTTTTTAATTTCATTTAAGACATTTTTAAGTCTTTCCTCAAATTCACCACGATATTTTGCACCAGCTACTAATGCTGCTAAATCAAGTTCCCAAATAGTTTTATTCTTTAAAGAATTTGGGACATCGCCTTTAGTGATACGGTTGGCAAGTCCTTCGACAATAGCAGTTTTACCAACACCTGGTTCACCAATTAATACGGGGTTATTCTTAGTCTTTCTTGATAATATTCTAGTGATACTTCTTATTTCTTCATCTCTTCCTATTACAGGATCAATCTTACCATCACGACTAGCTTTAGTAACATCTCTTCCGTATTTCGAAAGTACATCTTCTTTTTCTTCTTGATTATACATATATATCACCTCTCATGTATTAATTATACTCAAATTTTAGCAGTTGTCAAGTGAGAGTGCTAATTATTTTTATTTAATTTTTTTATGATTTATGTTATTATATTTTTATAGTATTATAGGAGCTTAAATGAATAAAGAGAAAAAATAATTAATATTTCTTATATCTTTACTATTATGGGAATGTTTTTTATTTGTATTGGTATTACTTATATTTTTATTAAATTTTTTAATTTTAATAATTCCGTAAAATATCTTACTGTTACTGATTCTTTATCTTTAAATAATAATTTAAATCCAGATGTTGTATCATATATAGAAATACCTACTTATAATCAAAAAACTACGGGATATCGATTAGGCTGTGAAGGTGTATCTCTTTATATGGCTTTAAGAGGTCTTGGATATATTTCTAATTATTCACTTGATGATTTTATGAAGACGATGCCTTATGGTAAGACACCTTTTAATGGATATAGTGGAAATCCTAAAATTGGACATGATGGAGAAAACACAGGTAAAAGAACGACAATATATCCTAACCCACTTGCTAAATGGATAGGAGAATTTGCATCAAGTAAAAATTTTACAGGCGCAAGTATAGATGATTTAAAGAAAGAATTAAGAGAAGGTCATGTGCTTTTAGTATTTGTTACAACAGGTTGGAATAACCCTATTTGGAAATATTACACTTGGAGCATTGATAAAAGAGGTGAAATAGAAAATAATCATTGTTTATGTGTTGTTGGATTTAACTCAAAGGGTGATTTTTTAGTCAATGACTGTCATGATGGAAGAGTTGATGGAAGACAAGGTGAATACTGGATTGATGGAAATCAATTTGCATCTATTTATAATAAAAGAAAATATGCTATTTCTGTTTATTAATAAATAAATAATAATTGTTTTTTTAAGTATTTTGATATATAATATTTTTAGGAGGATATATGAAAAAATATCTTATTGGAATTGTATTATTTTTATTATTATTTATAACAACTGGATGTAAAAAAAGTATTATAGGTAAATGGAAAGCCATAGAAACAAATAGTGAATATTATTACATATTTAATGATGATAAAACATGTTCCTATGAAATGACTGTAGCAAGACTTGATTGTACTTATGAAGTTGATGACGAAAAAATTACTATTTTATATAAAGGAAATGATAATCCAAAGACATTTAAATATCATTTTGATGGAAATACCTTAATTATTAAAGATGATACTGGTAAAGATAATAAGTTTACTAAAAATTAAAATAACCTTGTTTCAAAAAATGAAACAAGGTTTTAATATATAAGAAAAAGAACTGTTTTAACAGTTCTATTCTTTTTTTAATGAATAATTGCTTGTCTAAATGCTGTAAGTAAAGTATCATCATCAGCAGCACGCTCATAAGTATACCAATTATAAATATCAGCATTTGTTGGATATGACTTATACATTGAATAGAATCTAGGAAGTATTTTTGAACTTAAAGTATCATGGAAACGTGAACGATTTGTTAGTCCAAAGAAGTAAGATAATTCATAATCTCTTAAACGATCTTCTTCAGATACACCTAGAAGTCCTTCCAAGAAATAAGCAATTGTACCAGTTCTATCTGTACCAATTGTACAGTGGAAGAATATATTATCACCAGTAACACCATTACCAATTACATAAGTCATGATTTGTTTAATAGCAGCTTTAAGTTTACGATATTCATCTAAGTGTGTCATACCACACTGATCGGTAGAATCTGCTTCAGTTGGCAAATAATCTGTTGCAACCGGATTAATATGATAATTAGTAACAACAATATCTGTATGACTTTGATTAGTTCCAATATCAAAGTTATCTAAACGATATTGACTAGGATTATCATTATCTGCTCTTAAGTCAATTTCTCTTGTAATACCTAATTTAGTTAAATCCGCAACCCCTTGAGCTGTGGTCATTTGAGCTCCACGATATAATCTTCCATAATCAATAGTTCCTGTTACTGTATTTCCTGTACTAATATCAGTATAACTTACTGCTAAACCTCCTAAATCACGAAGATTTCGAACATCAGTTTTAAGAGTTCTTCTTGCTCCAGTTGCTGTAACAACTCCATATTTTGTATTATCAGTTGCTGATTCCCAATAATATGTTTTACCTGGAATCATATTATAGATAACACCATCTTCCGAAGTTACATATGTAATTGGAGTACTTCCTTTAACTCCGTTATCATATGAATAAACAACTAAGTCATCGGTTAATCCCGTATCATATTCTTTTTGATAATCACATCTTGTTCCAGCACCTGGCTGTGTACAAGTATTAGGACCATTACATGCTGAACAACTATTATTTGTAAATATAGTATTCAAACTACTTAAAAATGCAGTATGATTATCATTACTTAGAGTACTATCTTGATTAACAGCAATTGCTGAATCAGCAGCTACATATGTATTTATATTATCGAAATATGTAGTAACAGCATCACTAAGTACATTATGGGAAACTGGATTAAGTGAAGATGCATAAGTCCATTTAGCATAATATGTTACTATCGTAGCTGAATCTGGTGTAAATGATGCAAATGGTGTTTGAAAATTACTATCAAGATACCATCCACCAAATGTGTAATTAGCAAGTGTTGGTTCTGGGAAATTACTTCCATCAATAGTTGAACCAACATTATATTCCAAATAACTTGGTGATACTGTTCCATCACCTGCATTAAAGTTAATACGATATGTAGTAGGAGCGGAATTAGATATCCACCTAGCATAATATGTTACTGTTGCTGATATATTTGGCGTAAATGTTTCAAATGGTGTTTGGAAATTACTATCAAGATACCATCCATCAAACGTGTAATCAGTAAGTGTTGGTTCTGGGAAATTACTTCCATCAATGGCTGAACCGACGTTATATTCCAAATAACTTGGTGATACTGTTCCATCACCTGCATTAAAGTTAATACGATATTTTGATACGTAATATAATGTTTTATAATCACCATCAATACCATGAACTATTTCAGTATTTGCTTCAGTTGCAGTAATATTATCAAGACTATTAACGGCATAAGTACCAGTTTTACCTTTAATAATTCCATCAAATACTGAATATGCTTTAGTAGAATAAACACCATATTGATCACCTTGAATTACTGGATTAGTTGCATCATAAGAATTATTATTATCATCAGTACCAATAATTAATGTACCTGTACTAGAGTGATCAATTGCTGCAGTGTTAGTAGCTTGAGAAATTACTGTTCCACCAAATACTTTTACTGTTCCATTTGCAACTTGTAAAGCACCTTGTCCTTTATCACTAGTCGTTGTTGCTGTTTGAATAACTTCTCCACCATACATTTCAATAAGAGCACTAGTCCCACTATTTACAATAACAGAACGAATTCCTGTAGATGATTCAAGATGACCACCATGTACATAAGTTTTTCCAAGATTATAAACAGCCCCACGGTTATTAGTATTTGTCACAATTGCCCCATCGTAAATATGTAATTCTCCACTTGAAGATGTTTCAAAAGTTGCATTACCTGATTTATTACATGTAAATGTTCCATTTTTAACTCTTAATTTTCCACCATTAGCATATAAAAGGTTACTTGTTGTACCACTACTACAAGATAATTCATGACCATTAGCATTAATGGTAATATCCTTACTATTACTTACAGTTGTTCTACCTGATGGACTAACATCCTTTAATATTCTTATCTCGGCTGTTCCAGATGTTGCTACAGAATCAATAGCAAGTTGAATAGTCGTAAAATAATTAGTTCCTATTGCAGCTACATCATTAGCTCCTGCCCATCTTGCTTTATATACTGCATCACTAGTAACTGCATCACTAGGATCAAGAATAGTTGTTGTTAATGATTTATTAACTTCATCATATAAGTACCAATAATCAAATGTATAACCTGATTTTGTTGGATTTGCTGGTAAATTTGTACCAATTGATGAACCATCAGCTACCTGAATAGTTGTAATATCATTTGTATTACCATTATCAGGATCAAATGTTATATTATTTATATTATTAATTATTACTTGTACTGTTTTTGATACATTTGAATCACCACCAGTAATTGTAACTGTTATTTCACCATAATCAGCTCCAAATACACTCGCAACATTATTGCTATAAGTTACTTCAGCAATATTTGTATTGCTTGATGCAAATGTACAATTTTCTACCAAACGACCATTATTATCAGGATTAGTTAATGTTATCTCTCCTGTTTTTCCTTTTTTAAATGTCAAAGGATCTGGATTTTTATTAATTGTTGCACTATTTAATTCTAATCTCCAATTAGCAACAACAGTAATATCATCATTTACTTGTGATGATGATGTAAATGGTGTTAATTCTCCACTTATTGTCCATCCTTTAAAGATATAATTTGTTTCACTTAAATCAGCTGGCATATTATTACCTAAAGAATTACCAGCAGCAACTGAAACTGTAGTTACAGGCGTTGCACTATTATCATTCATAAAGGTTACGGTGTAAGTTATTTCACTTACTGTTACATGAACTGTTTTTGTAACATTTGATCTTGAACCAGTGATAGTTATATCTGCTGTTCCCAAAGCAAGACCACTTACTTCACCAGTTGTTGAATTAACACTTGCTACTGTACTATCACTTGAAGAGAATGTATAAGATTCCATTCCAGTAGGAATATCTGTAATTGGAATAGTATTACTACTTCCTAATGTTACCACATGTGTTAAAGGTATTGTTGCATTCTGAATTGTTGGTGTCCAAGTTGCAATAGCAATGATATCATTATTAACAACTGTATTCGCATCAACAGCTGTTGAGGTATCGGTTGATTTAACCCATCCATCAAACAAATATTTTTCTTTTACTGGATCAGCTGGCATATTAGATGCACCAATCATAGTTCCATCAATTACTTCAATTTCAATATCAGGATTAACATCATCTCTAAATGTTACAGTATGTTTTAAATAATCAACTGATACAGAAATTGGTACAACTTCAGTTGATAAACTACCTATTATTCTAATAGTAGTAGTTCCATAATCTAAAGCATTAACAGTAATAACATTTCCATTTTTAGTTGCTGTTGCAACTGAAGGAGTTGTAGATTCAACACTAAAGTCTTCTATTGTATCATTTAAAACTGTTGCACTTAGAGTTATTTGTCCATTATTACCGATAACTAAATTCATTGGTGTTGGACTTGAAGTTAAAGTAGCATAATTAACTTTTTCTTGCCAATTAGCAACAACTGTTATATCATCATTTACTTGTGATGATGATGTGAATGGTGTTAATTCTCCACTTATTGTCCATCCACTAAAGACATAATTAGAATCTGTTGGATTAGCTGGCATATTTACATCTAATGAAGTTCCATCCGCAACTGTTCTTGTAATTGTTTCATGTTTTGAATCAGTAAATGTTACAGTCCTCATTACTGGGGTAATATTAACTGTTATTTGTTTTGTTAAACCAGATTTAGATCCTGTCATTGTAATTGTAACAGATCCAACTGCAATACCATGAACTGTACCATCAGAATCTACTGAGGCAATATTAGGGTTGCTTGATAAATATGTAACTGATTCAATATCACTTTCATTAAATACAATTTCACTACTTGTATTTATTTCAATATTCATTGGGTCATCACATGTGGCGTTAGTAACACTTCTAACCCATTTAGCGTAAGCATTAAATGTACCAAATACTTTTGTTGAACTTGTTACTTCATATAATGGATTTCCATCAATATACCATCCATCAAAATAATATCCTTGTTTAGTAACAGTTGGTAAATCACTACCAATAGCTACTCCATTATCTACAGTAACAGAAATTGGAGTACTATTAGTTTCTTCATAGAAGTATACTGTTACACTTGGGGCTAGCAAATATGCGGTATGATATGTTACACCATCAATATCAACTGTTCCATCCGTTTTGAAGTTAATTCCGTCTGGTTTAGTAACACTAGTTGTACTAATAGCTTGAGTTTGATTGAATGATTCAAATATTCCATCATAAACTTCAATTACAGCACCACTATTAGATCTATCAAGACCATATTCTAGTCCACGCATAACTGGTGTTGTGATATCTATAACTCCATCATCTTTATTACCAATTATTACTTTACCGCCACTCTTTCTAGCGATAACAGCACTATGTCCTTTTGAAACAATTGTACCACCAGTAATATTAAGTGTTCCACCATTATTATCAACACAAGCTCTTGAATCACCAGTACCAGAAACGTTTTCTAGATAAGCATCACCACTTATGGTAACAGTACCAGCTTCCATATAGATTGCTTGTCCTTTAGTTACACTATGAGCAATAATTCGACCACCAGAAACATTTAATTTACTATTACCTGATTTAACATTAATTGAAGCACTTTGTCCATAACTATTTAATGTTCCACCAGTAATATTTACCGTTCCACCACTAACATTTGATATTGTTAGGAATTCAAGTGTTCCATTATTAGAAGGATTTGTTAAAGTTCCACCAGAAATATTTAATGTTCCACTTCCACCATTAGTTATTAAGGTAGTAGCTGATGTCCTTATAGGTGTTGTTATGGTACCACTTATAATATCCAATGTTCCATTATTAGTTATCAAATTAGCAAGAGAACCACTTATAGTATGATTTCCACCATCTAGTTCAACATATTTATTGCTAGGTATAGTAATTAATGAAGATAATTCTATATTGGCTAACAATGTAATTCTTGTTTTTTCACCAGTAGTTGGAACAGCAGCTATAGCAGCTTCAAGAGTTTCATATTTTGTATTACCTATTTTAGCAACATACTGATAATTTTCCCACTTTGCATATAATATTATATTTGAAGTTATTTGAATAGTTTCATCAAATGGTATGGTAAGATCAACATCCATATACCATCCCTCAAGAGTCTCTCCTTCATATATTACTTCAGGATAATCACTAGAACTAATTGTACTTCCTGTATCTACAGTTAAAACATAAGTACTTTCCCCATTAATAGTTCCACCATTACCATCAAATGTTACAGTATTAGTTTGTCTTGGACTCCATTTAGCATGAAGAGTCATATCACCATTAACAGTAGTCGAAGATGATACTAATGTACTATATGAACTATCAGCATACCATCCAGCAAAATCATTATGTGCAAGTGTTAGTTCAGGAAGAGTTCCTAACGTTTCACCGGCATATTTTCTAATACTTTCAGGTTGTGGAGTACCACCATGTGTATTAAAATTAATTGTATATCTTTCAGCATTTACATATCCCTCAAAAGCACTCATAGGAATTTCGATAACAGGTCGTGCTGTATTATCACTATTAGCACCCGTTTGAGGTATAGCTAACTGTACCGTTTGTGTTTGTATACGATAATATGTATTATCTACATGTTCTAACCATATTCCAGCTCTACCAAGACCAGTTGATTGGAATCTTGAGTTTTCAAATAAGAACCATTTACCACAATCTGCAAAATATGAAGCATTTTTTTCTCCAGATACAGGCCCACAAACTGCACTTAAATCAGCAAAATTAAGAAATCTTGAAATTTTACCATTACCAGAATCAAAATCTATAAGTCCTGGATTATCCCATGAATCACTACCACTACTAGATGTAGGCAGCCATGCTGAAGCATCAATATAATTAGTTGATCCTATACTAGAATTATGTTGTGAATCAACAGGTCCATTACTATCAATACTTGTGTAATATACCAAAGCACCTGTAGTCTCATCATTACCATTATCTACTTCTCTTAAGAAATAAAATCTTTCAGTAAATTTTCCATATTGAGTTTGCGCATCAAATGTACCATCATCATTAACATCACAGTTATATGCATCACCTGCAATTGGACTACCTTGTCCATAAACTGTACCATAGGTAATATCTGAATTTGCTGGAATACCAATTGCACCTACACGACAGCCACCACTTAGACAAGTTTCAGTATGTAAGTTGCTAGCATTTGTAACTTTTTTACATATTATTTTTTGCCAATGAGCATAAAAAGTCACCGGTCCTGTAATAATTTCATCAGAATAAATACGATTAGTATTATCAGTAGGATCATCATACCAACCTAAGAAATTATAATCAGTTCTTGTTGGAGTTGGAAGTGTACCTACTTGTTGATTATAACCAACAAATATTGATGAAGTATTATTTCCATAATTTTGATCAAATGTTACTTCAAAAGTTGTTGAAGGGTCTGTTACTGTTAAATATATTCTAGTATTTAATTCACCACGATATATACTAAAAGTATCCTTATATTTTACAAAAAAGAAGCTCAAAAAGAAAACTAAAACTACAATTAAGAATTTTAATTTATTATTATTCATTTTCAATTTATTCACCTCTTTTCCTTATTATTATTTTTTTATTATTATAAAGCTTGTCTTGCTATAACCTTAATATCAATCGGATTATTTGTAACAAATTCTGCTGTAGATAATGCTTTAAAAATTAATGTTTTTGTTACAGTGTTACCACCGCTAACATAATTAATAGTACCAACATCAGTAAATGTTACACTACCATTATTTTCCTTAGTGAACGTTGTTCCATTATCTGCCGATACACTAACGTCATCTGATAAACCATTTAATACAATGGAATACACAACATCTACTTCAGAATGACTAGTTATATTTAATGTATAACTTGCTGTTGTACCATTTGGATCAGCAACAACTGATAAGTGATCATTTACACCAGTTTGATCTAGAAAAACACTCCATGTTGCAGTAGTAATATCACCATGTGTTGATGCTGTTGTTCTATAGATAGCAAAAGAATATTTAATTGCGAAAAAAGACACCACACCAATAAATACAAATATAAAATCTATTATTTTATCTTTTTTCATTATCTCACTTCCTTTACTATTTCTTATTTTTTCTCTTCTTTTTTATTACTGTTTCCTCTATTTTATTTTCATTATTTTTTTCTTCTATCATTGTTTCATTTTCTTCTTTCGTTTCATTAACAGTGTCTTCTGTTGATATTTCTGTTTCACCAACATTTTCTTCTTGTTGCTCTATATCTTTTTCTTTATATTCATTTTCTATATTATCAGTATTTAAATTATCTGTTATTTCATCATTAAATATTTCTTGATTATCTACATTATCTTCTTTTGTATCACCAAAATAACAACTAATTAAATATAACGCTACAAATATTGCTGCAATCGCAAATTTATAATTAACAATAATGTTTAATATACCGCCAGAAATAATAACTTTTCCTACTATATCACTTATATCTATTGTTTCATCTTCAGTATTATTGGCATCTCCTTTTGTAACAATTTGATTATTATCTTTTCTAATTATTCTATGTGTTATAAAATAATTATCTTTACGATATGTAACAACATCTCCCACATTATAATCATTCTTTTTATATATTAAGATATAATCACCAACATGAATATTATCTTCCATTGACCCAGTTTTAACACTATATATAACAACTTTATTAGTAAATCTAAAGAAGACATATATTCCTAAAACTGCTATTAAGAGAATAAATAATGTATTAACAAATATTTTATATATCTTAACCATTAGTGCTTTCTGCCTTTATTTCTATTTTTAATCCATAACTAGCATTTGCTGTTGTACCAATTTGAGTATCATTATCACTACTTACCCATTTCCATTCTAGATAATAAGTATCATTATTACTACTATTTAGCTGTACATCAATAACATTTAATTCACTTGCTGATACATAATGGTCAATTAGATATGTATCATTCTTTTTAAGTTTATATTTCATATTAATGTTATATGGATTAGTTTCAATAAAATCAATATCATATTTTATATTATATTTTGTGTTATTTCTTACCACAAATTGATATGTATTACTACTTTCAGGAGCTATTTTACCATCAACGGTGTAAAGTGTTTTTTCAAAAATCTTTAAGTCATTTGCGCCATCCCAGGTTACTGGTGTATGATCATCATCATAAACACTTAATTTTTCATCATTGATATTTTCATCAATAATTATTTTAGTAGTTGCAACTACTTTACCATCTTTAGTTTTTGCAGTAATAGTTACGATACCATCTTTAATACCTTTAACAACACCATTTGAATCAACAGTAGCAACAGATGGATCACTACTTGTCCATACTAATTCACGGTTTGTTGCATTTTCAGGTAAAATATCCGCAATTACTTGAGTTGTTCTACCATTTCCAATAGTTTTTTCTAAAGGTGTAAGAACTATTTCTTGTACTTCAATAGATTCTTCAGTAACATTAACTTTGCAAGTTGCTGTTTTTCCATTAGAACTTGTTACAGTTATTGTTGCTGTTCCTACACTAATACCTTTAATTTTTCCAAATTCATCAACTGTTACAATACTTTCATCACTGCTTTTCCAAGTAAGTTTACTTGATGATAATTCACTTGGTGTTACAACAACAGTTAATCCTAAAGTATCATCTTTTTTTATACTAACATTATCTTGTGAAAATTTAAGATTTTCAATTACTGGTTCAGGTACTTTAACTGTCAATTTTATACTTGCAACTACTTTGCCATCTTTTGTTTTAGCAGTAATAGTTACTACACCATTTTTAATACCTTTAACAATACCATTAGAATCAACAGTAGCAATAGATTTATCACTACTTGTCCATACTAGTTCACGGTTAGTTGCATTACTTGGTTCTACTTTAGTTTTAACTTGAGTAACTGAACCAACTGTAATTGTGTTTTTAGGTACACTTAAATTAATTTTTTTAACATTAACCGAATCATTTACTACTTCAACAGTACAAGTTGCTGTTTTTCCATTAGGAGTTGTTACCGTAATTATTGCTTTACCATTTTTTATTCCCTTAATTATTCCAAATTCATCAACTGTTACAATACTATCATCACTACTTTTCCAAGTAATTTTACTTGATGATAGTTCCACAGGATTAATTGAAACAATTAACTTAAGACTATCTCCTTTTTTAATACTTACCTTATTATCATCAAAAGCAATACTTTCAATTTCTTTTGGTATTGGTTTACATTTATTATCATCACAACCTATTTCAATGATATCAATGTTTCCACCAGAATTTTCATATTCTTTATTTTTCTTTATAAGACAACAATTATGTATTAATAAAAAAATAATAATTACAATTAAAACAATCTTGATAATCCAATCAAGTGTCTTATTATTATCTTCTTTCCTCTTCATATTTCACACTCCATTATCCTACCCTTTAAAGTCTATAAAGTTTATAGACTTTAAACGAAAGAATAATTTTCATTATTCTTTGTTAATTTTATTCAACAACTTGTTTAGCTGTTAAAGTTACAGGTACTGTAATAGTAGCTCCAGCTAGATCTGTATCTTTTGGATCAACTGTATCTTCTCCTTCAGTTCCAGCCCAAGTAATAGTTAATGTTAAATTTGTTTCACCTGCAGTAGAATATGCTATTGTACCTGTTGCTGGTGATAATGATGTGGTAAATGCATTAGCACCAGTTGTAGTAACAGCACTTCCTGCTTTAGTAGCAGTAACTTCTCCGACAGTTGCTTCATATGTTACATCAACTTCAGTACCAGTTGCATCTAAAACAATGGTTTTAGTGCAAGTAGCTCCTGGAGCAATTTTTCCTGTAGCAACATGAGCATTTGTACAATCTGCACCAGTTAATACAACTTCAAAATTATCAGTTAATTCTGTTTCACCATTTTTAAAATTAACAGTCCATGCAGCAGCAGTTACTTTAGCATTACCAGCTACACTTGTTCTATAAATAGCATAAGTAGTATAACTTACAGCTACTAGTAATAATAATACTGCAACGATTAATAATTTCTTGTTTCCTTTCATTTTCACACCTCCTTTACTTCTAGATTAAATGTAACGAAAGGTTTATTGTGAGTAATTATGGTTATCTTCCCTACCTTTAGTTTACTAATTAATCTTATCATAAAAATCGACATAAAACAACATTTTTCATAAAATTTTCATATAAAAAAATCTCTTATGTAAAGAGATTTTCGATATTATTGGAGTAATACTCCAAATAATTTGGAGTATTACTCCTATTTTTCTATTTTCTATAACTTTTTATTATTCCTATTATTATTAAGATTATTCCACATATTAAGTATATATATACTAATCTATTGGTTGTTCCATATATTTCTAATGCTCCTTGAAAGATAGAACCTATAGATAGTGTTATAATTCCTAGATTATATAAAGTATTTAAATAATCTTTTTTAATATAACTTAGAATAAATCCAAAGATTAAAGGGATTGTAAAAGCATAAATCATAAAACTTGAATATACTTCATGACTAAATGATTCATATATGATCATAAAGATTAAAAGAAATAATGAGAATAATATGTAATTTTTTCTTATTTTTTTAATATCCAATATAGACAATATCACTCACTTTCCTTTCACTAGAACCCATTGATACAGGATTATTAATAATATTACCATTAAAATATAATGTGGACGATCCTCCTCCATCTAAATTATAAGCAGTAATACAATTTATTTTTTTCATGAATGTTGCTAATTGATATAGGGATAAGCCTTTACTTTCACTTGTTCTTCCATCACTTACTACAAAGACATAATGATTATCACTTATTTTACCAATAGATGTTCTTGGATTTGAAGCCATAGCTTTACCTACTTCATCGTTTGTATCAACAATCATTTCACTATCATTAATTAAACCTGGTCCAAAAGATAAAATGTTATAAGCACCCTTTTCTAATAAATCATAAATTGAGATATCATTTTCATTAATTATTTCAAAAGTACCATCTTGATATATTACTAAATCTTCTTGATTATTTTTTGGTGTATCACGATATACTTTACCATTTTTTAGAACATAACCATATTCTCTTACACCATAATAATCACCATTAACTGCTAAAATAGCGTTTACTGATTCTGCGATATCACTGGTTTCATCGGTAACATTTTTACCATAACTGCTTTTAGCAAAAGCAGTTTTTAAATATGATGAATCATTAATAATAACATCAGCTACATAAATATTAGTATTATATTCTCGGTATTCTGTAAGAGTTATTTCAATATTATCATCTTTATAGTAATTTTCATTACTTTGGGTAATACCTGTTATATCTTCAGTAATAATCATTTGATCATTATAAACAACTTCATAAACATTACTGATAACAAAGGTATCTAAACATATATAAACTGTAAATATAAACAGTAATAAACTATATATTATTTTAAATTTTTTTATTATTTATCATCTCCTTTTTTGAATATTAATTTTTTTTGAATAAAATAATTAAATATAAATAGAATTACTTCAACAATTATTTTTGATATAAATTTATTAATACCAACAGTATTTACTAAAACATTTAACAAAATGGTATTAAGAGATAATATACATATTGCTAAGATAACATATGATGTAAATGATTTATAAATACTTCGATTACTTTTAAAAACATATTTTCTATTTAAGGAATAATTAACAGTTGCTGATACTATTCTTGCAGATACATTACAAATAGTAATATTTTTTATCCAAATAGAAAGAATACTAAATAAAGAATAATCTATAAGAAAACTAATAATTGATGATAGAGAAAACTTTAAAATATCTTTATATATTCTTATAGAATCTTTAATAGCGTTAAAGTGACTTCCACTATTATTATCAATATAAATAGTTTCTATTTCTATTTCATGAACTTTGATATTATTTTTAGAGGCATTTAAAAGAACATTCATTTCATATTCATAACGATTACCTTCTATATTTAACATAAAGTCCATTAATTTATTAGAAAAACATCTTAAACCTGTTTGGGTATCATAAATATTTTGATGAGATACCAGGCGAAAGACTAATTTAGTAATTCCATTACCAATACGACTACGAAGAGGGGTTTTACCACTTCTTTTACGCATTCCTAAAACTAAATCTTTGGGGTGTTTTTTAATATATTCTGCTAGTTTTATAGCGTCTTCTATTCGGTGTTGTCCATCACTATCCATTGTGATTACTAAATAATCATTTTGATAATGTTCTTTAATATAGGAATATGCTTTTTTAAGGGCGTAACCTTTACCCATATTAGTTTCATAACTTATTAAATGGACATGGTTTTTAATCATTTTGTAAATATTTTGATAATCTTTACCACTTCCATCATCAATAACAACAATATCAAATTTTTTCTTATCAATGTTGTAGACTAAATCAATTAGTTTTTCATCTGGTTCATAGCTTGGAATGACAATTACTTCTTTCATTAATACCTTCCTCTTCCACCTCTTCCCATACCATTAACCATACTTCCGTTTCCAATTGATGTAATGGTATTAGATAGTGTGATACTTTCATATTTATTTTCATTTACCATTATATCATAGGTATTACCAACTTTTAAAGTATTAGTAGAAATTAATATACAATTAAAGTTTTTACTTGGAGTATAGGAAATATCTCCTATCTTAATAGATGTACCACCATTTAAGGTATTATTAAAGTAAATTAAGACTGTTCCTTGATTGGAATTGGTAGCGTTTTGCATCATACCACTGGATCCTGCTGCGATAATAGTTCCTCCAGTTATTTCAAAGTTGCCATCATAATCAAGGGAGGCATTACCATTATCAGTTGGTCCATCGACATAAATAGTACCTCCATTAAGATAAATAGAGCCATTGGCATCTAACCCATCACCTGTTGAGTTTACATAGATATTACCACCATTAATAACTAATTTATTATTACTTGATGTATTAGTTGTTCTTTCTCTTCCAAATCCAGATGAATCAGCTCCACCTGATACATTAATTCCATCATCTCTTGCTACAAGTTTGATATTGCCATCATTTATTATAATATAATTAGCTTCGATTCCTTCATAACTATTGGTAATAATTATTGTCCCATTATTTATGGTAACTGAGTTATCAGCGTGTATTCCATCATCACTAGTACTTATTTTAAATTCTCCACCATTAATGTTTATAGCATCATCTGAGTGAATGGCATCATCATAACTATTAATATCAAATGTACCATTTTTAATTAAAATATCACCTACTGCTTTAATGGCTTTACTGGATTCAGTTGTTTTGGTGCTATTTCCATCCATTCCACGATATGAACTAATAGTTTTAGCGCCATTATTTGTTGTTATATTAAATACTCCATTATCTATTTCTAAATTATTTTCACTTTGAATAGCATCTTGATTACATTTTATATTAAAGGTTCCATTAATAATTAAGATATTTCCTTTATCCGTATCAGTATCATTTGTCGATTTAATGCCATCTGATAAAGCTTCAATATTAAAGGTTCCATTTTCAATAACTACAGAATCTTTTCCTCTTATAGCATCATCTTTAGAATTAATATTAAATACACCATTTTCTATTGTTAAATCATCTTTAGATACTATACCATCTTGATAATTAGCTTTAATATTAAGAGTACCTTCTCCATAAATAATTAAATCATCTTTACTAAATATACAGGCATCAACATCAGTAAAACCAGTATAATTTTCTCCATCAGTTAATGTATTTTCTCCTACTAATTTGATATAGGTATTATTCGCATTTTCAATATAAATACAAGGTCCACTATTATTAGTAATAGTTACATTATCTAAAATAATTTCCACATTTTGGGTAGTATTTACTTTAATATAACCATTATTTAAAGTACCCGTAAAATAATATACTCCAGTACTTGTGATGTTATAGACACTATCTACATTTGATAGATTAATTTCTACTTTACCTTCTTCATCAAATGTTATTTCTTCTTTTTCATAATCAATGGTACTTGCTGTTGTATCAATATTATCTACTGAAGTTATAGTTTCGTTATTTGGATTCATTTCTTTATAAACTAAATACCCCATTTCAACTAAAACAATACTTAATAATACTATAATAATTTTCTTATTCATAGACTTTCCTCCATCATATCTTTATGAATACTTATTTTTAAATTACCATTAAGTACTCTTAGTTCATTAATTAAATCTCTTTCCGATAAATCTTTTTTTAATTCTATTTCATATTTTAATTCATAAAGACTACCTAAATTTGTCGTTTTAACTTTTACTAATTCAAATTTATTAGTATATCTTGTAAATATTTCATTAAACATTGTATCATATTCTAAATTCTCTGGTACTAATATTTCTAATATTTTATTATTATATTTATTTTCCCCAAATTTTTTGGAATAAAAAATCATTAAAACTAAACTTACGACAATAGTTATGATACTTGCAAATAAAACCTGTCCCATACCAATTGCAATACCTACTACCATTGCCCAAAAGATATTTATTATATCTCTTGATGTTCCTTGCAGACTTCTAAATCTTACTAAACTAAAAGCACCTGCAATTGCAACACCTGTTCCTAAATTACCATTTACCATAATCATAATAGTTCCTACAAGAAGTGGTAATATAGCAAGTGTTATACAAATATTTTTAGAATATTTTCCACCTTTTGTGTGAATAAAACTTATTATTAATCCTAAGATAATACTTGATACTATACAAATACTTGCACTTTGTAAAGTTAGTCCTGTACTTTCTATAATACTATTAAACATATAATTCTCCCTGTAATTTATTGTAATTCATAAACATCTCTCCTTTCAAATTACAGTAAAATTATATGTTTTATTTATTAAATGAAAATTAAATTTATTGATAATTATTTAATTTTGTGGTATTATGAATATATCAAGGGAATCTTGATATAATAAAAAAGGATATACCTAATAAGTTCAAGTGTTAGGTACACTTCCAAAAATATAGTGTTTTTGTAAAGCATACTAACAACCAAAACCCTGTTAGTATGCTTTACTTTATTAAACTAGTTTTATAACTAGTATCATTGGTACGAATACTAAGATAAGTAATGCAAATACCATGATGTATAAAAAGAATTCTTTTATTCTCATGATACCACCTCCTTGTTAAAGGGAAGTGACCTAACAAAATTAGGTATATCGATAGTGATAATAACATTTACTGATATTTAATGTCAATAATAATTATAAAAAGAGCTTTCAGGAAATATTATTATTTATTTTCCTAAATGCTCTTTTTATTTATGCATTTTATTAGTACTTAGATCTGCTAATTCATAAATATTCATTAGATAATCTTCAATATCTTCTAAGACATCTTGTTTAAAATAGAACTCTTGATTATCCATTTTTGTTATATCCACATTGCCATTACTTTTAAAATCAATATTACAAGATCTACTATTATTTAATGATGGTATTTCCAAAATATTAAGTCTTATAATATTTGGTGTATCAAAGTCTATTGATGGAAGATATGATATCTTAACTTGAACAAAGTGATTATTATTATCTCTTATGGTATATGTTTCAATATCTTTAGAAAATTCTTTTGATTCACCTGTTAATACTTTAGAGAAATCTTTATCATCTAAACATTCTTCATTAATATATTTTATTGCTCTTGCAATCTCTTGTTCATCTACTTGGTAATCAGAATCTATTGTTTCTCTTTGGTAAAGTTTTCTTAAAGTATTGGTAAAAAAAGTATATAGACTAAATTTAGTATCTACTGGTAATCTATCTAGTAAATCTACTTGTTCTTTGGGATATTCTTTTTTTCCATAATCTTTTAAATGTGATTGCATATTAGCTTCCATTTGTTTTTCGGCAAGTTTACCGACATACCCATTATAATTTTCCATATTTTCCCTACTTTCTATATATAGTATAACATAAAATTTTAATATTTACATTCTATTTCATAAATTTTCCCTACTTTAGAAAAACTAGTTGGATAAATCTTTAATTTATTTAAGATATCATTTAACCAAAGTGGCATACCATTAAATGTTTTAAACTCCATAATATAACCTTTATTAAATAGTAATTTACTTTTATCTTCTTGATAAAGATTTAAATTATCAAAACTATATTTGATATTATTATCAAAGGTTATTCTAAAAGATGAATCTTCTTTTAAATAGTAAGATATTCTATCATAATTTACTTTTATTTTGGGTTTTAGATTGTATTTATTAAAATAATAATTTAATTCTTTAGCTATTTGGTTATTGGTATCTAGATGATTATTTAAATAATCATTATAATTTAAGGTTATTCGTCTTTTATTACTGTTATCAAAGTATTTCTTTTTTATTTCTAGAAAGACTTCATTACTATCTTTATTATAACTTCTTAATCTTATTTTTTCTTTATATATTGGTTTATCTATGGAATGATTAATCATTTCATAATCATTATTATCAAAGTAAATATTATAGATTCTTTCTTTAAAATATTTATCTTTTTCTAAATTATTATTTATAAGTTTTAATAAATTATTAAATTGTTCATTATTTAGAAAGTATTTTTGTTCTAATCTATCAATAATCATAACATGCTCCTTTTCAATTTACATTATCATTATATTATTGAAAAATTAAATAAACATTAAAAAAATCCACTTTTTAGTGGATAATTTTATTTATTATCATTTTGTCTCATTAATGGGAATAAAACAACATCTCTTATATTTTGCGTATTATAAATTAACATAAGTAAACGATCGATTCCGAAACCAAGACCTGATATTGGAGGCATACCTTGTTCCATAGCTCCCATAAATCCTTCATCAATTTCCATTGTTTCATCATCACCTTGAGCTTTAGCGATTAACTGATCTTCAAATGTTTGTCTTTGAGTTATTGGATCTACTAATTCGGAATAAGCTTTACAAAGTTCTGTTCCTCCTGCTACAACTTGGAAAACATCAATAATTCTTTTGTCTTTATCATTTCTTCTAGCAAGAGGGATTAATACAGCGGGATAATTATAGATTACTGTAGGTTCAACGATTCCTTCTCTTATAGTTCTTTTATATACAAAATCAATTATTTGACTTAATGAATGATAATCTTCTAAATCATTTTTGGTAAATAAACCTTTTTCAATAATTTTATCTTTTAATTCAAGTGGATCTGTGATACTCAAGAAATCAAATCCTAAAATTTTAGTTAATTCTTCGACATAATTGATTCTTTTAAAATCTTTACCAAAATCTAGAGTATTATCTTTATAAGTAATAGTTGTTGTTCCTACTAATTCCATTAATAAATTTTTAATAAATTCTTGATAGAATTTTAAATTATCTTCAAAGTTCCAGTATGATGCATACCATTCTACTTGCGTAAATTCTTGTAGGTGTTCCGTATCCATTCCTTCATTTCTAAAACATTTTGCTACTTCATAAACTCTATTAAATCCACCTGATATACATTGTTTTAAATATGTTTCAGGAGCGATTCTTAAGTTTAAGTCAATATCAAGAGCGTTATGATGGGTATAAAATGGTCTTGCAG
This sequence comes from uncultured Clostridia bacterium, assembly GCA_947165365.1. Lineage (GTDB taxonomy): Bacteria > Bacillota_I > Bacilli_A > RF39 > UBA660 > RUG12783. The sequence continues at coordinate 12,857 of CAMVAF010000006.1, read as the reverse complement.
ATGCACCTGTTACAGCGGATTGCATAATAGGTGTTTCTACTTGTAGGAATTCATGTTCTCCTAAATATCGATGAATAAATGAATATAATTTACTTCTTCCAAGAAAGATTTTTCTTGATTCTTCATTAGATATTAAATCAACATATCTTTCACGATATTTATCTTCAATATCAGTTAATCCATGAAATTTTTCTGGTAATGGTTTTAAGGCTTTTCCAAGGAAAGTAAAATCATCTGCTCTTAGAGTTTTCTCTCCTGTTTGCGTTGTAAACATCTCTCCTTTTACACCAATAAAATCTCCGACATCAATCATGGATTTAAAGAAAGCGTATTTATCTTCTCCTACTAAATCAATTTTAATAGATACTTGTAAACTTCCTTCTAAATCTCTTATTCTTAAGAAACTTAATTTACCCATTTTTCTCATGAAAACAATTCTTCCAGCTACACTAACATCTTTTGTTTCATCAGGAAGAAGTATCGCTTCATGTAGACGATGAGTTATCTCATATCTTTCTGGATATGGATTACATACTTTACTTATTTCTTCTAATTTATTTCTTCTTACTATTTCTTGTTCGGTTAACTCTCTCATTTTTTACTTCTCCTTTTTTCTTAGTTTGTTTTTTTTCTTCAACTATAGTTGCTTCTTCTATTTCTTTAGGTTCTTCTTTAACCTCTTCTTTTTCTTCTTTATCTTTAGTACTAATAACTTTAGTATTACCAATTAAATCATGTAATCCTCTTCCGTCATCACGGTACATCATCATAATAAATGATACGACCATAAGAATAGTAAAGACATTTCCAACTCTACCTGATATATTGATATAACTTTCTTTGGATAAAGTATTAATTAAAACAATTGTTACTACATTAGATAAAATACTATTAATAATTAAACTTCTTAATAAATAATTAAAAATATTTAATTCTTTATCATTGGCAGATGTTATTTGAAGTTGTAGAATATACTTACCAAAAGTTATACCATGACAGAAATAACACATAATAGTATAATAGACAATACTTACACCAATGGTAATAATAGTTACTTCAATACTATCTTTAGTTAAATTATAATTTAATTCATTAAATTCTTCCATGTATTTATCTTGATCTTGTTTTTCACTAACTATTTTCTCGGTTAATTCTAATAATTTTTTATTATCTTCATTATATTTTTCATTATTTGTAAGCATAATGGTTAATAGTCCTGATATAACAGTCACAATCAAAGTATCAACAATAAAGGCGATAACTCTTTTATAAATATAAGGTTTTTTTCTTTTCATGATTCCTCCTTGAATTCATTTAATATATTTATTATATCACATAGTTTATTTACTTGATATATTTTTTCTTTAATTATATTACTATTTTTTATACCTTTAAGATACCATGCAATATGATTTCTGATTTCAAGACATGCTACTTTTTCTGGTTTTATTTTACTTAAGTAATCAAGATGATGCAAACACATATCTATTTTTTCTTCTTTAGTTCTCTCTTTTGGTAATTCTCCTTTTTCTAAATAATTATTTATATCACTTACAAGCCAAGGATTACCTAGGACTCCTCTTCCTATCATGATAAGGTCACATCCTGTCTCATCAATCATTCTTTTAGCATCATAAACCGTTTTAATATCACCATTTCCAATTACAGGAATATTTACTACTTCTTTTACTTTTTTGATAATAGACCAATCGGCTTTACCAGAATATCCTTGCGATCTAGTTCTTGGATGAATACAAATAGCAGAAGCACCTGCTTCTTCACAGATTTTAGCTACTTCTACAGCATTAATACTATTCATATCCCAACCACTTCTTATTTTAACAGTTACAGGAACAGAAACGGATTTAACAACACTAGATACAATTTCTTTGATTTTTAGGGGATTTTTTAAAAGGGCACTACCTGCTTGTGATTTTACAGCTACTTTAGGTACAGGACATCCCATATTAATATCAATGATATCTGGATGCATCACTTCCTCTATATATTTTGCAGCTTCACAAAATGTTTCTTTATCACTTCCAAATATCTGTTGGTCAATAGGTCTTTCATATTCTTCCATATATAACATTTCTTTAGTTTTATTATTTTGATAGAATATTGCTTTATCACTTACCATTTCGGCATAAATTAACGAAGCACCTTGTTCTTTAATAATTTTTCTAAATGCACTATTGCATATCCCGGCCATAGGGGCAAGAACTACTTTACCTTTGATTTCAACATTTCCTATTTTAATCACTTTATCACCCACTTCAATAAAACACTTGATATTATAAACTAAAAATATGTAAAAGAAAAGAGTTAAATTATAAATCTAACTCTTATTTCTTAGCTGCGTAATTATAAATTACTTGATCAACTTCAATTAAGTCAATATTCTTAATACCATTATATTTTGCTAATTTATAGCAATTAACTTGCCATGTTCTAGCAATTAAACTTAAGGTATCTCCCCATACTACTTTATAACTCTTAGCACCTTTTTTAGATTTAATTCTAGTGTTTTCTTTCCATTCAACACCATTTCTCTTTAATAGTTTAACAGTTTTTTTTGTAGTATCGGAACCATTATTCTTATTATCAGTATTATCTGTTTTGCCTGTTGGATTATTCTCTTTTTGACCTTGTTCAGGTTCTTTTGTCTCATCTTCCTTTTTTTCACATCCTGCAGCAATTAGAATAGTAAATACTAATAAGAAACATAAGAAGATTGTACTAAGTTTACTTTTCTTCATAATGACTCCCCCTATCTAATATTTTTGTACAATTAAAGTATATCATAGTTTTAGTAATATTTGTATAATTTTACATAATATTACATGTTTTTTAGAACAAAAGAAAAAGAACTATTTATTTAGTTCTTTTATTAGTTCTTCCTTACTCATTTTAGAGTAACCTTTTATTTCTAATTCTTTAGCTTTTTCCTTTAATTCATCAAGAGTTAAATCATTTAATGATGTATCATCTGGAAGTTTACCATTTTCAGCAAGATAAACGATTTCTTCATGAGTTAATGTTTCTTTTTCAAGTAAAGCATTTGCTATTAAATGTACTAAATCAATATTTTCTTTTAAAATTTTAGTTGCATTTTTATAACATTCATCCATAATTTTTCTTATTTCAATATCAATCTCATGAGCAACGGTATCAGAGAAGTTTCTAGTTTTATTATAATCTCTTCCAATAAAGACACTTTCACTTTGTTGTTCTAATTGAACTGGTCCTAAGTCACTCATTCCATATTCTGTAACCATAGCTCTAGCAATCTTAGTTGCTTTTTCAAAATCATTATGAGCTCCTGTAGTTATTTCATGGAAATTAATTTCTTCAGAGACACGTCCTCCAAGAAGACCAGTAATTTGTTCTAATAATTCCGTTTTAGTTTGGGTATACTTTTCTTCTTTTGGAACCATCATGGCATATCCACCAGCATAACTTCTTGGAATAATGGTTACTTTTTGAACATCATTAGCACTATTAAGTTTTAGACCTAATACAACGTGTCCTGCTTCATGATGGGCAACCATATTTCTTTCTTTTTCCGTATATTTTTTACTTACTTTAGCTGGTCCCATTAAGACACGGTCTGTTGCTTCATCTATTTCACTCATGGTAATAAATTCTTTATTACGACGAACAGCAAGAAGAGCTGCTTCATTTAATAAGTTTTCAAGATCAGCTCCAGAGAAACCTGGCGTTCTTTTTGCTAAATTAGATAAAGTAATATTTTTATCTAAAATTTTATTTCTCGCATGAACGGCAAGAATTTCTTCTCTTCCTTTTCTATCTGGTAAATTAACTGTTACTTGTCTATCGAATCTTCCTGGACGAAGTAATGCAGGGTCTAAGACATCAGCACGGTTTGTTGCAGCAATAATAATGATTCCTTCATTTGCTCCAAAACCATCCATTTCAGTTAATAATTGGTTTAGAGTTTGTTCTCTTTCATCATGTCCACCACCAAGACCTGTTCCTCTTTGACGACCTACAGCATCTATTTCATCGATAAAGATTAAGCATGGTGCATTATTTTTTGCTTGTTTAAACATATCTCTTACACGGCTTGCTCCAACACCTACAAATAATTCTACGAAATCAGAACCACTAATATAATAGAATGGTACATTAGCTTCACCGGCAACAGCTCTTGCTAGTAATGTTTTACCAGTTCCTGGAGGACCTACAAGTAATACTCCTTTAGGAATTCTTGCTCCTAATTTTTGAAATTTCTTTGGATTTTTTAAGAAATCAATAAGTTCTTTAACTTCCTCTTTTTCTTCTTTAAGTCCTGCTACATCTTTAAATGTAACTTTATTTTTATTATCAGAAAGTTTGGCTCTACTTCTTCCAAATTCAAATGATTTACTAGCTCCACCTGCTTGTTTATTTAAGAAATATAATCCTCCACCAACAATCAAAATAATTGGTAGGAAATTAACTAATAATACAAGTAATGTACTAGAACTAGGATCTTTATTAACTTCTATTTTATAGTCATATTTTTCATATCCATCAACTAATCCTTTAATTACTTCATCAGAAAGTGGCGCGGTAACTTTAAAAGATTCATTTTCTTTATATCCTTTTAGTTTACCTTCAATATTATAAACTCCACCATCATTACTTGGAGTAACTTCTATTTTTTCAACTGTTCCTTCAGTTATCTTTCCCATAAATTCATTAAATGTTAAATCATGTACTTTAACACTCATAACCTTATACATATAAAATAATACTAACATCAAACCTACTAATAATATATAAGGTACGACATTTCTTTTCATATCTTTTTTGTTCATATTTTTTCCTCCTATAGACATTTAAATATTATATCACATTTATCATCTTTTAGTCTATTATATTTTGATTTTTTTATTTTGGGAATCCAAATTATAGTGTCTTTAGAATCAACAACTATTGGCCAAGAATCTCTTTCTCTTTTTGGTATTTTACTATTTATTAAAATATCACTTACTTTTTTAGTACCTGAAAAATTTTTAATAGTCATTTTATCACCTTGTTTTCTTGTTCTAACACGTAGTGGAAGTGATACATCTTTAGAATTAATTCTCATAATATCATTACCATCTTTTAGACATTCCGTAATTCTTTTTATAGTCATTCCATTTGGTAAAAACACTTCATCATGAAGTTCAATATCATATGGCATAATAGCTTTAATTTCTTTTCTTAAATATACTTTATTACCATTTTTTTCAATAATGTAGTCATTGGGCAAGTTAAATGATAATCTTTCTTTATTAGAATTAATGGCTTGCATCATTAAATCAATATGTCTTGTATCAATCATTATTAAATCATCTTCATAAATATTTCTGTAAATATATTCTATGATTCCTTTTTGAATAATTGGTTCTAAATTTTTCATAATATTTACATCAATAATACCATCTTTATATACTCTATCTTTTTCTAAAGTGATTAATTTATCAAAAAAATCACTATATTCTTCTAACATATTACTAAATTTAAGAAATTTTTGATTAACATATGGATCTTCTTCTTTTAAAAATGGTAACACTACTTTTCGATATCTATTTCTTGTATATTTATCTTTAAAATTACTTTTATCAATACGATATGGAATATTATTTTCTATATCAAAGTTTTCTAAATCTTTTTTAGTAACAAATATTAATGGTCTTATAATCTGATAGTTACCTTTATCAATAATACTTGAAAAACCACTATATCCTCTTAATGTAGATCCTCTTGTTAATCGCATAAGAATAGTTTCCATCAAATCATCACCGTGATGCCCTGTCATTAAATAGTTTGCTTGATACTTATTTATTAATTCATCATAAAAACGATATCTGATGTTTCTTGCTTCATTATGAAAATTATCATCACCATATTCTTCTATTTTCATATATTCAAAGATTATATTATGTGCTAAGCAATATTCTTTTAAAAATGATGCTTCTTCTTCACTTTCTTTTCTTAAGTTGTGATTAATGTGTGCAACAATTATCTTAAATGGAATCTTTTTTCTAATATCTTCTAAAATATATAAAAGAGCCATGGAATCAGGTCCTGCAGATACACCAGCAACGATTACATCTTCTTTTGTTAATTTTACTTTATTTAATAAAAAGTTATAAACTTCTTTCATTAGATCTCCTTAAAAATTTCTTTTACCTTATTGTATAGAAAAAATATCTTTATAGCAAGATATTTTTTATTTTTTTATAAATTTATTCTTTATTGGATGGGATCCTAATAATTAATTCACCATTTTTGGAATAAAAATATTTTTCTCTAGCGTATCCAGCAAGATATTCTTGATCTTGTAATTTAAGAATTTCATTATTTAAATCTTTTTCTTTTTCTTCAAGAGCTATTTTCTTTTCTTCTAATTCACTTGCTTCTTTATATTTATCAATTATTTCAAATACTATTTTGGAGACACTTACCAATACAACGGCAATAACAAAGAAAGAAGATATACCAAAAACTAAAAATCTTCTAGTATTTTTTTTCATGACTGTTTTCTTTCTTTTTTTCATGACACTCTCCTAATTTAATAATAGCAAAAACACATGTTTTTTTCAATTGTTAAAACTTTATTTTTTGCCACTTTACTTGTAACTTGACAAATATTTTATTATAAATTAAAAAACCAAGTAAAAAAGATACTAAAAAATACAAATGAACTACACCTTGATTAATAATATACAAAAGCAAAAAATAGATACCAAAAGATATAATATTAAAGAAAAAATTTGTAATTATATTGATTATTTTGTATTTTGTAAACAATAAATTATAGAATAAATTAAAGTTTACACTATATAATATTCCATATAAAAAGGACATAATAATGCTTTTAATTTGTACTGATAATTCCATTATTTAAATAACCTATTAAAAATAGAGCCTTCCTTCTCTTTTTTGGTATTATCTTCAAGGTAATCAAAACTTTTAATAAATCCTTTAATTGTCACTGTTCCTTGTAATGTATCAAGTTTAACTAATTCTAAATCTTCTCCCTTTAATACTAGATATCCCATTATGGTTTCTACTAGAAATTCTTCATTATCAAAGCTATCCACTTTTTTTACACCAGTGATTAAGATATTTTTTCTTTCTATAATATTTACACTATGATTAAATGAATTTAATTCTTTTTCTTTTTCCATGTGTGTATGCCTCCATTAAATTTTATGAAAAAAAAAGAAAAGAATAACTCTTTTCTAAAATTCTTCTTTAAATTCGTTAGAAGTTGCTCTTTCGTATGCTCCTAGAATAGTATCATTAAACATTTTTCTAGTTTCAGCGTTAATTGGATGAGCTAAATCAACATGGATTTTAACTTCCTCGTTGATTGTTCCATCTTCATTTCTACCAGGTATGATTTTGCTAGGCATAGCAACAACTACTTTTTCTGGTTTTTCAATGATTCTGATGTCTTTAATAACAAAACAATCATCTAGAGTTACCTCTACAATTCCTTTCACATTTGAATTTGGTCTTTCGAATTTTCTTCCTTGCACTTTTGTAATTTTCATGCTTATATACCTCCTTGGAAATTATTCTAAATAAATTATATAACATAATTTTTTAAAAATCAATTTATATTTGTCAAATTATTTATTAATTTACATTATTTTTATTTATTAAATCTAAAATGACAAATATCACCATCTTGCATAAGATAATCTTTTCCTTCTATTCTAAATTTTCCTGCTTCTTTAACTTTTAATTCAGATCCACATTCTATTAAATCTTCATACGACATTATTTCTGCTTTAATAAAACCATCTCTAAAATCACTATGAATAATGCCTGCGCAATCTCTCGCATTCATTCCTTTTTTAAATGTCCATGCTCTTACTTCATCGCTTCCAACTGTAAAATAGGTTCTTAAACCTAATAATTCATAAGTTGTTTTAATCAAAGATTCTATACCACTTTCAGAAATACCTAACATTTCAAACATTTCTTTTTTTTCTTCATCGGTATAATCTATTAAATCTGACTCTAGTTTTGCAGATATTTTAATGGCACGGCTTCCTTCGCTATTGGCATAATCTAAAATAGCTTGATAATACATATTATCATTATTATATTCATCATCTTTAACATTAGCTAGATAGATAATTGGTTTTATTGTCAAAAAACAAAATGGTTTTAGAATTTTTTTCTCTTCTTCTGTAAAATCAATCATTCTTAAAGGAACATTTTTTTCTAAGGCATTTCTTGCCTTTTCCATTAAAGCTACTTCAATTAATGCTTCTTTATCTTTTGATGTTTCTGCTTTCTTTTTTATTTTATCTAAACGATTATTAATTATTTCAAGATCTGCTAAAGATAATTCTAAATTGATAATATCAATATCTCTTATAGGATCAGGGGCCCCCTCGACATGAATAATATTATCATCATCAAAACATCTAACTACTTCGACAATAGCATCGACCTCTCTTATATGAGATAAAAATTTATTACCTAATCCATCTCCTTTGGAAGCTCCTTTAACTAGTCCTGCGATATCAGTAAATTCAAAACTTGTGGGAATTAATCTTTCTGGATGGTACATTTCATCTAAAACATTAATTCGTTCATCTGGTACCATAACAACACCTACATTAGGTTCAATTGTTGCAAATGGATAATTTGCTGCTAAAATATTTTGCTTTGTTATTGCATTAAATAACGTTGATTTACCAACATTTGGTAAACCTACAATACCTGCTTTTAAACTCATAAAACCTCCCTATACAGTTGGATATACACCTGGTCCTATTGGAAGACCAATAATATACCAACCAATCAATATTAAAATCCATGTAATGCTTATTATAACAAAATATGGCATAATAATTTTTATTCCATCACCAATAGATATTGGCTTATCCTCTCTTATATTATATATATTTAGATATCCTATATATATAACAAAATAAGCATATAATGGAGTAATACCATTAGTCATAGAATCTACTCCACGCATAGCAAACTGTACAAATTGAGCAGACATATTACTTTTCATTAAAATAGGAATAATACATGGTGCAAAAATTGCCCATTTTGCTTGTACTCCTGTTAAGAAATAATCACTTATCATCATAATTACAATAGCAATTAATAGATAAAATATTCCACTAAAGGAAAAGTTTGATAATATATTTGATAAAATACCTGTTATTACTGTACCTATATTAGATTTTCTAAATACACCAGCAAATTGGGATGCTACAAATAGTAATAGTAACATTTTACCAACTTCCGATAATGGTTCATGACATGCCTTGATAACATCTCTTTCGTTTTTAAATTTCTTTGATACAAAACCAAAGACTAAACCTGATATAGCAAATAATAAGGCTATCATATAAGTAAATCCATCTTGAAAATATGAATTTTCACCAAATATTTGCTTTAAATAAGTTTTTTCACCATAATCAAGTAGTAATCCTGATCCTGGAAGACCTGGAATAACCGAATAAATAAAGAATAATACAAAAATTAATGCAACAATACTGGCAACTTTAAATCCTTTTTTCTCATTATAATTTGTACTTATCATATTTTGTTCTAGTTCTTCATCATCAATGATTTCTAAGGAATCTGTTAATTCTAATTCTTTTTTTGTTCGATATTTACCAAGAGATGGGGCGATTATTTTTTCGATAATTAAAGTTCCCACGATTGACAAAATAATACTTGAAGCAATCATTATATACAAATTAGATAACAAACTTACATGGTATGTTTTATCAACTAATCTTGCTGCTGCTTCAGTATACGGAATCATTTGTGTTTCAATTGATCCAATAAAAATACTGGTTCCATACCCAAAAGCACACCCTGCAAATGCAGCTGATACACCAATCATCGGATTTCTCTTTTTTGCTTTATAGATAAAGGCAGAAATCGGTATTAAAATAACAAAACCTACTTCATTAATTAGAGATGATATTGTTGCTATAAAAACAACAAGAAATGTTAGAAATTTACTATTCATTTTTTCAAACATTCTTTTAAATAAAACATCAATAAATCCACTTCCAGATGCTACAACCACACCTATCATTCCGACTAAATACATTGATAATGGCGCAAAAACAATAAAGTTTCTTGAAGCATTACTTACAATATATTTTAATCCATCAAAACTAAATAAATTAAAGGTTTCTGCTGTTAAAGATACCATTTCCATTTTTACTGAATCAAGAACATTGTATGTTGTTCCAAAATTAAATAGCGATAATATTCCACTTAATACAACAACAAGTATAGTTAAAAGAATATAACCTGTTACCGGTTCAAAAGACCTTCTTTTTAATTTAACTTTCATTTTATTTTTTTTAAACATAATTAATGACCCTTTTCCATAACTTTTTTTATTTTTTTATTAAACTCAATTCTTGGGATAATAACAATTCTTCCACATTTAGTACACTTAATTCTAATATCTGCTCCTAATTTTACTATTTCCCAAAGATTTTCACCACATGGATGTCCCTTTTTTAATACTACTAAATTTCCTACATCATAATTTTTATCCATATTTTCACCTATTTTGCAACATCTAGTATTTCAAGGATACGATTCAAGTCATCAACATCTTTATATTTAATTTCAATTTTATTTTTATATACTCTTACTTTAGTACCTAGTTTTTCACAAAGTAATTCTTCAGCATACTTATATTCTTTATCAGTCTCTTTAACTTTTCTCTCAACTTTAACAATTTTTGAAATATCATTACCTTTTGCTATTTCTTCCAAATCTCTTACTGATAATCCTTCATTCATTACTTTATTTGCTAGATTAAGAATAGTAGATTTATCACTCATTTTTGAAAGAATTCTTGCATGTGTCATAGATAATTTATCATTTATTACTAAATCTTTAACTTCTTCAGGCAATCTCAATAAACCAATAGTATTAGTAACATATGATTGACTTTTTCCTAAAACTTTAGCAAGTTCTTCATGGGTTAAATTTTTAGCTTCCATGATTTTTACATAAGCCATTGCTTCTTCAATAGCATTTAAATCTTCTCTTTGTAAATTTTCAAGTAAGGCTATTTCCATCATTTCGGTATCATCAAACTCACGAACAATGGCTGGTACAGTTTCAAGACCTGCTATACGGGATGCTTTAACTCTTCTTTCACCTGCTATTATTTCATAACCTTTAATACTTTTTTTTACGATGATAGGTTGAAATACTCCATGTTCTTTAATAGATGATGCAAGTTCATTTAAGGCTACTTCATCAAATACTTTTCTTGGTTGATATGGATTACTTCTTAACTCATCTAACTTAATATCAATTATTTCTTCTTTTGGTGTTTCTGTTACAATCTTTTCTTCTAATGAATCAAAATCTAATACTTCTGTACTAAATAATTCTTCTAGTCCTTTTCCTAAGGCTCTTCTTCTAGGTGTTTCCATTTCTAATAATCACTTCCTTCGCTAAATTCATATATGCCAAAGACCCCTTACTTTTTGGATCATATGCTATTATTGGTTTACCATGACTTGGTGCTTCAGCAAGTCTTATTAATCTTGGAATTAGTGTAGTATATACTTTATCTTTAAAATAACTTCTAATTTCTTCGATTACTTCAATACTTAAATTAGCACGCGAGTCAAACATTGTTAATAATACTCCTTCAAGTTTTAGATTAGGATTTAATTTTTTCTTTGTTAACATGATTGCATTTAATAATTGCGTAATACCTTCTAATGCATAAAATTCACATTGAACAGGAATAATAACAGAGTCACTAGCAACGAGTGCATTTGTTGTTATAACTCCTAATGTTGGAGGACAATCTACAATAACGTAATCATAATTATTTTTACACAAATCAATTTTATTTTTGAATTGAAATGACATTCTAAAATTAGGATCTTCCCTACCTTTATCCATTAGTTCAATATCAACTCCTGCTAATTGAAGTGATGATGGTAATAAATCCAAATCCTTAAATTTTGTATGTAATATTGCTGAATTGATATCACATGTGCCATTAAATACATCATAGATACTTAAATCAATATCTCCTTTATTAAATCCTACGCCTGTAGTTGCATTTCCTTGAGGGTCTAAATCAACAAGTAAAACCTTTTTTCCTTCTACTGCTAATGATGCAGATAAATTAATACTTGTAGTAGTCTTTCCTACTCCACCTTTTTGATTGACTAACGAAATTACTTTTCCCATACTATCACCTGCTTATAAAAATTAGTCCATTATAATCATACCAAAAAATAACAAATAATGAAATAGATAAAACAAAAAAAGAAAAACTTTTTTTATAAAGTTTCTCTCTTATCAATTTTAATTGTTATTTGATATACATCATCAAAATCTATTTCATCTGTATCAACTTTAAATTTACTTTGATTTTTAATTTTTTCAATGGTAGCCTTTAATTCATTAATAATAATATCTACATTATCAATAATAGTTGCCTTTGATACATCAACATAATTTGGATTATCTTCTACATATGAATTAGCGTTAAAATTAGTAGTTATAGGTGGATTAACATTATTAATCATTACACTATTATCTTTAACACCACTATTTAAATAACTATCAACATTCAATTCAGTGTTATTCATAGCAGGAATCTCTTCTTTTGCTCCTACTGGATGATTTGCATCATAATTATTTAAGAAATTCATGAAATCCCCATTGCCATTTGCTGGAGTTTCTGCTTTTGCTCCTACTGGATGATTTGCATCATAGTTATTTAAGAAGTTCATGAAATCTCCATTACCATTTGCTGGAGTTTCTGCTTTTGTTCCTACTGGATGATTTGCATCATAATTATTTAAGAAATTCAT
>CAMVAF010000005.1 GCA_947165365.1 uncultured Clostridia bacterium | reverse complement strand
TAATAGTTGCATGCAAACAATTTCTCTGGTATATTCATATTAACGATTGATATTTATGTTACATACATGAAACAAAAGTTATGGATAATTACAACTACTGCTCCATATAAAAAACAACTTGCAAACTATTAATAATTTGTAAGTTTTTATTTTGTTCATACCATATTGATATTTTTTAAGATATATTAATATTAAAGATGTCATCGTGTATTATTTTTTATAGTTTTCTTAAATTCTTCAATATCTGTTTTTAAGTTATCCCATCTAATATTTACGTAATATTTATCTTTAATATTTCTAAAATCATTATCCTTTATGACTCTATATTTTGGTCCCATAGTTATGCAAGATGCATGTGGACTAGTAAAATATATATATCTTTTATATAAAGCTAAATCATAAATATCATATTTTAAAAGCCAGACGTAATCATCAACAGAACCACATACTAAAGCATCGATATCTTCATTAGAATTTGTTCCTCTAATAATGAACCTATCAACCATATCAACAATAATTTTAGTTTTATTTAATGTATTACTAAAACAATCAATTTCATCTTGGTATAACTCCTTATATTCAGTGGTACTTAATTTTTGAGATAAAATAACACACCCATTTTCATCTCTCATATAACCATAATGAAAATTAGCATAAATACTTATAATATTGTATGGAATATCTAGTGATTTTAAATAACTTTTAAAACTATCAATTGATTCACAGTGAATGGTATTTTTATTCCTATATTTTAAACTTACTTTTTTTACTTGATTTTTAAATTTGATAAAAATATCTGTTTTCTGATTTAAACTATTTTTCCAACTTTTTATTTTTTCATTTTTATTAATGTAATCCCCAAAAATATCCTTTAAAAAAAATTGTGAATTTTCATCTAGTTCTTCTAAATACTTATTATTAAATAGAGCCACAAAATCCAATTCATTTTTGAATCCATAATTATTCATTTTCCCTCCAAAAAAAGTTTTAATCTAAAATGCGCCCCTCATTTTAAATTAATTGTTAGTTTTTGTACCCCATATATGATTTAATAAAACTGATTATTAAGTCATATCCCAAAAATTATATCATTGAATAATAGTTGATTCAATAAAGTTGACATTAATTTGTCAAAAAATAAATGTGATAAAATAAGAGAATAATGCAATAGCATTTTTTAATCATTAACAAGGAAAATGTTTATAAAAAATATTATTTTGTATTATATTTATATGAACAAAGATATTTTTAAATTACTTCCTAATTTTAAGATTTAAATAATCTCCTTGAAGATTTATTTCATTAACTATTGCAATATCAGAATCATGTTCTAACAATCGATACATTAAATAGATAAGTTCTTCAGTTTTTAAATAACTAATTTTATCTTGTTTCTCATATACATGAAGATACCAATTTTTTAAATATTCTAATCTATTTTTTAAATAAATATCACTTGGATTATCTTTATATTGTCTTATTATTTCTTCATAGTATTTCTTTGATTCAATAGATAGTAATTCATGATAATGGTATGAAAGTACTTGTAAACTAGGTATGATAATATTAGAAATACTATTATTTTTTAATAAATTAATAAATATTAATAGAGCGCATACTTTACTTGGATGAACATTGGGATTATCAATCCCTTTATTTAATTTATATAATTTTCTTTCAATATGTTTATTCTTTTCATTTTGACTACTTTGAACACCATATATATAAAAAGTGTTATTATCATCTATATCATACAATATATGTGGTAATTCATATAATTCATCATTATTTTTAATAGTAAAAATCATCCTTCTTGTGGTTTCATCCCATAAATCATTTACTTTTGTTTTTTGGAATATTTCGAATTCTTTAGTAGTATATAATCTTTTTTCTTCAGGTGAATCTAACATTCTATTTTTTATAAATTTTAATTGATTATCTAAAAATTTGTTAATATCTATAAAATCATTTATTCCCATTCGTAACCATATTCGGCGTAATAAATATCTCGCTGTTTCTTCAACATCAACATTTTGTTCATACTCATTAAATAAGTTAACTGTTTCGTTTATGATATCTGTTAAATATTTAAAAAAAGTTAATTTATCATTTATCACAACATATAAGCATTCACTATTATTATCAATTAAATAATCAAGATCTTTTTGATCAAATAAATCATCTAGTTTTTCTTTAAAACGAAAATTAATATTAGGAATTTCAATCTCTTCCTTAAGATCATAAATAGTGTATTTAAAGAAAATATTAATTACATCTTCTAATAGTATTTTTTTCATATATCTCCCTCAATAAAATTGATAATATTGTATTATAAATAATGAAAATATGCAAATGATTCTTTTTTTTTGTTTACTTTATTTACGTAAATTTATTGTAAAAATACTTCTCTACCATTAATATGTGGTATAATTAATAATATAAGCATAAATTAAAGAAGGGTATGATGATATGAAAATAATTGAATATATAAAAAAATTTTTTAATAAAGAGAACAAAATAGATGCTCCTTGGCTTTCTTATTACTCAAGAGAAGATAGAAGTATTAAATTTACAAAGAAATCCATTTATGAATATATGATGGATTCATCACAAGAATATAAAAATAATGTTGCAATTAATTATTTTAATAATAAAATATTATATACTGATTTATATAATAATATTGATATTGTCGCTAAAGGACTATTAGAATTTGGAGTAAAACCGGGTGATGTTGTAACAATTTGTCTTCCGAATATTCCAGAAGCTATATATATTTTTTATGCATGTAATAAAATAGGAGCAGTGGCTGATATTATTCATCCACTATCAAACCCTAATCAAGTAAAATATTATCTAAAGGAATCCAAATCAAGATTTTTATTTCTTGTAGATTTTAATTATGAAAATTTTAAAGATATTATAAAAGATACCTTAGTTTACAAAACAATTCTTATATCCCCTAAAAATAGTATGCCATTATCACTTTTTATAGGATATTCACTAACAAAAGGTTTAAAAGTAAAATCACCAAAAAGATATGAACATGAATATATGAAATGGAATGAATTTTTATTTTATGGTGTTAATAATAGAAAAGATTTTATTGCTAAAGTAGATAAAGATGATTTAGCACTAATACTTCATAGTGGAGGGACTACTGGAACTCCTAAAGGAATTATGATATCCAATTATAGTTTTAATGCTTTAGCACAACAATCTGCGGTTAATGTAATAGATGTAAGACCTAAAGATAAAATAGTAACACTTCTTCCTATTTTTCATGGATTTGGTCTAGGAATATGTGTTCATACACCACTTTGTCTTGGAGTAGAGGTTATACTTATGCCAGAATATAATGAAAATCGTTTCTATAAAATATGGAAAAATGATAAACCTCATGTTATTCTAGGTGTTCCAACACTTTGGGAAGGGATGATGTCCAATAAGAAATTCGATAAAGTATCACTAGAAAACTTGAAATATATCATTAGTGGTGGGGATTATCTAACAATAAATAATGAAACAAGAATTAATAATTTTCTACATAAACATGGAGCAAAAGTAAATATTTCTAAAGGATATGGAATGACAGAATCAGTAGCAGCTACATGTTATACTTTCCCGGGAACAAATGAACCTGGCAGTATTGGTATTCCGATGGTAGGAAATATTTATAAAATATGTGATGAAAAAGGCAAAACCTTAAAAAATGGTGAAGAAGGAGAAATATGTGTATCAGGACCAACATTGATGATGGGATATTTAAATAATCAAGAAGAAACAGATAAGATTATTAAAGTGGACAATGGAAAACGTTGGTTACATACAGGCGATATAGGTTATATTGCCCCAAATGGAGTTGTCTATTATACAGGAAGAAGCAAAAGAATGATTGTTGTATCAGGATTTAATGTTTACCCATCACAAATAGAAGAGGTTATATCCAAACATTCTAAAGTAGAAAAAGTATGTGTAATAGGAATACCTCATCCATATAAAATGCATGTTCCAAAAGCCATAATAGTTCTCAAAAAGGGAGTTAAAGAAAATAATCAAATACTTAATGAAATTAAAGCACTTTGTAAAAAAGAATTATCGGTTTATTCACAACCTAAAGATTATGAATTTCGCGATAGTCTTCCTAAAACTTTATATGGAAAAGTAGATTACAAATTATTAGAAAAAGAAAATAGTTAAATGGAGTAGTTTATGAGCAAAATAAAAAAAATAATAATTTCCGCACTATTATTAGCAGCCAGCATTGTTATAAATCGTTTCTTATCAGTTAATACTAGTATTTTATCAATTGGATTTACTTTTGTTCCATTGATGTTTTCAGGTATTATTCTAGGACCAAAATATTCTTTAGTAATAGCAGGATTATCTGATTTAATCGGAGCTTTACTATTTCCCTTTGGATCATACTTTATAGGTTATACTATTTCATCTATATTAACGGGACTAGTATATGGACTATTCTTATATAACAAAGAAGAATTTGTTTTTAATAAAAAATTTTTAATTAAACTTTTAATTGCGATATTAATAGTTTGTATTCTAATTAATGGTGTATTAAATACTATTTGGATTATTATGACTGTTAAAAAGGCATCATATGCCATTATTCCTACAAGAGTTGTAAAACAACTTATTATGATACCCGTGATGTTTATTACCATGTCATCTCTTACTAAATTATTAGAAAAGCAAATTAGAGGTTTAAATGATTAAATTAGTTGATGTTAATTATAAATATAAAGAAGGGAATACTGGGTTAAAAAATATTAATCTAGAATTTCATAAAGGTGAAATTAGTGTTATTATTGGAAGTAATGGTAGTGGAAAATCAACTCTTTTATCATGTATAGCAGGTTTAAATAAATATCATGGATTAATTACATTAGATAATATCGATATCAAGAAAATAAAAAATATTGAATTAAGAAAGAAAATAGGAATAGTTTTTCAAAATCCTAATAATCAAATAGTTTTTAATAGAGTATATGATGATTTAAAATTTACTCTAAATAATTTAGGAGAAGAAGATATCGATAATAAAATAAATAATGCTTTAAAGTTAGTATCTATGAATGAATTTCAAGATGCCAATCCATATAATCTATCAATGGGCCAAAAACAGCGAATAAATTTAGCAGGGGTATTAACAACTGATAAAGATTTTCTACTTTTAGATGAAGTAACTAGTATGATTGATAATAATGGAAAACAGGCCATATATAACATTATCCTTGATTTAAAAAGAAAAAATAAGGGTATTATTATGAGTACAAATCAAATTGATGAGCTAGCATTAGCAGATAAAATTATTCTTTTAAATAGTGATCATCTAGTATCTGGTATATATACTAAAGAAGAAATATTTACTAATTTAGAAATACTTAAAGATTTTGAAATTCCTTTGAAATTCAAATTGATTAATAAAATAGGTTATAATAATTTAAAAGATTTATCAGATAAGGAGATTATAAAACATGTTAATTAATAGTATTTTATTAATTATTTTGATTATTTCTTCAATTTTCATTTTTTTGATTGAAAATTTATATTTTTTATTAGGAATTTTTCTTTTGTCAATTATTTTAAGTTTAATCTTTCATGTAAAATTACCAATATATTTACCTTTTGTTATAATGATTATAATTAATTTTTTACTTAATATTATTTTTTCTAATTTATATGATGCTGTAATAGTTAGTATAAGATTAATTACCATGTTTATCTTAGTAAACACAATTATCAAAATAATAGGTATTAATAATGTTGGCTTAATTATTGGTAAAATATTTCATAGTAAAAATTTAGCACTTATTATTTCTATAAGTTTATGTTTTATTCCAATTATGATTAAAGAAGTAAGTGATATTAGGAAAAGTTTATATACCAAAAATTTCCCTTTAAATCTAAAAAATGTATTAACAAAAGGTCATCTTTTTGTTATATGTTTTTTTACTAATTTATTTAAAAGAATTAATGAAATGGAATTGATTTTACTATCAAAAGGCATGGAAGAATAGTTTATTTTATTTATCAAATGTATTATAATATAAAGGGTAGGTGAATATGAAAAAAATAGTTGGAATATTAATAGTATGCTTATTTATAAATGTATCTGCAACAAGTGGAAGTATTAATGAAAAGAGTATTTTTGAATGTAATGGTAAATATTATGGTAGTCATGGAAATCCTCTTCATTTTCATGAAGTTATTCAAAAAGATGATAAATGGGTTATTAAAGGTGGAGAAGTTGATGTTCCAAGTTGCTACATTAAACCTGTCAATGAAAGGGAAGAGGCTTTATTTTCTAAATGTGTTGATGGAGATACTGCCAAACTAATAATTCATGGTCAAGAAGAAACAGTAAGATTTTTAGCAATTGATACCCCGGAAATACAACATGGTGAAGTATCAGGAGATCCCTTTGGCAAAGAAGCAAGTGATTTTACTTGTAATAAATTGAAATCATCTAAAAAGATTATGTTAGAGTATGATGCAAATAGTAATAAAACTGATAAATATGGAAGAGTTTTAGCTTTTGTTTTTACCGATGATTTGTTATTACAAAAAGAATTAATTAAAAATGGGCTTGCAAAAGTTTATTATGTTTATGGTGATTATCAATATATTGATGAACTAAGAAAAGCAGAAGATGATGCTAAAAAAAATAAAGTTGGTATGTGGAATACTAGTATTAATGAAGAAAAACTAAATCCTGATATTGAGGAAAAAAGTAATGATGAAGATCAATTATCACAATTATTGATTTATTTAAAAGCGATTTGGGATTATCTTAAAAAAGTATTTGATTTATTATTTAATTAATTATATAATGAGAGTGGAGGTTATCAATGAAGAAATTAAGAAATAAAGAAAAAAGTAATTTAAAAGATAAGTTAATAGATATTGTACCAATAATTGCCATACTAATAATTGTATTTTTAGTAGCTATAATGGTATCCAATGAAAGAAATATTTCTAAAACTATGAAAATTCATAATATTAGTTTTAATGAGTACAAAGAAAAGATTATGGAAGATAAGTTTACAATTATTTTAATTGGTAGGGATAATTGTTCACATTGTGCCGATTATAAACCTTTGGTTAATCAAGTAGCAAACGATTATAATTTAGATGTGTGGTATCTTAATACTGATACCTTAGAAAAAGATGAATATTTATTCTTGCATGATAATGTAAATGTTTTAAAAGACCAGTATGATCCTGAAGGTAATCCAGGTATTCCTACACCAGCAACTGTTGTTTATCGTAAAGGATATGAACTTGATTCAGTTTTAGGTGATGTTGGAAGTAAAGGATTCCAAAATATATTGGTTAAAAGTGGGGTAGTAAAATGATGAGCGTTTACCCTAGGGTTTTAAGATTTAAAAGAAAATATCCAATGACAATAGTTTTTCGATTAAGAAAACATGCTGCTGTTGTTGATAGTATTTTAGATAAAGATGAAAAAGTATTATATGCTTTTTGTGGCCAAAGAAATGATGATAATAGATTTTTATTTGATAGTTGTGTTGTAGCATTAACTAACAAAAGAATCATTGTTGGTGAGAAAAGAATTCTTGGTTATTATATTATTAATGTTCGCGCTGAATTATTTAATGATTTAAAAATTCGAGCAGGTCTATTTTTTGGTCATGTTGAAATTGATACTGTTAAAGAAAATATTCATATTTCAAATTTAGATAAGAAATCTCTTGATGAAATAGAAACAATGATTCATCGAATAATAAATGATGATAAAAAAAGAATTAGTGAAGAAAATAAAAATTCCTAGTCAGTTGACTAAGAATTTTTTTTTAATTATTTTCAGTATTTTCTTGCTGTTCTGGAGTTGGAATAGGTGTTGGCGTATCAGTTGGTGTAGGTGTTGATACAGGTTTTTCTTTAATTCTTATGACATTGCTTGTAGAACCTGTATAGTCATTGTATTTAACATGATACGTAATTGTATAAGTATTTGCGTTAGCATTTGATATACTATTAACAGTGCTTCCTACTGAATTTTTTATTATTGTGGTAATAGTTGCATTTGATGTAACATCACTGCCATTACAAGTTACTTTTACATGAGATGCATTATATAATGAACTATCGATAGCTTCACCTGTATTATAGGTTACATCTTTGTTTCCATTAAATGATGTTGAACAAGAATTCTCTTTTAATTCATATGTTGCAGCACCACTTAAGTTAGCATCTGTATCCTTATATCCAGCTCTTACGGAATATGTACCATAATAATTATCTAAATTGGAGATTGTATAAGAAGTATTAGTTGTAAAATCAATTTTTCTATCATTAAAATATATGTGGTAACCAAAGGTTGCATTATCAATATAATCAGGATTTGGAATACCATTCCATGAAAGAGAAGCATAACTACCATTAAATGTGACTTTTAATCCTGTAGGAGCGCCTACGGAGAGATATTTTGTTGATACTTCACTTGGTTCCGTACCACGTTTAAATAATTCTGTTAAAATTTGATCTGATGGGGTATTGGCACTTGGAAGTTTTGGTGGATTTGATCCTTTTTCAACTTTACTAGTTACAACTGAACTTGGCCTTGTGAAATCTTTACCATCATGTTTAAAACAAACTTTGGCAACTTGATTTAATAATTGATGTCTTTTTCCACCATCATAATTGTAATTTAAGTAATGTGTTTTATTTAATTCTTCATAACCAATCCATATTCCAATTACAACATTATGTGTATAACCCATAATCCAGTAATCTCTTACAATACTACTTGGTAGACCTCTTTTTTTCTTTGTTGCTGAATCAACATTAGTTGTTCCAGTTTTAGCAGCAAAATGATCTTTTGAAAGTCCGGCTTTTGTTGTTCCATTAGGAACAGCTTTTAAAATATCAGTAATCATATAGGCTGTTGATTCGCTTATAATTTTAATTTTTGGTGCAGAATATTCAACTGGTTCACTATCACTATCTCTAAATATTATTTTACTTACTGAATATGGTTCGTAATAATATCCACCATTACTAAATATTTGATATGCACCTGCCATAGCAAGAGGATTAGAACCTGTAAATGCTCCAATAGCATGCGCTTCATGAATCATTCCATCGCTTATTTCAGGAGTTATACCAACACTTGTTACAAAATCAACAATTTTTTTATTATCAACTTGTTGGAATGCCTTTAATGCTGGAACATTTCTTGAACCAGATAAAGCTTGTCTTAGAGTAATTTGTCCTTTATAAGCACCATCAAAGTTATTTATTTTTTTACCATTTGAATAAGTGTAAGGTTCATCAACAAATGGGGTATAAGTAGACCAGTTATTGTATTCCATTCCAGGACCATAATCAAATAATGGTTTGGCGGTTGATCCTATTTGTCTTTGTGATTTTGCATCAAAAGTTGCAAAACTATAACTTTTTGCACCACTTTTATTTCTTCCTGAACCAATAGCGTTAATTTTTCCACTGGTAGAATCTATAACAGCAATACCAGCTTGCATATCATCATCTTTCCACTTAAATGATGATTTGCCATCCATTATTTTATTAATTCCATCTTGATTTGATCTTATCATATTTGTATAAATTAACATTGGAGTAGAATATGGATCAACACCATATTTATCTTTTACTTCTTGACATACTAAATCAATATATGGTTGATATGGATTTTTACTTGTTGCTGTTGTTGTTAGTAAACTTTCTATTGGAATTTTACTTGCCATATCACGTTCTTCTTTTGTGATATATCCATGTCTTTCCATTAAATATAAAACGGTATTACGACGTTTTTCTGCAGCTTGTGGATGATCAAATGGATTATAAGTGCTTGGTGCTTGATACATTCCTGCAAGAACAGCAGCCTCAGATAAATTTAAATCTTTTGCATCTTTTCCAAAGAAATATTGGGAAGCTTCTTGTACACCAAAGATGTTTTTTCCAAAAGAGTGAATATTTGTGTAAAATTCAATAATTTGTTGTTTAGTATAATTTCTTTCAATTTGGAAGATGGAAATATAAATATCAGTAAATTTTCTAACTATTCCCGCAAAACCTTTTGCTTCTTTAGTTGTAAAAACATTTTTTGATAATTGCATTGTAAGAGTTGAACCACCACCGGCATCACCTTGGCCAGCAGCTTGACCAACTGCCGCTTTAACGAAACGCATTAAATCAAAACCATTATGTTGGAAAAATCTTGAATCCTCTGTTGCAACTAAAGCATCAATAAATACTTCTGATAATTGATCATATTCGATATTTTCTCTAAGTTCAAGACCAACTTTTGCGTATTCCTTGCCCTCACTATCATAGAAAATCGTTGCTTCTTTTGATTTTAACATTTCTTCTTTAAAGTCTGGTGCTTGTTTAACTACATATACAAGAAAAGCAGATACACCTATTAGTCCTAAGATTGTTAATGCCAATAAAATCATAATAATAATTTTTATAGTTTTTTTTCTTTTACCTTTAGTTCTTGGTTTATCTAAAAGATAACCTAGAAATAAAATTATTGCTAAACCAGCAATTAATATAGCAGTCATTGCTAATCCTAGAAATTTCTTTCCAAGAATAAATAGTATACCAAAAACTATGACTATGATTAACAAACTGATGATACTAGATTTCGGTTTTAATTTTTTCTTAGAAATATTTTCCTCATTTTTTACATTTTTCTTTTTAGATTCTTCTTTTTTCATTTTTCATCCTCCATTTTATTAAGTATTTCTAAATAATCAACTTTCTTTATATATTTATCTTTAATTCTAAAACCTTTATTTATAAAATATTCCCTTGGAATAATGCTTTTTCCTACATTATCAATATATTCAAGAAAATCTTTAGCTAATAATAAATATGTTTCATTATATTTTGTAAATCTAACTATTAAAAAACATATTCCCTTACTATTATAAATATTTCTTATATGTTGTATTTGATGTTTATGAATATTTGTAATAGGAAAACCTTTTTGATTTGTAGTTTCTTTAGCTTCAAAGTCAATATATTTACCATTATATATACCATTATAATCAGTTGTAGATGGCATTTCAAAATAAGCTTCATCAATTCTTCCTTTTTTATAGTCAACTTTAACTAACTTAATGGGAGTAGGTTTCTTATATATAAAAGCGATATTTTTCTCAATATAGTAGTTGTTGGTTTCATTAATATCATTTTCTAAATTCATTCCACGATTTTTATAATCTATTTTCCTTCTTGTAATTGTTGTTTTATCTTTTTTGATACCACTAGGATAATTCATAAATTTCACCTACTACATACCATTATATTATACTTTTATTTTTTTTTCTACCTTTTTTAAATAATATTATGTACATTATTGTCAATTATGATTGAAAAATAATTGACAATGTATAAAGAAAACTTTAAAATAAAAGTAGATGTTATATTTGTACATGATGTTTTTATGAGTGTAATAGTCTAACCATGGTATTATGGGGTTTGCTATATATTAGAAAAATACTAGAAGGAGAGAAAATGGATAAAACAGTACTTTCCATTTTGTTCGCCGTTATTGGAATAATTATTGGTGGAGCGATAGCTTTCATAATAAGTAATGTTAGAGGAAAGGCATCCAAAAAAGAAAGAGAAAAAATCTTAGATAACGCCAAAAAAGAAGCTGAAAAGTTAAAAAGAGATAGTATTCTTGAAGCAAAAGAAGAAAATCATCGTATGAAGTTGGATGCTGATAAGGAGATTAGAGAAAGAAAGCAAGAATTAAAGGAGATGGAAACTCGTTTAAATCAAAGAGAAGAAAATATTGATAAAAGAGATTTATTATTTCAAAAACGCGAAGAGGCATTAGATGAAAGAGAAGCAAAAATAATTAGTAAGCAAGCAAGTATTGATGCTGAAAGAACAAAAGTGGAAGAAATAAAACAAGAACAAATCGCGGTATTAAACAAAATTTCAGGGATTAGTAAGGAAGAAGCTCAAAAGAAAGTTATGGAAAAGGTAAAAGAATCCATGACAAAGGAAATTACGGCTTATATTAAAGATCGTGAGCAAGAAGCAAAACTAGAATGTGATAAGAAAGCAAGAGAAATACTTGTAAGTTCTATGCAAAGATATGCCGCAGATGTAGCAAGTCAAGATACAGTAACTGTAGTAAATTTGCCATCTGAAGAAATGAAAGGTCGAATTATTGGTCGAGAAGGGAGAAATATTAGAACCCTTGAGGCTATAACAGGAGTTGATTTTATTATTGATGATACTCCAGAAGCAGTTGTGCTATCAAGTTTTGACCCTTTAAGAAGAGAAATTGCAAGAGTTACTCTTGAAACTTTGATTAAAGATGGAAGAATTCATCCAACAAGAATAGAAGAATTATATGATAAAACTGCCAAAGAAATGAATTCAAAAATAATGGAACTTGGTAATAATGCATTATTTGAACTTGGAATTACCAAAATGGATCATAATTTAATTGAAACAATTGGTAAATTAAATTTTCGTACAAGTTATGGACAAAATGCTTTAACACATTCCATTGAAGTAGGCCACTTATCTGGTGTAATTGCTGGAGAACTTGGTGAAAATGTGATGCTAGCTCGTCGTGCTGGACTTTTACATGATATTGGTAAGGCCATCGACCACGAAGCACTAGGAAGTCATGTTGAACTTGGTGTTGATCTTGCTAAAAAATATCATGAAAATGATGTAGTAATTAATGCTATAGCTTCTCATCATGGTGATACTGCTGCAACAAGTACCATAAGTGTCATTGTGGCTATTGCTGATGCATTATCAGCATCACGTCCAGGGGCAAGAAATGATTCACTAGAAAATTATATAAAAAGACTTGAACAATTAGAAGGTATTGCTAATAATATTTCAGGTGTTGATAAATCATTTGCTGTACAAGCAGGACGTGAACTTCGAGTTATTGTTAAACCAGAAGAAGTAGATGATTTGGAAAGTTTCAAGATTGCAAGAGATATTAAAGATAAAATAGAAAGTGAAATGCAATATCCTGGAACAATTAAAGTAACTGTAATTAGAGAAACAAGAGCTCAAGAAGAGGCTAAATAAAATAAATCGTATTTAATACGATTTATTTTATTTTATATATTAAATCTTCATAACTAACTTTATCCGTTATTTCTTTGGCATTAATCATAATATCTTGCATGTGATTAAAGGATTCCTTAGAAAAATCGGTATTTTTAGGCCAAGTATTTACTGATTTATATTGATTAATAGCACTTATAATGTCTTTTATATCTGTATCAGGAAATTCTACTTTTATTATTTCTGCTATTTCTTTAGCATCGTGACTATTAACAAAATCGATTCCTTTTTGTATAGCCTTAGTAAATTTTTTAATTAATTCGGGATTTTTTTCAATAAAAGATGTACGAGCACTATATGAAGTATAAGGTACAGTTCCACCTAACTCTCCAAGACTTGCTACAATATAACCATATCCTTGGTTAACCATATTTGTTGCGGTAGGTTCAAAAAGTGATACATAGTCACCTATACCTCCAATAAATGATGATGCCATTGATGAGAAAGCAATACTAGTATCAAGTGTTAATTCATCATCTTTAATACCACTTTGATTTAAGATATACTTCAAAGTCATAAAAGGCATTCCACCAATTCTACCTGCTATATAATATTTTCCTTTTAAATCATTTAAAGTAAAATTATCTTTTTTCTCTCTTGATACAATAAAACTTCCATCCTTTTGAGTTAATTGGGCAAAAGTTTTTAAATAATCTTTTTCTCCACCATTATATACATATATAGTAGCTTCACTGCCAGAGAATCCAATATCAACATCACCAGATAAAACACTAGCTACTACTTTATCAGCACCATTACCTAAAATAAGCTCAATGTCAATACCTTCTTCTTTAAAATAGTTATTATGAATAGCCACATATTGTGGAGCATAAAAAATACTATGTGCTACTTCACTGACTCTTACTTTTTGAAGAGTAGATTCATCTTTTTTACTAAATAAAAGTATACAAGCTACTAAAAAGATTATAAAAATAAAAATTATTTGATAATATATTTTTTTCATTAATCCTCCTTCTTTTTAATATATGCTATTATTTTTAAATAGTTAAAGTAATTATTTAGAAAATTAATTTTTCAATAAAATATAATGGAGGTGAAAAATGGTTTTTACAAGTAAAGAATTTATTGATAAACTTTATTGGTTAGTAAATAAAGTTCCTAATGTTTATTATAGTGGTAAAAACTGGAGTAAAATAAATAGTAATGGTCAATGGCAATTTGATTGTATAACATCTATTAAATCAATTCTTTGGGGATTTAAAGCTGATAAAAAATTAACAAGAGGAGGTACTATTTATAAATCAAATGGTGTAGCTGATTTTACATGTAATGGAGCCTTAAATTATTGTACTAATGTATCAAAAAAATTTAATAATCTTATTCCGGGTGAATACTTGTGTATGAAAGGAACCAAGTATAATCACTCAGGAATATATCTTGGTGGAGGTAAAGTATTTGAATGTACCACTGGTTGGAATACAAGAAAATGTATTATAAGTACTATCAATAATAAAGGATATCGTTATTATAATGGAAAAAGAAATTTAACATGGACTTATCATGGAAAATTAAAGTATATTAAATATCCAAATAATTATGGTAATAAAGAATTAGTTAAGACCCTTCAAAGAAAATTTAATGAACAATGGAACTGTGGACTAGCAGTTGATGGAAGTTTTGGACCATTAACTACTAAGGCATGTTCAGCTCATAATCTAAAAAAAGGTATCAAGGCTAAAATAATGGTTAAATGGTTACAGGAAAGATTAAAAACATTAGGCTATTCTGTAGGAAGTTATGGAATAGATGGAAGTTTTGGACCAGATACTTTAAAAGCAGTTAAACTTTATCAAAAAAACAATGGATTAAAAGTAGATGGAATAGTAGGTAAAAGTACTTATAAAAAATTAGTATCATAGTCTTTTCAAATTAAAAAAAATATTTTATAATTATTATGGAGGCGATAAATATGTACGATAAAATTAAAGAAGATATTGTATCTTTCATGAAAGCAAAAGATACTTTAAAAGTTCAAACATTAAGAGGAATAAAAGGAGAAGTAGATCTTGAACATATTAATAAGAAAGTAGAGATTAATGATGATCTTGTAATAACTATTCTTACAAGAGGTATTAAAACAAGACGTGAATCTATCGAGGAATTTAAAAAAGGAAATAGAAATGATTTAATAGAAAAAACAAATAGTGAAATAACTTTATTACAAGAATATTTACCAAAACAACTTGATAAGGAAGAAATAAAGAAAATAATAGACAATGTATTTACAAAAGTAAATCCTACAAGTGAAAAAGACATGGGACTTATCATGAGAGAAATAACACCTTTAGTAAAAGGAAAAGCAGATATGAAAGAGGTTAGTTCTCTAATTAAAGAAAGACTTAGTAATTTATAATGGATGATTTATATTCATATGAAAGAGACCTAATAAAACAAAATATTACTTTAATAGCTGGTGTTGATGAAGTAGGGCGAGGTCCTTTGGTTGGACCAGTTGTTGCTGCGGCTGTCATTCTTCCTGTTAATTATGAGTTAAAGGGATTAACCGATTCTAAAAAGTTAAGTGAAAAGAAAAGAGATATCTTTTATGATATCTTAAAAAAAGATGCTATAAGTATTGGTGTAGGTATTATTGATGAAAAAGTAATAGATGAAGTAAATATTTATGAAGCAACGAAATTAGCGATGAAAGATGCCATTAATAAATTATCTGTTACTCCAGAACATATTTTAATTGATGCTATGCCACTTGATATAGATATTCCAAGAACATCTATTATTAAAGGTGATGCCAAAAGTTTGTCTATTGCTGCAGCAAGTGTTATTGCTAAAGTAACAAGAGATCGAATGATGTATACTCTTGATAAAGAATATCCCATGTATAATTTTAAAAGCAATAAAGGCTATCCTACAAAGGAACATATAGCTGCAATTGATAAATATGGTATCATTAAAGAACATCGTAAATCTTTTGGTCCCGTTAAAGATTATCTAAATAGAAATAGATAATCTTTTTTATATACTGGGAGATATCTCTTCCAAAAAATATATGTAAAATTGTGTAATATTCTTAATACAACGTTTTACTTATGATATGATGATACAAAGATAGGTGATGAAATGAAAATATTTAAAGCATATAAGTTTAGATTATATCCTACAAAAGAACAAGAAATATTAATTAACAAAAATATAGGCTCATCAAGATATGTATATAATTATTTCTTAAATAGAAAAGATGAATATTATAAAGAATGTAAAAATAATCTATTTTTAAAAGATATGAAACATGAATTAGTAGAATTAAAGAAGGAATTACCATGGTTACAAGAAGTTGATAGTATGGCACTAACAAATACCTTAGATAATTTAGATAGAGGTTATACTAATTATTTTGCAAAAAGAACATCTCATCCTATTTTTAAAAAAAGAGGATGTCATGATAGCTTTCGGACAACTTGTATCAAAGGTGAATATAAAAATAATAATTATGCAAATATCATAATTGATCTAAAAAGTAAAACGATAAAATTACCAAAATTAGGTATTATTCCGATAAGAGGATATAGAAACATAGTGAAAAATTTAAATATCAAAAATGCCACAGTTGAAAAAATAGGATTAAAGTATTATGTATCACTATGTTGCGAAGAAGAAATTGATATACCAAAATCTAGAATAATTCACGCTGTAGGAATAGATCTTGGAGTATCATCACTTGTTACCACAAGTGATGGAATAAAATATCCAAAACTAATAATTAAAAGAATTGAAGAACATATAAAAGTATATCAAGAGAGATTATCAAGATGTCTAAAAAATAGTAAAAATTATATTAAATTAAAAAATAAAATAGCAAGATTATACCAAAAGATAAAAAATATGAGAAAGTATTATATTCATGAAATAACCAATGATTTACTAAGAGATAATGAATTAATAGTTTGTGAAACACTTAAAACCAAAGAAATGATAGAAGAAAGTCATGTAAAAAGTTTAACTAAAGGAATAGTAAATGCATCATTTAGAGAAATAATAAGACAGTTAGAATATAAAACAAAATGGCATAATAAAGTATTGTTAAAAGTAAATACCTATTATCCTAGTAGTAAATTATGCTCTCATTGTGGGACAAGAAATGAAATAAATGACTTATCTATTAGAAGTTTTGAGTGCGTTAAATGTAAATCACTAAATGATCGTGATATCAATGCAAGTATTAATATATTAGATGAAGGTATAAAAATAGCTATAAATAAAGGTTTAATTATTGTATAAAATAACAAAATAATTATTAAATAATTAAAAAAATTAACAGGGTGGCGACCATCCGTAGTGTCTATAAGTACTTAAGTATAAGTAGAAATGATTTTTCGTGAGAAAAATCGAATGAATTCGCAGTAATTTATTTTGTTCTCGTTTCTTAACTAGTTTATTCTAAATTATATTTTAAAAAAAAACAAGAAAAAATACATGAATTTTACACTAAATTTTTTATAAAAAAATAGTTCAAAAAGATACCTAAAATTCTTTTGTAAAAAAGGTGTAAATGAGTTGTTTTTTATGTTAAAGATTACTATAATAAAAAGTAAAAAAAGGAGGAATAATATGAAAACAAATTTACCACTGTTGCTTATTAATGATTTCATGTTATTCCCTGGTTGTGAAGTAAAAAAAGAATTTAATGACATAAAAATAAAAGATATCTTAGATATTTCTGAAAGTTACTTTAACAACTATGTTTTTGTATCATTTGATAATAGTAATATTGGTGTTGTTGCTAAAATACTATTAAACCTTGATATGCCTAATGGTTATAGTAAAGTTAATTTAAAAGGAATTGTTAGATGCAAGATAATTAGTACTAACACCGATAAAAATATTGATAATGCTTTGATTGAAAATATTGATTTACCAAAGATAAATCCTACTGAACATATTGCCAAATCTAAAAATTTAAAAGAACTATTTTTAGAATATTTAGATAACAAAAAAAGTTTGGGAAACAGTATTATTGAAAAAATAAATAATATTAATGATATTAATGCTTTAACTGATATTATAAGTGATTTTATTCCATTAGATTTTGATAAGAAAAAAAAATTAATAGAAGAAATTAATCCTTTAAAAAGATATGAAATATTAAAAGATTCAATTATTTTTGAATTATCCTTATTAAAATATGAAAATAATCTTGATAATGAAATTGAAAAAAATCTTGAAGAAGGTCAAAAAAAATATATTTTAAAAGAAAAATTGAAATTAATTGAAAAGGAACTTGGTGTTCAAGAAAATAGTGATGCTTTAAAATTACAAGATGAAATTGATAATTTAGAATGCCCTAAAAAAATTAAAGATAAATTGTATGAGGAATTAGAAAGATATAAAGTTTGTAATAGTAATTCCCCAGAAATAGGAATTATAAAAAATTATATTGAAACATTACTTTCCATTCCTTGGAATAATTCATCTAGGGAAAATTATGATATAGATACCATTAGAAAAAGTCTTGATGAAACCCATTTTGGTTTAAACAATGTTAAGGATCGAATTGTCGAATTTATGGCCACAAAAAAATATACTAAAAGCAAGCATAATCCCATTATTTGTCTTGTTGGTCCACCTGGAATTGGTAAAACTTCAATTTCGAAGGCAATAAGTGTTGCATTAAAGAGAAAATGTGTCAAAATATCAGTAGGTGGTATTAATGATGAAGCCGAAATTACTGGTCATCGTCGAGCTTATGTTGGTGCTTTACCCGGTAAAATAATTACAGGAATCATAAAAGCGGGAGTTAATAATCCTGTCTTTATTATTGATGAAATTGATAAAATGACCAAAGATATTAAAGGTGACCCTGCCAGTGCTTTACTAGAAGTATTAGATTATGAACAAAATTCTAATTTTGTTGATCACTTTGTCGAAGAAGAATTTGATTTATCAAAAGTATTGTTTATTTTAACTGCTAATTATTTAGATAATATACCTAGAGAATTAAGAGATCGTTTAGAAATTATCGAATTATCAAGTTATACAAATTTAGAGAAATTAGCAATTGTTAAAAATTCTTTACTAAAAAGATTAAGACTAGAATATCACTTGACAAAACAAGAAATCAGTATGTCTGATAAAACTATTATGTATATTATAGAACACTATACAAGAGAGAGTGGTATAAGAGATTTAGAAAGATTATTAAGAAAAATATGTCGTAAATTTATTTGTCATAAAATATCAAATAATGAAAATCTTGATATTAATAAACATCTAAAAGATTTATTAGGTAATGAAAAGTATAATTATAGTGAGAACTATGATAATGAAGTAGGGATGATGAATGTTTTATCCTACCACCCATTAGGTGGAGAGTTAATTAAAGTTGAATCGGTTATGTCCGTTGGAAATGGTAATATTTCATCAACAGGTTCTTTAGGAGATGTTATTAAAGAATCTATTAATGTATCTTTAGTGTATTTGAAATCTCATGCAAAGGAATTAAAAATAAATAGTGCATTATTTCAAGAAAATGATTTTTTTGTCCATTTTACGAATGCCGGAATAAAAAAAGAAGGTCCAAGTGCTGGAATAAGTATTACCACATCACTTTTATCACTTTTAAAAAACAAAAAGATTTCTAATGATATAGCGATGACTGGTGAAATAACATTAAGTGGAAAGATTTTAAAAGTAGGAGGTTTAAAAGAAAAAATTATTTTAGCTATAGCAAGAGGAATTAAAAAGATCTATTTACCATTAGATAATAAGGGAGATGTTTTAGATTTCATTGATATCTATAAAGATAAATTAGAACTTGTTTTTGTTGACAATTATCAGGAAATTTACAATGATTTATTTAAAAATATAAAAAAATAATATCCAATTTCTTCTAAATATGTTATGATATTGTTGTAGGTGATTTTAATGAAGAAAAAAAATGTATTTTTATTTATCATGTTAATTTTAATGTTATTTAGTACAATTAATGTCTATGCTGCAAGTTGCACTGATACGTTTAGTCCTAAATTTATGGATATGCTAAGAAACAATGTTTTTAAACCAATTAAAATAGTTGCCCCAATATTATTACTTGTCTTTACGTCATTAGATTTTGCCAAAGCAGTGTTTTCAGATAATAAAGATGGTATTAATAAAGCAATGTCAAGATTTTTAAAAAGAGCTGTTGCCACATTAGTTATTTTCTTTGCTCCTAATATTATTGAACTTATTTTATCATTCATTAATACTAGAAATATGAATGCATGTTTAAATGGTTTTTAAAAATTTTTGGTAAATTGTTAAGAGATTACTTTGTGAATCTCTTTTTTTTTACAAAAAAAAACTCTTGAAAATCAAGAGTTAATATCTAGATGGTGTCCCGGAAGCGATTCGAACGCTTGACCGACGCCTTAGAAGGGCGTTGCTCTATCCAGCTGAGCTACCAGGACAACTGACATTGTTAATTATACAATAATTTTAAAAAGAATTCAAGTATTATTTAAAAAAAATAAAAAAAAATAGACATATATTATAAAAAATGGTATAATCTTATTAAAAGGAGGATGTAATGATTTTTGCAATTATTGGTGGAGTAGTTTTATTACTATTAATTTATTTTGTATCAACATACAATGGATTAGTAAAACTAAGAAACATGGTAAAGGATCAATGGTCACAAATTGATGTTTTACTAAAACGTCGTTCAGATTTAATCCCTAATCTTGTTGAAACTGTAAAAGGTTATGCAAAACATGAAAAAGAAACCTTAGATGCTGTTATAACAGCAAGAAACAAAGCAGTTTCAGCAAATGGTATTGAAGATGAAATGAAAGCTAATGGTGAACTTACAGGAGCATTAAATAAATTATTTGCTCTTGCTGAAAGTTATCCTGATTTAAAAGCAAATACTAACTTCATGGATTTACAAAATAATTTAAAGGATACTGAAGATAAAATTTCTTATGCAAGACAATTTTATAACGATGCAGTATTAAAATACAAAAATAAATTAGAAGTATTTCCAAGTAATATTGTTGCTGGAATGTTTGGTTTTAAACCAGAACCATTCTTTGAAGCAACTGAAACTGAAAGAGAAAACGTTCAAGTTAAATTTTAAAAAAATACTGAGATTAATCAGTATTTTTTTTATCGTGATCCACCGCCAGAGAAACCTCCACCACCGAAGGAACCACCTCCACCGCCACCGATAGAGAATCCACCTCCTCCTGATGAATAGTTTTCTGCAGCTCTTCTAGCGCTTGATGCCGCACTTACAGTACTTCTAGATATAGAATTAATTATAAGTATAGAATCGTAATCAAAATTATTTTGTTCCATTAAATCAGGATAAAGATTTTTGATTTGTTTAGCAACTTTATCAGCAATACCAAATAGATATGCAAACATTAAGTATTCGTCCCATAACTTTACTTCTAGGGTTTCTTTAGTATCAATAGAAGAAAAATCTTCTAAGAATTTTTTAAGACCATAAAGTCTTGTACTTTGGGTATAGATTTCATTATTCATTACATTCTTTTTCTTACATTCATTTTTGTTATTTCTTTTATAAATCATATTATTTTCTTTTAATCTTCTTATTTCACTATCTTTGAAATTAGATAAAGTACTAAAAAATGATGAATAATTATTTCGAGCCCATCTTTCAAATTCCTTTGGTTCTAAAATACCATCTTTACTTGCTGTATACATTTGATTAAATAATTTTTCTTCTTTTACATCATTAAAAGTAGGTTTTAATGTTAAATCAATTATACCTTTTTCTTTTTTTAAAAAACCGCCTTCTTCTTTTTTAAATTTGATTTTATCTTCTCTTATCCATTTAAGAATAATTGCACCTAAAATATTACTTTCTTTATAACCAAAATTATTTAAATATATTAAAGCATTTGCATAATAGATATCTTTGTCACATGGTATATCTCTAAAATAAGGGGTATTTTTTTTATCTATTTTTTTGTTGTTAATGTAACCATATCCGCTATTTTTGGCAACAATTATAGAAATAATTATGGGAATAAAGAAGATTAAATAAAATAGAAGGCTTAATATTTTATTAATAAAATTGGATATTTTGGATGTTTTTGATGAAGTAGTGGTTTCATAGTCATAAGAAAATGTTCCTTCATTTGATGCTTTGTAAACATCGTCAAATGTCTTAAATCTATTTGTTTTGTATGATGTATTAAAAGTATTAATAGGGAATTTAACTAAAGCAACAACATACTTATTATTCATTGATGGATAATCTTCATTGGTAATTTTTATAATGCCATCTTCTACATAGGCATATCCTTGATAACCATATCCCCAAACATCTAGCGTATCTGAAAAGTCATAAAAACTTTTAATCGTTATGTTAACTAGCATAAAATCAACATTTTGAAATTTAGGAAATAGTGTCCAATATAAAACTTGAGCATCACTCGTATTAAAAATATAGTTTGAAATATTATATTGTAAAACAAAAGTATGACGATTAAAATCACTTTTTCCAAAGCATAATTCTGTATCGCCATTATTATAATTAATACCATAATATCCAGCTTTTTGACTTAAACTTTCATTTATATTCCAATTTTTTCTTTCTAATTGTTTTCCATCCATTGAAACAGTAAAACCTGATATTTCAGATTGTCCCAAATCACGTAGTGGTTTATACCATTCCGTACCATCACTTCCCAAAACGTCCCATCTTTCTGTAATATTAGCATTTCCCATCTCATCTAGATAAATATTCATATCTATTGAATAAATAGTGTTAGCTGAGACATTAATCGTTGTTATAATAATAAATAAAAAAATCACATATAATATTTTTCTCATAATCAATCCTTTCATGTTAATTATATCAATTATTATTTTTTTTTACAACAAAAAAGAAGAATGTTTTTACGCATCTTCTTTGACTTGCTTCTTTTTTAAACTTTCTATTAATAGAATAATGCCAGTTAGAACAACATAGAAATAGAAACCAACACCTCTTGTTAAGAGCATTGATGAATCAACAATGGCTGACACAAGTATCAAAGGTTTATAAATAATACCAAAACCTGTTTCGTTAACTCCTACCGTTCCTGGAAGGGGAAGTATTGATACTGATAAATAAAGTAGTGATTGAAGACTAGTTATTTGAATATAGTTAAGATGTTCTACACCAAGAGCTAAATAAACAAAATATGCAACACTATGATATGTAATTAATTGCATCATACTAGTTAAAATACTTTTTGTTAAAACAGATTTATTATTTTTTATAAAGTCAGTACTATCATGATATTCTTTTAAATTATTACTCATTTTTTCTTTAATAGATACAGCTTTATCATGATTGAATTTATCAACTATTTTATATACAAAATTTAGTAATTTGTTGGCTAATTTTTTACTGAACATTGCTAATAAACTAATAGTTATAATTGCAAAATTAACAATAACTCCTATAAAGAAAAAATATTCAAAAAATCCTAAACTTGTTATATATTTAAAATTGTAAATATAACCAAATATTCCAAGTAAAAGCATACATAATAAATATGAAAATGATTGAACTAATATAACAACCGTAGCATTTGTATAACTGATTTTATCTTTGTGCATGTAGTAAATTTGTACTGGTTGTCCACCAGTAGCTGCAGGAGTTATAGCGCTAAAGAAAAAACCAACAATCGCATATTTTAAAGAATTTTTAAATGAAACATTTTCTTTTAATAAGTTTAAATTACGATAATGATTAACTCCTTCAAAAAAGATATTACCAAAAGCAACTATCAGTGCAATTATTATAAATAATATGTTAGTATGAGAAAGTGCCTCTTGCAAACCTTTTCGATCAATTTTTCTAAATATAAAGTAATATGTTAAAATAATTAAAATAATTAAAAAAGAAAGGTTTTTAATTATTTTTTTGGTTTTATTTTGATTTTTATTTTCTTCTTTCATTATTACCTCTACAAGAAACAAGTATAGCATTTTTTTTTAAATATGTAAAATATTTTTTTTATCTGTTAAATTTTTTTTAATTTTTTTGTATATACCTAACAAATCTTCCATTAAATTTGTAATAATACATATTAAAAAGGCAGATATAACGTCAAAAATATAATGTTGTTTAACTAATAATGTAGAAATAATTATTAGTAAAAAAACAATTGTTATGATAAATTTATCTCTTTTGGTTAAATTTGATGATAGGAAACTATATATAACTTGAAAAGAGAATAAGCAGTGAATTGATGGAAAACAATTAAGAGGTGGATTATCATATAAAAAAGTAAGATTTATAACAAAATCCGTTATTGGAGATAATTTAGGAGTAATCGGACGATACATTATTGTAGGATATAGTATAAAAATAACATCACATATAAGATATCCTATGGTACCAGAGATAATTCCTTTATAATATGAATCTTTATCTTTTCTATATAGATAATACAAAGCAATTAGTGTAAAGGGGTAAAACATATTATAAACGTAGATAAAATATCCAATAAATGGAATTTCATCATCTAAATAATAATTAATGTAATTAGGATTAGTTTGAAAAAACTTTAATCCATAATACATTATGGACTGACCTCCAAGTAAAATTATTATTGTTATTATAAACATTTTATTTTCCTTTAAAAAGGATTTTATTTTTTTCATTTACATCACTCAAACATATTATAACATTATTTTACATTTTTTGTTTGTTTTTTTTTCTTTTTTTGATATAATAATAATATGAGGGTAGCATGGAAGAGGTAAATGATTTAAAAAATGAGATAAAAGTCTTAAAGAAACGTATAGAAATTTTAGAAAATAATGAAAGTAAAAGAAAAATTTCCAAGAACATTCATGCGATTTTTAAAATATGTCTTTTTCTTTTGATTATCTATAGTGTATATAGGGGTTATGATTATGTAAAAAATATTGTTCCTAATATGATTGAAAGTAAAATTAAAGAGATAAAAATTATAAATAATTAAGATGGAGGATGATTTAAATGTACGATGACTATTATGAAGTAAAACAGGATGATAAAAAGAATAATTATAATTTAAATAAAATATTGAATATAATAATGATTGTTTTAGGAATTATTATCATTTTTGTTATTATATTATGGATTGCATCTCCTAAAGAAGAAGTTTCTAAAGATTTGGTAAAGAATGAGAAGTATGGGGATGTTGAAAAACAACTTGAAAAAGCTGCGGAAACATATTTTGCTAAGAATGTTTTATCGACATCAGAAAAATATATTTCAGCAGCTTCTTTAGGTGTCCAAATACCAAATAATTGTTCTTTTATGTCAGGAGTAATTTCTTCTGGTAATTTAAATAAGGCTTATTTATTGTGCAGTGATTATGAAAGTAACGTTATTGAAGTTAAGGAGGATAGCCCTATTAAATTAGTTGGCAAAAACATTTATATGTTAGCCAAAGGAACAAAATTTCAAGATCCAGGATATGTGAGCAGTGAACCTGTTATTGTATCTGGTATAGTTGGTGAAGAAGAAGGGGTATATAATATTTTTTATATTGGGAAAAATTCTAATGAAACCATAAATCGTAAAGTTATTGTAACAGATGATGAGAAAATTAAAAATTTATACCCAACAATTGAGATTAATGGAGAAGATAATATTTATATTTTAAAAGGTAGTATATATAATGATCCAGGTGCTACGGCTAAAGATCCTACTGAAGGTGATATTTCTTATAAGATTAATAGATCAGGACAAATTAATACAAATGAAATAGGTGAGTATAAAGTTCTATATTCTGTTACCAATAAAAGTGGATTTACTATTTCAACAACTAGAACTGTTACTGTTTTAAATAATGTTACAGAACTAGAAATGGTGGAGGAGATTACCCCAGTAGAAAAAACTAATGAAACTGTTACTATCAAAATGAAAGTTTTGGGAGAGAATTATGCATATTCTTATTTACCAACAGGAGAAAAGGTTTTAGAAAGTGAATTTAGTTATGCTGCTAATGAAAATGGAATTTATCATTTTTGGGCATATGATAAATATGGAAGAAATATAGAAAAAAAAGTTACTATAAGTAATATTGACCGAAAAACGCCAACATTTACTTGTGATGCTAATATTTACGGAAACCGAGTAGATATTATCGTTACATCAATTAGTAAACCAATTAGTAAATATAAGTATATTGTCAATGATTTTGAATCGGATTTCCTAGAACAAACGTCATATGTTAAAATAACGAATGAATATAAAACTGCCAAAGTGGAGGTAATTGATGAAGCTGGAAATCATACAACTTTGGAATGTAATCCAGTAAAAAAAGATCCCACAATTGGTAATAGTAATATTAAATACTATAGTTATGCTGGTGGAGAATATGTTATTGCCAATACTAAAAATGATTTAACAACATTTGTTAATATGACAAAAGGAAAGATTTCTCAATCTGCTTTTGCTAATGGTGATGATCCATATAACTGTACTAGTGCATGTTTAAGTTTTTCTATTTATCATGCAGGATATATTCAAGTTGGTGATTTAAGTAAGATGGATCCCATTAAAGCATGTCGTTGGAGTTCCATAAAAGCCATGACTCATAGTTTCTATAAAACAAAAGCGGAGGCTTTAGAGAAAGTTTATAAAGAAATTAATAAAGGAAATGTATGTGTATTACAAGTAACTGGTACAAAAGCAAGAAATTCTAGACATTTCGTTTTAGTTGTTGGTTATAAAAGAGATAAGTATTCAGCCTCAGAACTACGCGAAGAAGATTTACTTACAATTGATTCATGGACAGGTAATTTTTGCTCGCTAAGTGAAGCCGATACAAGTAAAAGAACGATGTTTTCAAGAGCTGGTCAAGGATATCGTGTAGATTACTTTGTATAAAATAAGAGTTGAAAAACTCTTTTCTTTTTCAAAATAAAATGGAGGTATAAAATGAAAATAATTTGTCCAAAAATAAAT
Source organism: uncultured Clostridia bacterium (assembly GCA_947165365.1). Lineage (GTDB taxonomy): Bacteria > Bacillota_I > Bacilli_A > RF39 > UBA660 > RUG12783. Next base: position 36,370 of record CAMVAF010000005.1, on the reverse strand, counting down.
TATTTATGTGATACAACATTTGAAGAATGTACTGAATATCAAAATGGCTATATTAAAAGTAATGCCGATAATGTGCTTATTGAAAATCAAACAATTGATACATTTAGATTTGATAATATTGATTTTAGTAATATCACTTTTAATAATAATTCTTTAATTGATGTGATTTTTAATAATTGTGATTTATCAAATATTTCATTTGATGATGAATATTTAACAAGAGTCGAGTTTCATAATTGCAAAATGACAGGAGTAAGTTTTATTAATACAAAATTGGATAATATCTTATTGGAAAATTGTATGCTAAAATATGCTAATTTTTGTGATACAGATCTATATAATGTTCTTATAAAAAACTCCAATATGGAAGAAGCACGTTTTATGAATGTGAAACAAAAAAACTTTTCTTTAGAAAATAATAATTTAAAGAAAATGGAAATTATTGATACTAATATGAATATGATGGATTTATCTTCTTGTGACATTGAAAGTATTAAATTTGATCATAAATCACTTAAAGGAATTATCATTGATATTTCTCAATCACCTTATATAGTATCGAATTTAGGAATAAAATTTAAATAAATTTACTTTTCGACAAAAAATGACATATTTCGACAAAGCATTGTGCTATTATATAGATCTCGAAAGGAGATAATGCCTTTCATGCTATGTAAAAACTTCATTTTACTCCTTTATTTATGCTTAGGCATATTATTACATAGCAAAAGAACTGTTTATGAAACAGTTCTTTTTTAATTACTATTTATGATAACTTTATAAGTCTTACCTTCGATTAAAGAATTTGATCCAACCTTAATATCACTATTTGGGGCAAGATAACCTATTCCAGAATTTGCTGTTTTAAATTGAAATTCAAAGTTAACATTTGGACAATTATTTTTTAATTTAGTTTGTAATGTTTTCTTTGTTCCTTCAGGATTACCACTACTTAATTGATTTGCATCAACAATTATTTTGCAAGTTCCAGCAGGTCCTTTACTTAAAGTAATTGTTATTTTACTTCCTTTATTAATAGTTCCAATTTTACTTTGTTTAGTACATATATCTTTCTTAGTACTTGAAAAATTACTTTCATAGGTGAAACTACATGTTATTCCAATACTTTTACATTTATTTGAAATATCTGTTTTGGTCATACCAATAAAATTTGGTAAAGATACTTTTTCTTGTATTCCTCCTGATAATGTTAAGACAAGGTTTGTGCCTTCAGATACAGTAGTACCACTTTTTTTACTTTGACTTAAACAAATATCTTTTTTAGTATTACTTGTTAAACCACCATTTTTAAAAGAACAGTTAAGTTTAATACTAGAACATTTTTTGCTGATTTCAGATTTTGTCATACCTACAAAATTAGGGATAGTAATACTTTTACCTTTAGAAACTTTAATGATGACAACATCATTTTTACTTATTGCTTCACCAGTTTTTTTGGATACACTTATAATTTTATCTTTAGCTAAAGTATTATGATATTCATAATCAATTTGGTAATCTACATCATTATTTTTGGCCCAATTAATAAAATTTGATAAATCATCAACTTCAATCATTTTAAGTGGTCCTTTTGATATAGTAATAACTATTTCATCACTATTACTTAAGATATCTCCTTCGTTAGTACTGGTTGATATAATATCTCCAAGATTTATTGTATCAGAGTATTCTTCTATATATTTAATTTTTAAATCATTATCACTTATCCAATTTTCTATATCATCTTTTTTCATTTCAGAAATATTAGGGGCAATTAATTTTTTTCCCTTAGATATTGTTAGTGTCACAATTCCTTCTTCTTCCACTTTACCTTTAAGATCCTGAGTAATTACACAATCTTTTAGAACAGTATCACTATAATCATATTCTAGTTTAACATTCATTCCATTTTTTCTTAAATAACTCTCAGCATAAATCTTATCTTTATTTGTTAAATCTTCTATTGTAAAAGGTATAAATTCTTGATTAATAGCAAGTTCTAAAATTATTTCATCATCTCTTTTCATTGTTCCACTAGCACTTTGAGAAATAATAGTATCAATGTTATTATCCATTTTTACATATTTAAAAGTAACATTGCTTAAATGATTATCCTTAATATATTGAAGAGCATCATCATATTTTAAACCTACTAAACTTTTAATATTAATTTCCTTACTATAGTCAGGTCCAAGGGATATAGTTATAATAAGTTCATCAACATCTTTTGATAAAGTAGGATATGTATAATTTTGACTAATAATCATTCCTTCTTTAATAATATCACTATATTCATAATTCTCTGTTATTTTAACTTTGTAATTATTATTCCAATTATAAACTTTTTCTTTATCTAAATTGTAAAAGTTAGGTACGAATTCATCGTGTTGTAAATTTATTATTCCTAAACTTATTAACGAATTAATAATGCAATATATAATGATGATAATGCTGCCAATAATTATTGGAATATTCTTTTTATTTTCATTTTTTCTTCCCATTACATAAATACATATAATTAATAATAAAATGAAGATTAATTCTAAAATCTTAGGAATATTATCTTTAATAGTGGTTATGTTTTTAATTGTAAAATAACAATAGGTTATTAATGCTATAAAAGCTAAAATAATAAATATTATATAAAATTTAAATTTCTTTTCTATTTTCTTTTCCATACTACCTCGATAATAATAGTTTATCAAAAAAATATTAAAAGTTGAAGTTTCTTTTGCAAAAATTAAAGATATTTGACAAATTATCTGTATATCAATTGTAAAAAAAATAATCTTTTGATAAAATATTTTAGAGAGTAGGTGATATCATGTCTTTACATACATTTGTTATTTTAGCTTATAATGAAAGTGATGATTTAGAGGAGTGTATTAAATCTATTCTAAAACAAAGTAAAAAATCAATTGTTGTAATAGCAACAAGTACTCCTAGTGATTATATATTAGATATTGCAAGTCGTTATGGTATTGGTTTAATGGTTAATAATAGTAAAAGTAATAAAGGAAGTGATTATAATTATGCCATTTCTTCTGCTAACACAAAATTAGTTACTATCGCTCATCAAGATGATTTATATAATCGTAATTATACTAAAGAAATAATTAAAGCTTATAAAAATAATAAAGATACATCTATTATATTTACAGATAACTATGAAATAGAAAAAGATAAAATGATTTTCAAAAATAAAAGATTATTTAGAAAAAGATTTTATTTATATCCTTTAAGTATTAAAAGATTTCAAAATAGTAAATATTTTAAAAAAAGATGTTTAAAAAAAGAAAAATTTATTTGTACTAGTAGTATAACGTTCGTTAAAAAAAATATACCTCTTGATTTATTTCCAACTGATTATATATATAATAATGATTGGAAAGGATTATTAAAATTAGTAGAATTACCATACAAATTTATTTTTATAAAAGAAAAATTAGTAGGATATCGCATAGATAATCTTAATAAAAATCCTTTAAAAGACCAAGAAGATGAAAAGATTTTAAAAGAAAATTATTCTAAGTGGTATTATGATAAAATAATTAAAAGAAAAGGTGATTAAATGAGAAATATACTTCCAGCAGATACATATATCGTATTTAATAAAGCTTTTATCGAAAATAAAGAAAAGGATATTCTAGTATCACTTTATCAACCAATAATAGGTATGAATGCTATAAATTTATATTTAACATTAACTAATGATTTATCAAATGATAACATAGAAAGTGAGAAATTAAATCATCAACATTTAATGAATATTATGTTAACTAATTTAGATACAATAGTTAAAGCAAGAGAAAAATTAGAAGCTATTGGTTTATTAAAAACTTTTTATAAAGGTGATAACATTAATAATTATATATATGTACTTTATGCACCACTATCAGCCAGTGATTTTTTAAATCATCCAATATTAAATGTTGTTTTATATAATAATCTAGGCAAAATGGAATATGAAAAAATTGTTAATAAATATCGAACTAAAAGAGTAGTTACCAAGGATTATGAAGATATTACAGTATCATTTGATCACGTGTTTACGCCAGTTAATGGTTATAATTATGAAAACTTAGATATTGTCGATGAAAAAACAAGAAAATTAGAAATAAAAGGAAATATTGATATTAATTTAATAATTAGTGGTATACCAAATCGTATGACAAGTCCCAAATGTTTTAATAAAGATACTGTAAATTTAATAATTAATCTCGCTTACCTTTATAAAATAGATAATATTAATATGCAAGGATTAGTAAGAAATGCTATAAATGAAAAAGGAATGATTGATAAAGAAGAATTAATAAGTTCTGCAAGAAACTTTTATCAATTTGAAAACAATGGAAAACTTCCAACATTAATTTATAATAAACAACCAGATTATCTAAAAGAACCAACAGGATCTAATACCAAGTTATCCCAAATTATTTATACTTTTGAAAATATTAGTCCCATTGAATTATTAAAAAAACTTTATAATAATGCCGAGCCAACTATAAGAGATAAAAAAATAATTGATAGTTTAATGATTAATCAAAAATTACCAGCAGGTGTAGTTAATGTTTTAATAGATTATGCATTAAAAGTAAATAATATGAAATTAAATAAAGATTTTATAGAAGCTATTGCAGGTCAATGGAAAAGACTTAATATTGAAACAGTTAAAGAAGCAATAGATATCTGTCGTAAGGAACATAAAAAGATTACTAAACAAATACCATTAAAGAAAGAAAATAAAAATATTAAAGATAAACAAGAATTACCAGAGTGGTTAGATAAAGATATCGAAGAGAATAAAGAAAATATTGATGAATTAGTAGAAATATTAAAAGATTTTGATTAGAAAATATTTGTCAACTATCTTCATTAATATCAATAATTATGATATCATAATTTATGAATAGAAGGAGAATTTATGTATAGTTATATTAAAGGTATGGTTATGGAGATAAATAGTAATAGTATTACCTTAGATAATAATGGAATTGGTTATTTAATATATACACCTAATCCTTATTCATTTGGAGAAAACAAAGAATATACTGTTTATATCTATGATTATATAAGAGAAGATGAACATAGTTTATATGGATTTAAAAAATATGAAGAGAAAGAATTATTTTTAAAATTAATTGATGTTAAAGGATTAGGCCCTAAGATGGCTCTTCCTATTATTGCTATGGGAAGTATTAATGGGATAGCAGATGCTATTAATAGGGAAAATATCTTATATTTAAAGAAATTTCCTAAAATTGGTGATAAATTAGCAAGACAAATGATTCTAGATTTAAAAGGGAAACTTGTTATCTCTGGTGTTATAGAAGAAGAAAATACTGATAATGAACTATTAGAAGCTTTAAAAGGACTTGGTTATAAAGAAAAAGAAATTAAGACGGTTATCTTAAAAGTAGATAAAGAAAAATCTATTGAAGAACAAATTAAGGAAGCTTTAAGATTATTAGTTGGTAAATAATTAATAAAAATACATATAATAATGGTGATATACTATTTAACATTTTCGTAAATTTATAGTATATTAATTATGCAATGAAGAAATTCATGTGTAAATGTTTCTCGCTTTCGGGTGGTTTGCGAGTAATAAATAATCCCGGTCGACAATGTTTCTCGCTTCCGGGTGGTTTGCGAGTGATAAATAATCCCGGTTGAAAATGTAAGAAGCTTCATCATTATAATGGAGTTTTCTTTTATAATGTGATATATTTGTTATTGGGGATGATTTTATGAAAATTAAAACGGGTTATTTGTATCATATTAATGAAATAAAAAAAAGGAGACATAAACTTGTTTTTTATAGATATAGATTCAATACAAAAACAAATTTTGAATGAAATAAAAAAATAAATTTGTAAAAATATTGTCAAATAAAATAAATAATAATTATTATTATGATACAATTAGAAAGAAATAGAAGGATGGTGTTTTAATGGAAGATGTACTTGATACTAAAGAATTAAATGAAGATAAGGATAGTAGCATAAGACCAGAAAGTCTTGATGAATATATTGGTCAAAGTGAAGTAAAAGAAAATATTAAAGTTTTTATTGAAGCTGCTAAATTGAGAAATGAACCACTTGATCATGTGCTTTTATATGGTCCACCAGGACTTGGTAAAACAACTCTTGCTAATATTATTGCCAATGAACTTGGAAGTGAACTTAAAACAGCGTCTGGTCCTGCTATTGAAAAGTCAGGGGATTTGGCAGCGATACTATCAACTCTTGAACCAGGAGATGTCTTATTTATTGATGAAATACACCGAATGCCTAGATTTATTGAAGAAATACTTTATCCGGCGATGGAAGATTTCACTTTAGATATTGTTGTAGGAAGTGATAACAATACAAGAAGTATTAAAATTGATTTACCACCATTTACCTTAGTTGGAGCAACTACAAGAGCAGGAGATTTAACAAGTCCTTTGAGGGATAGATTTGGAATCACTTGTAAACTTAAATATTATGATGAAGATGAGCTTAGAATGATTATTGAAAGAACTAGTCGTGTTCTTAATATGCCAATATCACATGATGCTGCGGTATCTCTTGCTAAAAGAAGTAGGGGAACGCCTAGAATTGCTAATCGATTATTTAAAAGAGTAAGAGATTTTGCCCTTGTTGAAGGATTAGAAGAGATTAATAATGAAATAACGGATAAGGCCCTATCTAGACTTAAAGTGGACAAAGTAGGATTAGATGAAACAGATCACCAATTTTTACGCGCTATTATTGAAAAATTTAATGGAGGACCTGTTGGAATTGAAACAATTGCTTCTAGTATTGGAGAGGAAATTAGTACGATAGAAGATGTTTATGAACCATATTTGTTGCAAAATGGATATATTAAAAGAACTGCAAGAGGAAGAGTAGTTACTAAAAAGGCATACGAACATCTTGAAATAGAATATCAGGATAGATTATTTTAATGCTGTAATAAATATTACTTAAGAGGGAAGCCCCCACTTCTAACTATGTTAAGTGGTGGGAGTTAGATCACAAATTTCTTAAATAAACTTAAAAATGAAGAATAATTAGGGGTAAAAATCATTAATAAGAAAGAGGAAATTATGAAAGAACAAAAACAAGTAAATAAAATATATTTTGATGATATAATAGATATTAAACAAATGAATGTGGAAGATGATAAAAGCTTTTTTAAATGTTTGGAAAATGCTGATAGGGATAATAAATATGAATATTTATATATTGATTATATACCACAAGAGATTTTAAAAAATTACAATTTAACTCGAAAAGAAGATATTAAGAATTTTTATAAAATATTATATAAATATGATGCACCTATTTTACCCATGATTAAATATGATAAAAAAAGTAAAATTATTGAATTACATGAACCAGGTATTAAAGTTGATGCGATGATCTATCATTGCAAAAATATGTTAGTTTATGTTGATATGAAAAATAAAGATCAGGATAATGAAGATATTGAAGGTAATCATTGCTTTACGGCAATGAACTATCATGATATAGTAAGTATTTTGTTAAAAAATAGTACAAAATTTTATCAATATGATGAAAGAAAACCATTATCCATATCTGATATTAGCCAAGATGATTTTTATCAATTGGTTTATCCTACTGAACAAAAAGTACTATCTAAAGTAAGAAAAAAGTAATTACTTATGAATGATTTTCATAAGTATTTTTTTGTTAAAAAAAGATATTTTTAATAGTAATCTATTGAAAAAAAATTATAAATTATATATAATGTAATTGTAAGAAAGTAGAGATAATTATGGCAAAGAGAAAAAGAAAAAAAGATACGAAAAAGAAAATGTCCTTAAGTATTGAAGTATATGGAATAATATTAGTTTTAATTGGTGTTTTAGGAATATGTGGATATGGCCCTTGTGGCAAACTTATATGTGCATTTTTTGCCTTCTTGTTTGGAAGTTTATATCTTGTTCCTTTAGTTTTAATTGTGTTAATTGGAATATATGTATTGTTTAATAAGGAATATCCTGATTTCTTTAGTTCCAAATTAATGGGACTTATTTTAGTAATTATTGGTGTATTAGTATTAGTTCACATGACTTATATTGAAGAAGGTAGTACTTGGAAATCAATAATTAATAATACTTTTAATGAAGTAGTGAATGTCTTTAAAACAGTAAGTGGGGCAAGTCGTGATGCTACTTTTGCCAATATTGGTGGAGGAATGCTTGGAGGATTAATCTTAAGTTTATTATATTCCTTGTTTGCTGTTGAAGGAACTAAAATTATCTACTGGATATTCATAGCTGGTGGAATAACATTGTTTACAGGAATATCAATTGTGGAACTTATTAAAAAAGGATATGATAAGAGTAAGGAATTAGTACCTAAACATGAAAAGAAGGAACATGAAAATCATCTAATTGGGGTTAGTGATGATGAGATAGTTGATGTAAAAATCAATGATAATACTAATAATCCTAAAGAAGAAAAAGAAAGTGGTACAAGTAATAAAGTTATTATTAATAGTTTAGATGAAATTAAAAATAAAAATAAAGCAAATGATAAAGTAGAGATTGATGATGAACCAGTTAAGGAACCAGTTAAAATTGTTGATAATTATAATTATCATTTACCGCCAACATCTCTTTTAGATGTCCCTCAAAAAACCAAAAATAATAATCAAGATAATATTGAAAAAAATATTAAAATACTTGAGGAAGTGTTAAATGAATTTGGTGTTGTAGGTAAAGTTGTTGCCGTAACAGTAGGTCCTGCTTGTACGCAATATGAACTTGCTATTAAAGCAGGTACAAAATTGTCAAGATTAACTAGTATTAATAAAGAGATATCCTTGGCACTTGCTAAAAAAGATGTTAGAATTCAAGCTCCTATCCCTGGTAAGAGTACATGTGGCATTGAAATAGCAAATGATACAGCAACAGTTGTATATATACGTGAAATTATGGAAAAACTGGTTAAAGAACCAGTTAACCCTAATAAAATATTGATGGCTTTAGGAAAAGATATCAAGGGTGAAATTAGAATGTATCCAATTAATAAAACACCTCATATGTTAGTTGCTGGTGCAACAGGAAGTGGTAAATCTGTTTGTATTAACTGTATTTTAGCAAGTATTCTAATGCGTTGTAAACCAGATGAAGTAAAACTTTTATTAGTTGATCCAAAGAAAGTTGAATTATCAATGTATAATGGTGTACCACATTTGTTAAGACCTGTTGTAACAGATCCTAAAAAAGCTTCTGCTGCTCTTCAAATGATTGTTAGTGAAATGGAACATAGGTATGATGTATTTGAAGAAAGCAAAGTTAAAAATATTGAAACATATAATCAAAAAATTGAAGAAGAAAATAAAAATAGATCAGATGATGATAAAATAGCTAAAATGCCTTATATTATTGTTGTTGTAGATGAACTTGCTGATTTAATGATGGTTGCAAGTAAAGAAGTAGAAGATAGTATCATGAGAATTACTCAAATGGCAAGAGCTGCGGGAATTCATTTGATTATTGCTACACAAAGACCTTCTACTGATGTTATCACTGGTGTTATTAAAGCTAATATTCCAACACGTATTGCTTTTGCAGTATCATCAGGAATTGATTCAAGAACCATTCTTGATATGCAAGGAGCTGAAAAACTTTTAGGAAGAGGAGATATGTTGTTCCTTCCACAAGGAGAAAATGCTCCAACAAGAATTCAGGGAGCTTGGATATCAGAACCAGAAATATCAAAAATAGTTGACTTTGTTTGTAAAGAACAAGTGGCTCAATATGACGCTAGATTTCAAAATCTTGATCATATTCAAGGTGAAACTACAGGAGTTGGTGAAGCTAAAGAAAAAGACGAAGAATATGATGATCCATTGTATGATGAGATTGTAGAATTTGTTGTTAAAACAGGAAAAGCTTCGGCATCGCTTCTTCAAAGAAGATTTAAACTTGGCTATAATAGAGCTGCAAGAGTTATTGATTTATTAGAGGAACGTGGTATTATTGGTCCAATGAATGGTAGTAAACCTAGGGAAGTTTTGGTAAAACTTAATAATAGTGATGAGGAAGAAATAATATAGGTGATTTTTATGAATATTGATTATTTATATAGTATAATGAATTTATATTTTAAAAAAGAAAATAATATTGATAAAGCATGCATGAAAATTGTTAAAAAGAATGATAATTTAGAATTTAATTTTAATATGAATTCCAATGATCCTAATCAAACATGTTTCTTTTTTCCAGAAGATTTGTTTGAAGAAAATATGAATAATATTTTAGGCTTTTTTAAAGATAATTCGGTGCTAATTGATGAAAAATATAATTATGATAAAGAAAAAGATTGTTGTAATTATAATGTTGAATTTCAAAATGGTAGGAAAATAACTTTTAATGGTTTTTCTATAAAATATATAAGTGATATTAGAAATAGTATTTATAATAAAACTTTAAATACCAACGAAATTGACGCCAAATTTGATGAAGAATTTAATTATAATTTAAATAATAAGTTTACTCCAGCATATACTGGTTTTGCATCTTTTAAATCAATACTTTTGATAAGCCTGTTTTTTCTAATAGTCCTTGTTATTAGTTTAATATATTTTATTTAGGAGAGAATATGAAAAAAGGATTTACGATAATTGAATCAATAGTAACAATTGTCATTATAGCCATAATAGGTGGAATAGGAGTAGTAGCATATAATAATATTTTTGATGCATCAAGTAAAAATTATTACCAAACAGTAGAACAAAGTTTGTTATTATCTGGTAGTGAATATTTTGAAAAAAATAGAGACGAATTACCAATTAAAGGATATAATGTTGTAACATTAGATAATTTAGAAGATGATAATTATATATCGCCTGTAAAAGATAAAAAAGGTGGTACTTGTGAAAGTGGAGAAGTATATGTTACAAGAAACCCTAACACAAGACAATATGATTATGAAGTGTGCTTAAAATGTTTAGATTATGAAAGTGAAGGAGCTTTTTGTAAAGGATATGTACCAGGAAGTATCAATGTTAATGCATATTTAGAAAAAGATAATAATCATAAATATAATCCTTTGTTATCATATAAAAATGTAGAAGTCACAAAAGATAATGTTATTTTAGAATTATATTTAGATGATAGTAATTTATCATATTATTCGATAGATAAAGTGAATAATCATTGTATAGCAACTAATCAAAAATGCAATGTAAAAATAGAAAATAGTGGAAGTTATTTAGTATCAGCTTATAGTGCTGATGGTGTAAAGATAGCAGATGATCGTATAATAAATGTTAAAATAGATAAAGAAGCACCAACTTTTGATATCATAAATGATAAAAGATATGTAATAACAGATGGAACGAATAAAAAAGATATTACCATTAAATTAGATAATGTTAAAGATGATATGGGAATAAAGAAAATATCATACTGTATAAAACTATCAAATGACACATGTAATGATGCTGACTTTAAAAATTTAACTGATAATACATATTTGATTAGTGAAAATTTAGTAAGTGGAAGTTATCATATAGAAGTAAAAGTAGAAGATGTTGCCGGAAATGTTACTACAAAATCAAGTAGTTTTGATGTATCATATTATGTTACTTTAGAATATGAAGATGGTAAGACAAATAATTTTGAAGTAATTAAAGGAAAAGAATATGGATATCTTGATTTGTTACCAAGTAGTTATAATAACAAAATAATAGCATGGGTTCATAAAGGAACTAGTGATATCGTTCATAATGATACTGAAGTAGAAAAAACTAGTACACATATATTATCACAAATACCAGCAACAAAAATTGATATTCCAACAAGTTCTTATTGTAAAGATGTAAAATATAATGGAAAAAATCAAAAATTAACAAAAACCGAGCCAGCTGGAGTAACTTTTTATAATAACACGGGAACGGAAGTTAATACTTATACCATAAAAGCAAAAATTCAAGAGGGATTAGTATGGATTGATGGAACAACAACGGATAAAGAGTTTAGTTGTGAAATAAAAAAAGCCGAAGCAACACTAACATGCAGTGATAAAGATTATACAGGTAGTGAACAAATAGGATGCTCTTGTAGTGGCGGAACAGTAGGAGGAACATATAAAGCAACAAATGCTGGAACGTATACAGCAAGTTGTACAGGCGATGCAAATCACGTAAATCCAGAAAATGAAACATGGTCAATGAAAAAAAAGGTCTTAACAATAACTGCGAAAGACCAAACAATTAATTATGGTAAATCAATAACACAAGGTGTTGGACAAGTAACGGCAAGCGGTCTAGTTAGTGGCGATAGTTTAACAGCAGTAACCTTAACACAAAGTACCACAAACTATACAACCAATGGCACGATAACCCCATCAGCTGCAAATACAACTAAAGGAATTGAAAATTATAGTGTAATATATAATAAGGGAGTATTAAAAATAAATAAAGTAGAGGCAATACTAACATGTAGTGATAAAGAATATAATGGTAAGGAACAAATAGGATGCTCTTGTAGTGGCGGAACAGTAGGAGGAACATATAAAGCAACGAATGCTGGAACGTATACGGCAAGTTGTACAGGCGATGCAAATCACACAAATCCATCAAATAAATCATGGAAAATAAATAATAACAAACCATCAGCGGTACTTACATGTGATAATCAAATTTATACAGGTGAAAATATAACTGGTTGTACATGTACTGGTGGAACATGTAATAATTGTGTGAAAAAAGATGTTGGATTATATACAGCAAGTTGTACCCCAGATAGTAGTCATTCCGCTCCAGCAAATGTTAATTGGAGGATAAGAATACAACCTACAATATCATTTGTAAGAAAATATTTATATTGTCATTACTATTATTATCAAACATTCTACTATGATGTTGATTCTAAACATTGTCGTGATTTGAATGAAAAGACTGACAATTATATTTCAGATAAAACAAATGATGTTTCTAAATATAATTATACTGAACCAAATATAGGTTTTATAGCATATGGAAAAACACGCCAATTTTATGTTAAAGCTGATGTCGCAGGAACATTTACTGTTACCAGTGAAAACACCAATGTTGTTACCGTCGATCCTAGTTCTCAAACTATGACAGCAAATGCTAATGAAAAAAAATTAGTTATATTAAATGGTGTAGGAACATCGAATGAGGTAAAAATAACTGTTCATTTTGTGCCAAATGATACAGTTACATACAGCAGTAGAAATAAAAACTTTACAGCAAGAGTATTTCGATGGGTTAGTCTTGGTAGTTCATGGAGTTTAACTGCTCCAAATGGTAATGATGATAATAGATGTACAGCAGCAGTTCAGCAGGTACATCCAGCTAATTGGAGGGATTATGGCTATTATTACGATGGTTCAAAAACTCCTAATTCATATACTATTGGTCATGGATCTGTTAGTACATGCTGGTGTCCTTCACCATATACAAGCGGTGGTTGTTAATGAAAAAAATAAGTTTATTTTTGCTATGTTTAGGGATTGGTATGATTGGATTATTTGTTATTTCAGTAGCAAATAATAATGATATTGTCTGGAAAACTGAATATGAAAAAGGAACCTTTGATAATAGTCATATTAATGAATATAATAGTGATAATTATAAAAATATTTTGATAAATAAAAATAGGATTAATGCCATAAATCAGTATAATTTTGTTGTTCCAAACAATACATACTTGTGTAATATATCTGATTTTAGTATTACTTATAAAAATGATAATTTATATGTTAGTAGAAATATTGGTTTAATTAAAGAAGGAAATATAGATTTTATTAAATCATTTATTGATAGGTTCGAATTAAATAATTATTTAAGAATATTTAGTTATCAAATGAAAAATGGTAATCAGGCTTATCTCATAAAAACGGGAAACGAAAATAATTATCGTGAGATATTATATTTATATATAAAAAATGATAGTGGATATTATCAAGTTAATTACCATTTAGATAATCAAAAATTTAGCAAAAATCTTTTAAATAATTTATTAATAGATAAACTTGATATTACAAAAACTGATTTATTAGATAATGGTACATGGAATTTATCATTAGATTTACCAAATAGTAAACGATTTACAATGAAATATGATCAATCAAAATATCATGTTGTTAACGATGTATTTTTTGATGATTATATGTTAATGTTACATGATACTCAAAACAATTTAATTCGTATTTCACTATTATATGATATATATTCAGAAGAAAATAATGAGAAAGACGAAGATATATTGGATGATTCTCAATTAGAAAAAAATAGTCAAGAGATAAATGGTTTTCAAGTAGTAAGTGACCATTATTATGAAGGTAATGCTGAATTTGAATTATATTATATTTATCTTGATGAAAAAACAATTTTATCAATAAAAACACCTATTGCAAGTGGTATTGATATTAGTGATTTTTTAAATATTACCTATGAATAATAGGTAATTTTTTTTAAAAATAGTTGAATATTTTGGAATAATTAGTTATAATATGGAAGAAATGGAGGAAATATGGAAAAATCAAAAAAAGAGATTAGTTATAAAGTAGAAGGAGAAAAATGGGAAAAAGCTCTTGATAAAGCATTTAAAAAATTAAATAGTAAAGCTAAAATTGCTGGGTTTAGACCTGGTAAAGCTCCTAAAGATATTTATATTAAACATTATGGAGTATTATCTTTATATGAAGAAGCAGCTGAATCAATAGTACAAGATGCATATCAAGATATGCTAAAAAAAGAAAAATTAATTCCAATTACTGGGGGATCAGTTGATATTAAAAATGTTGATGATAAAGGTATTGAATATATCTTTACAGTAATTACAAAACCAGAAGTAGAAATAAAGAAATATAAAGATTTAAAAGTAAAAAAAGATAAAGTTAAAGTAACAAAAGAAGAAATTGATAAGGAAATTGAGAATTTATTAGAAAGATATACTGAATTATCTGTAAAAGAAGGACCTTTAGCTAAGGGCGATACTGCTATCATTGATTATGAAGGATTTAAAAATGGTGTAGCATTTGATGGTGGTAAGGCTGAAAATTACTCATTAGAAGTTGGAAGTAATACTTTTATTCCAGGATTTGAGGATAGTTTAATTGGAATGATGCCAGGTGAAGAAAAAGATATTAACTTGACATTCCCTAAAGATTATCCAAGTGAAGATTTAAAAGGACAAGATGTTGTATTTAAAGTTAAATTGCATGAGATTAAAGAAAAAGTTAAAAGAGAACTAGATGAAGAATTCTTTGAAGATTTAGCAATAGAAGATGTAAAAAATAAAGAAGATTTAGAGAAAAATATTCAAAAACATCTTGAGGATAACAAAAAGATGGAAGTAGAAAATAAATTTATGGATGAAATGTTATCTAAGATTGCAGAAAATACTGAATGTGATCTTCCAGAAGAACTTGTTGATGATGAAGTTCATTATATGATTCATGAATTTGAACATACTCTAAATTCTCAAGGATTATCACTTGAATTGTATCATCAAATTACAAAAACTACTCATGAAGATTTACATAAACAATATGAGGAACAAGCAAGAAAAAATGTACTATATCGTTTAATTATTGAAGAATTATTTAAACTTGAAAAAGTAGAAGTAACTGATGAAGAAGTAAATGAAGAAGTTAAACGTCTTGCTAAAGAATATAAAGTAAAAGAAGAAGAAATACTTCGTGAATATGATAGTAAAGAAAATCTAAGAGCAAATTTACAACTTAAAAAATTAGTTGATAAATTAGAAGAATATAATAAATAAAATGCTAGTTAATCTAGCATTTTTTTCTTTAACATGATAAACTATTAATGTGATATTTATGGAAGAAAAATTAGAAGAATTATTTAAATTATTTGATAATAATCAAGATATGCAAAATATTAATATAATAAAAAATAAAATAACTAATCAAGAAAAAGAATTAATTATGAACTATCGTAATGATCAATCTATTTTAAATAAAAAAAGATTATATGAAAATGAGATAATAAAAAAATATTTAATAAGTGAAAATAATCTTAATTATTTAATAATGGAAATTAATAAAAAATTTGGAAGGAGTAAATTATGCCAAAGGTAATTAGCGGTTTTTTAAAAGGAAGAAAAATAAATGGTTTTGATATTGATGGTACAAGACCCACGATGGATCGAGTAAAAGAAAGCTTATTTGCAATGATATATAATAACTTAAATAATAGTATAGTCCTAGATTTATTCTCTGGTAGTGGTAATTTAGGAATTGAAGCGATAAGTAATGGAGCATCAATGGTTTATTTTAATGACTATAATAAAAAATGTTTTAATATAATAAAAGATAATATAAAAAATTTTGGTATATTAGATAAAAGTATTATTACTTCTTTGGATTATCAAAAAGCTCTAGCTTTTTATCAAAAAGAAAATATTTCTTTTGATATCGTTTTTTTAGATCCACCATATAAAGATATGATTAATGAAAATATAATGGATTATCTTATTAAATATAATTTATTAAAAGATAAAGGTTTAATTATATGTGAAGTAAATTATCAAATTGATTATAATAATGATAATCTTATATTAAAAAAAGAAAAAAAATATGGTGATAAATATCTTTATATTTATCAAAAGAAATAAAAAATAGTTATAGGAATATAATATAGTATGAAGATTGAAAATTTAGTTAAAAAGAAAAATATTAGAGTAAATTCAAAAGATATTAAAAAAGGTGATATTTTTGTTTGTGCAACTGGTATCATGGATAAAAATGAGTTTATTCCGGATGCGATAAAAAAAGGATGTAGTTTTGTTATTACTGATAAGGATATTAATCCTAAGATAAAACATCTAAAAGTGGATGATATTTTAAAATTCTTAAGATATATATTAGATATTAAGTATGATTATCCTTTAGATAATGTTAATTTAATAGGTGTTACTGGAACAGATGGTAAGACAACAACTGCTTCAATTATTAAAGATATGATAGATGGTTCATATATTGGAACAAATGGTGTTAGATATCAAGATATATTAATTAATACGAATAATACTACTCCAAGTATCGATTATTTATTTGAATATTTTAATTTATTTAAAAAAAGAAAAGTTCAAGATGTTGTTATGGAAGTAAGTAGCGAAAGTTATTTAACCAATAGAATTCCCACAATAAAATTTACAGTAGGAGTATTTTTAAATATTAGTTATGAACATTTAGATAAACATCATACCTTTGAAAATTATTTATCATGTAAAAAAGAATTATTAAAAAATAGTAGTATTAAAATAATTAACCGAGATAGCGAATACTTTAAGGATATTGTTAAAGACATTGATAATTATTTAACTTTTGGAAAAAAGAAAAGTGATTTACAAATAAAGAAATACCAATTATTAGAAGATAAAACTCTTATAACTTTTCTATATCAAAAAAAAGAATATGAGATAGTAAGTCCCTTAATTGGAGAATATAATGTTTATAATTTAGCAGCAAGTATCTTGACATTATTATCCCTTAATTATTCCATTAATGATATTATAAAAAGAATTAAGAATATTAAGGTTATCCCAGGAAGAATGGAACACTTTTATATTAATAATAAACACATTGTTATTGATTATGCACATACTATTAAGGCAACTAAAGAAGTGTTAAAGTTTATGGATTTATTTCATCATAAAAAAATTATTACTGTTTTAGGTTGTGCTGGGGGAAGATATGTTGATAAAAGACCACTAATTGGAAAAATTGTTTTAAAATATTCTAAAAAAGCCTATTTTACTATGGATGATCCGAGATGGGAAGACCCGATAAATATTGTAAACGATATGATATCCCAAACTAAAAAGAAAAATTACGAGATTATTGTTAATAGAGAAGAAGCTATTAAAAAAGCGATTAATGAAGCAAATGATAGTGATCTTATTCTAATATTGGGTAAGGGAAGAGATAATTACATGATTATTAGAGATGATAAAATACCATATAGTGATATTGATGCTTTAGAAAAAATGAAAAAAATATGAAATATTGTAAAATATCTTGTATTTTTTTTTATTATAGTTTAAAATTAAATATGTGTTAAATATGGAGGATGACATGAAGAAAAAATTATTATTATTAATGGCAGTTGTTATTACAATGATTCCTTTTATGACAAATGCTAAAACTTATTATGATGGTTATAGTACCATGAATCTAGTTGAAACTTTAAAAGCAGAAGGGATGGAAATAAAAAATAAAAATTACAAAGAAACTAATGATCAAGCTATAGTTTATATGTTTCGTGGACAAGGTTGTGGTTTCTGTCGTAAATTTCTAGAATTTATTAATTCAATTTCTACAGAATATGGTAAATATTTTAAATTAATATCTTTTGAAGTATGGAATAATCAACAAAATAGTGCTTTGTTTAATAAAATGTCTAGTGTAACTAATGTTCCAACTGAAGGTGTACCATACGTTATTATTGGTAGTAAAGTATTTGATGGTTATACAGAAAGTTATAATGAACAAATTAAAGAAGCCATTATGAATGAATACAATAATAAAGATATGGATGTATTTGAAAAATTACAAGGACTAGATGATGGTACATGGACAGCTCCAGAAACTGATGAAAGCAACAATGGAAATGGTAATGCTAATAATTATAGTAATACATCATCAAGTGGTGGCAGTGATACTTTTGCTATTGTATTTTGGAATTTCATTTTTGTTGCAGCTGGTGTAGGATGCCTAATTTATTTCCAAACAAAAACCAGAAATGAAATATTAGAAAAATTAAATGAAGTTAATACTAAAGAACCTAAAAAAGAAACAAAAAAGAAAAAAGATGAATAATAAAACATCTTTTTTTATTTTAATATATTTTGTAAAAAGATTTTAATACCAATAATAATTAAAGTAATACCAGCTATTTTATTAGAATATTTATGAAATTTATCATTTAATTTATTACCTAAATAATATCCAATGTAACACATAATAAATGTAATTATACCAATAATTAGAGAAGTTTTAATTATTTTAACTTTTAAAAATGAAAAAGATATTCCGATAACAAAAGCATCAATACTTGTAGCAATAGCTAAAAAAAACATTTCTTTAAAATTTATTTTATCATTTAGTTTATCAATATTTTCTTCTTTATACATAAGTATTCCAATAACTACCAATAAAATCATTGAAATATAGGGATTATAATAGATTATTTTTTCACTAAAAATATTACCAAGATGATATCCTAGAATAGGCATTATAAATTGAAATATTCCAAAGTATAAAGATATTATTAATGAATTATGGTAACACTTATTATTTGTTAAACCCTTACAGATACTAACAGTAAATGCATCCATTGCCAGTGATAATCCCGTAAGTATTATTTCTAATATTGTCATTTTAGCCTCTATTAAATATATGTAATAAAATAAAAAATATGAATTTTGTATAGAATAGATTTATGATAAATGATATAATAATGTAGAAGGAGAGAATTTATGAAAAAAGGAAAAAGATTATTTATAAGTATTTTAGTGACATTATTATTAGGATTTATATTGTTTTATTTGTTTTTACCACCAATAAATATTCATTCAAGTGCATTTTGGGCATATTTTATCTTTTTGTTAATAGTGTTTGGTATTATTAATTTTGGTACTGGTATTTTAAGTATTCGTAATAAAGAATTTGATTTAAGAAATAAAAGTAATTATTATCCATTTATTTTACCAGTAATCATTATTTTATTAATAACAATTATTAATTTTATTAATGGACCATTTTTTATGGCTAAAAAATATGCTAATCGAATTAATATTAATCCAGGAGTTTTTACTGAAGAAATTCAAGAAGTTAATTTTAATACATTAGCTATAGTTGATCGTAGTTCTAGTCTTAAACTAGGAGACCGTGTTATGGGTGGAATTAATGAACTTGTTAGTCAATTTGAAGTAAGTAATTTATATACTCAAATTAATTATCGTGATGATATCATTAGAGTAACACCACTAGATTACTCTGATTGGATTAAATATTTTACGAATAAAAAGAATGGGATACCAGGTTATATTACCGTTAATTCTGTAACTGGAGAAGCGAAACTTGTGAAATTATCTAATGGAATGAAATATTCTAGTAATGCTTTATTTTTTGATAATATCTATCGTAAATTAAGGTTTTCCTATCCTTTAGAAATTTTTGGCGAATTAAGTTTTGAAATTGATAATGAAGGAAATCCTTATTACATTATGCCGACTATATCTTATAGTGCTGTTGGAAAAAGAGAAGATATTAGTGGTGCTATAATTTTAAATGCCATTACAGGAGAAAGCAAAAAATATGATGTAGACGAAATACCTATATGGGTAGATCATGTGTATTCACCAGATTTAATTATTGAACAAGTTGATGATTGGGGACGTTATGTTAATGGTTTTTGGAATACATTATTTGGTCAAAAGGGCATGAAAATGACAACTGATGGATATAACTATATTGCCCAAAATGATGATATTTATATGTATACCGGTATTACTAGTATTGTATCTGATGAAAGTAATTTAGGTTTTATCCTAACCAATTTAAGAACTAAAGAAACAAAATTCTTTGATTGTCCGGGGGCAGAAGAATATAGTGCTATGGATAGCGCTAGAGGTGCTATGCAACAAATGAATTACACAGCATCCTTTCCAATACTTATTAATCTATCTGGAAGACCAACTTATGTTGTTAGTTTAAAAGATGCTGCAGGTCTTGTTAAAATGTATGCTTTTGTTGATGTAGCAGATTATCAAAAAGTAGTAGTTACAGATTCTAAAGATGGTATTGAAGCAGCAGCATATAATTATATCAATAATAATGGAATTGTAACTAAAGGTAATGCTATTAATATAACTATTTCTTCTATTTCAACAGTTATTATTGATGGAAATACTTATTATTATTTAACTGATACTGATAATAATAAATATCGAGTAAGTATTAAAATTAATAGTAATTTATTACCATTTATTAAAGTAGGAGATAATGTTCATATAACCTATTCTAATAAAGATATACGTGAAATAATAAGTATCAAAAAATAATTAGTAAAAATAGTCTCAAAAATTAGTTATTTGCATACATTAATATGAGGAGTGTATTAATGGCTAATTATCGTGAAATTATTTCGAGATCAGTAATCAGTAAAGGTAAAAAAACATTTAAAAAAGATGGGGTTATAGAAGTATCTAACAAACCTAAAACAGTTTTAGGATGTTGGGTTATAAATCATCAATTTAGTGGTATCAAACAAGATAATCAAGTATCAATAACTGGAAGTTATGATATAAACATTTGGTATTCATATGATAATGATACTAAAACAGATGTTGTCAAAAAAACAGAAAAGTATACGGAAATTATTAAGATGAAAGATATTGATACTGAATATGATAATACCAGTGTTCTAGTTAGAAGTTTATCAGATCCAAAATGTAGTGATGTTAAAATTGATGGTAATAATCTTAATTATCAAGTTGATTTTACCTTAGGATTAGAACTAGTTGGTGATGTTAAAGTTAAAGTAGAGGTTTTAGATAATTTAGATGATTATGATTTAATTGATGAAAATACATCTGATGTAGATAAAAAAATAGATGAAGTAAATGAAAATTACCTTGAAGATAAATAACAAAAATAGTTCAATTGAACTATTTTTTGATTATATAAACTAAAACTTGATTTTAAAGAAGAAATATATTATACTTTTCTTGAGAGTTAGGAAATAGAAGTTATGAAGAATAGAAGTATTGATGTTATAATTACTGTTGTTTTAGCGATTAATTTCTCTTTGTTAGCAGTATTGATGTATAATATTACAAAAGATGAGGAAAAACACTTAGAGATTGACAATAAAGAGCAAAGTGAAAAAAAAACTAAGGAAGAAACAAAAGAAAAAGAAGTAATTATTGAACCTAAAGTTGATTTGATTGAGATAACAACTGCAGGTGATTGTACATTGGGAACAGATTCCAATTTTGGATATAAAAACGAATTTGATTGGTATTTTAAAGAAAAAGTTAAAGAGGACTATTCCTATTATTTTGCTAAAGTAAAATATTTGTTTGATAACGATGATTATTCTTATGTTAACTTAGAAGGTACCCTAACTACATATAATAAAAAGACAAAAAAGAAATATAATTTTAAGGGAAATCCCAAATATACTAATATTTTAACCGAAGGTAGTATTGAAGGAGTGAATATTGCCAATAACCATAGCAATGATTATGGCGATCAAGGATATCGTGATACTAAAAAATATTTAACTGAAGCTGGAATTGATTATTTTGGACATGATAGTATTTTGATTAAAGAAATTAAAGGTAAAAGAATTGCATTTGTTGGCTATACTGGTGTAGGATTATGGATTGATAATGATAAAGAGATGGCTAAAACTATTAAAAAATTAAAAGAAGAAGATCATGTTGATATAGTTATTGCTAATTTTCATTGGGGCATAGAGTATTCCCATACCATGACTGATGTTCAGAGAAAAAGAGCTCATTTAGCTATTGATAGTGGGGCTGATATTGTTATTGGATCTCATCCCCATTGCTTACAAGGAATGGAATTATATAAAGATAAATATATTGTATATTCATTAGGTAATTTTATTTTTGGAGGAAACTCTAATCCTAAAAGTATTGGAAGAGAATGTATTATAGTTAAAATGTATTTTAAATATATTGATGATGAATATCAAGGTGTTCAAATAAAAGTAATTCCATGTAATATATCATCAGTTAAATCAAGAAATAATTATCAACCAATTGTCGTTGATGATAAAACAAAAAAAGCCTATATCGATTTAATGAATAAGTATAGCAAAAATTATAAATATATTGAAAGTGAGGAATTATGAAAAAAAATATTATTAATGTTTTAAAAGGAATGATTATAGGAGTTGCTAATATTATTCCAGGTGTTAGTGGTGGCACCTTAATGATTATCTTAGGTATTTATGAAGAAGTAATTGATACTATAAGTCATTTCTTTAATAATTTTAAAAAGAATTTATTATTTATTTTACCACTAGGAATAGGAATGATTTTATCTATTTTATTATTAAGTAAAGTAATTAGTTTTTCATTAGATAAATATCCTTTTGCCACAACAATTTTCTTTATCGGTTTAATTATTGGAGGTCTTCCTCTTTTATGGAAAAAAAGTAGTGCAAGTAAAAAAAATATTAGTAATTGGTTAGTGTTTATAATAACTTTTGGTACTGTATTATTATTTACTTTTATGAAAAGTGGTGATTATACCGTTTCATTTGCTAATTTAAATGTATTAGGATACTTTAAATTATTAGTAATAGGTATTATAGCCGCTGCTACTATGGTTATTCCGGGTATTAGTGGTTCTTTTGTTTTGATGCTTTTAGGATATTATGAACCAATTGTTAATACAATTAAAGATTTAACTAATTTTAGTAATTTAGGTAGTAATATTCTTGTTCTAGCACCTTTAGGTATAGGAATAGTAATAGGAATTGTTTTAGTAGCAAAATTATTAGAATTTTTACTTAAAAGATATCCTGTTAAAACAAATTATGGAGTTTTAGGATTTGTTATAGCATCTATTATTTCCATAGTTATTCCAATACTTAATGTTCATCCAAGTATTCTTGAGGTGATTATTGCCATTATTTTATTTGTTTTAGGTGGAATTGTTTCATATAAACTTGGAGAAAAATAAAAATTTGTATTAAATACTTGTAATTTTTAAAATTTATGGTATAATTTTAAAAGTGTAATCCGCTGATAGTCTTTTTTATGATTACATTATATAGAAAAGGAGTGATTTCGATGAACGTAATTGATAAAATTACAAATGAGCAACTTAATCCTAACATTCCAGAATTTCGTGTTGGAGATACTGTAAGAGTAGATGTTAAGATTATAGAAGGTAAAAGAGAAAGAATTCAAGCTTTTGAAGGAATAGTAATGGCTCGTAAGGGTTCAGGTATTAGTGAAACATTTACCGTTCGTAAGATATCTTATGGTGTAGGTGTTGAAAGAATTTTCCCTGTTCACTCACCAAAAATTAGTAAAATTACTGTTGTTAGAACTGGTAAAGTAAGAAGAGCAAAACTTAATTATCTTCGTAAAGTAGTTGGACAAGTAAAGATTGAAGAAAGAGCATAAAAGATAAGCCAGTCTTATCTTTTTTTGGTGTTGATTATGAAAAAATTAAAAAATATTTTATCTTATGTAATAGTAATAGTGATTGCTATCCTAATTAAAGAGTTTATTTTCTCTCCAATTAAAGTTAATGGTACCAGTATGTATCCAACTCTAAATGATGGGGATTTAATGATTTTAAATGAAATAGGATATTATTTAAATGGTGTAGAAAGATTTGATGTTGTAGTAGTTAAGAAAAATGGAGAAAGACTAATTAAAAGAGTTATAGGTTTACCAGGAGAGAAAGTTGAATATAAAGATAATGAATTATATGTTAATGGAAACCTTATTAAGGAAGAATTTACTCATGAAACAACTCATAATTTTAATTTAGAAGAAATTGGTGTTAATATAATTCCAGAAGGATATTATTTTGTAGTAGGTGATAATCGAACAAATTCTTTAGATTCACGAAAAATAGGATTAATTAGTAAAAGTGAAATAAAAGGAAAGGCACGATTTGTTTTATACCCATTTAGCAAATTTGGTAAGATAAAATGATTAAAGGTTTTAAGTGTTTTAATAAGGGATTAATTACTAATTATCATGATAAATTAGAACCTAATACAGTGTATTATTCCAAAAATAATGTCAAATATATGGAAGGTGGTTTCCACTTATGTACCAATTTAGAAGATACATTTCGATACTTTGATACATTCCAAAATGATGTAGAAGTAGCCGAAGTAATTGGTTATGGAAATATAAGTCGATATGATGATGAATATAATGGCTTTTATGATATGTATTCTGTAGAATTTATTAAAATAACTAAAATATTAACTAGAGAAGATATAATAGAATATGCTAAAAAACTTCCTGAATATAGATTACAGAGATTTATATCATTATATAAATTAAATGATGAAGAAATAAAATTATTTAAAGAATTATTTAATAATAATACAAATATTTTAAAAGCAATTATGTATTATCAGGAAAATATTAAAGATGTATATGATGTTAATCACAAGATAAAGTAATAATCGAAAAGTACTTGAAAAAAGAGTACTTTTTTGTTATTATTAGATAGTAAAAAAATATAAGAAAGTAGTGATAAATATGTTGACAAATAAATATATAAAATATATCCCTAGACAGATAGAAGGAGTTATATATGAATAATCAAAATAATAAAAAAGTAATTTTAACAGTAATGTTTGTAGCAGTATTAACATATGAGTAATGTTATTGATACTACTGATTCTATATTTTCAGGTTGTACATCACTTGTAGGAGGTAATGGAACAGTGTTTGATAGTACTAAAAAAGATAAAACTATGGCAGTTATTGATACATCAACAACTCCTGGCTATCTTACTTTAAAACAAGCATAATGATTAAAATCTAGTTTTATACTAGATTTTTTCTTTATTTATGATAAAATTATATTAAAGGAGAAAATATGAGAAAAGTAGTTATTAATGAAAAAATTAGTGATAATTCTTATTTAATAGGAATTGAAGATAAAGATATAATTAAAAATTTTATACCTGGTCAATTTTGTATTATTATGGCAAGAGATAATAGTGAAAGAATTCCATTAACTATCTATGATTATGATGATAATGGTATAGTTTATTTAATCTATCAAGTAATTGGAGCTTCTACTTTGGAATTAAGTATGGTAAAAGACTATATATATTCGCTTTCTGGACCTTTAGGTAGACCTAGTGAAATATGTTTAAATTATAAAGATTATTTAGATAAAAAGATTATTTATGTTGCTGGTGGTGTTGGTATTGCACCAGTATACCCACAAGTTAAATATTTAAAAGATAAAGGAATTTCATGTGATATTATCTATGGAGCTAGAAATAAAGATTTACTATTGATTAAAGATAAAATAGAAGCTATTAGCAATGTTACCTACGCAACTGATGATGGAAGTTTCGGGATAAAGGGTAATGTTTGTGATGCTTTATCTCAAGTTATTAATCAATATGATTATTGTGTAACAATAGGGCCAGTTATCATGATGAAATTTGTTTGTGATTTAACAAAAAAACATTCTCTAAAAACAATTGTAAGTATGAATCCTATAATGGTAGATGGTAGTGGTATGTGTGGAGCTTGTCGTTGTATGGTAGATGGTAAAATGAAATTTGCATGTATCGATGGTCCTGAATTTGATGGACACCTTGTAGATTTTGATAGTGCCATAAAGCGTCTTAATATTTACAAAGAGGAAGAAAAAGAAAAAATGAATTTAATGAAGAAGAAATTGGAGAACAATGATGGAAGATAAAAAAACGATTATGAGGACAATACCCTCTGATATTAGAAATAAAACATTTGAAGAAGTAGAACTTGGATATAGTGATCTTGAAGCTAAAAAAGAAGCAGAAAGATGCTTAAATTGTAATAATCCACGTTGTGTCAAAGGTTGCCCAGTTGGTATTATGATACCAAAATTTATTGAGGCAATAAGAAATAATGATTTACATAAAGCTTATGAAATAATATCAGAATCCAGTAATTTACCAGCTGTTTGTGGAAGAGTTTGCCCTCAAGAAAAACAATGTGAAAAGATGTGTATTAAAGGCCTTAAAGGTGATGCTATTGCCATTGGTTCCCTTGAAAGATATGTGGCAGATTATGCCAATGAAAATAATATAATATTAAATAATGACATTAAAGAAAATGGAAAGAAAGTTGCTATTATTGGATCAGGTCCTGGAGGACTTTCCTGTGCTTATACATTAAGAAGTAATGGTTTTTCTGTAACAATATATGAAATATTACATAAATTAGGAGGAGTTTTAACTTATGGTATTCCAGAGTTTCGTCTTCCTAAAAGGATAGTTCAAAAAGAAGTAGAAAAATTAAAGAAAATTGGTGTTAATATTATAACTGATACTTTGGTTGGTAACACTATCTCCATTAATGAATTAAAAAAAGAATATGATTATATTTTTATTGGAACAGGAGCAGGTCTTCCTAAATTTATGGGAATAGATGGAGAAGATGCTAATGAAGTTTTTTCTGCTAATGAAATACTAACTAGAGTTAATTTAATGGAAGGTTATAAAAATGATGCCACAACTCCAATAAAATGTGGAAATATTTGTTATATTATTGGTGGTGGTAATGTTGCTATGGATGCTGTTCGTACCGTTAAAAGACTAGGGATGGAAGCTCATTTAATGTATCGAAGAGATGAGAAAAGTCTCCCTACTAGAAAAATGGAAGTAATTCACGCTAAGGAAGAAGGAATAATTTTTCATTTTCTTGAAAACCCTACCAAAATTTTAAAAGATGAAAATAATCATGTTATTGGTATGGAAACAGTAAATATGAAGGTTTTAGAGGAAGAAACAGATGGAAAAAAGAAAATTGTTCCCGAAGAAGAAAGTAAAAATACTATTAAATGCGATATGGTTGTTATGGCACTAGGCACAAATCCTAATAAATCTGTTTTAAATAATAGTGGTATTATAATAGATGATAGAGGATTGATTATTACCGAAGATTATGCTACAAATATAAATAATGTTTATGCAGGTGGTGATGCTGTAACGGGATCTGCAACTGTTATTTTGGCTATGGAAGCTGGTAAAAAAGCAGCTTTAAAGATACTTGAAAAAGAAAAAATGTCAAAATAAGTAAATA
Source organism: uncultured Clostridia bacterium (assembly GCA_947165365.1). Taxonomy (GTDB): domain Bacteria; phylum Bacillota_I; class Bacilli_A; order RF39; family UBA660; genus RUG12783. The sequence continues at coordinate 8,529 of CAMVAF010000005.1, read as the reverse complement.
ATAAAATATAACTTTTGTTACTATATATCAAAAAAATAAAAAAATATTTGACAAATTATGTAAAGTGTGTTATAATATGTACAAGAAATGGATAGAAAGGGTATCCAAGAGGGGTGGTTTTGATGAGAGAAAGTTATATTTTTGAATATCAAAATGAAAATGAATTTAGAAAAATAGAAAGGTCAGTTAGAAAGTATAATATGCTTGCCTACAAAAAACTTACTTTTGATTATTATCCTAGTATTAAAAATGGAGAATTTCTAGGTAAACTTGTAAGTGATAAAGATGGTGTTAAATCATATGATTTAGTACTTCCTACTGATGATATGTTTGTTAAAGTTCATGGTGAAGTAGTTCTTCATTATTCTGTATATCAAGATAAAAAAGTTATTTTATTAACTAATATTACTTGTGATGATAATATTTTAGAAGAAGGACATCGTACAGAACTTAAAGCTTATAAGGGTGTTATGATAAGTAAAGATAATCCTGAAAAAGATATGTTCAAAATTAATTTATTAAATATGTTACAAAAGTAAACTTAATTGTTTACTTTTTTGCTTTATTTCATAAAATATTTTGAGTAGTATGAAAATAAAATATCAAAGTGATTTAATAATAATATATTTATATAAGCATTTTTTAGAATATGATAATAAAGATAAATTACATCATGAAATAAAAGAGATATTTATTAATTTAATAAAAAATTATAAGTTGGATTTATTTGGTTATTTTAAAGTAGACATTTACGAAAATAAGAAATATGGATGTATTTTAGAAATTAATAAAATATATAGTGATAATTCTGATTATATTGATTTAAAAGTTATATTACATCACAATACGAAATTTTATTTAGTAATGAATGAATATTATTTTTTAAATATAGAAAATGTTAAATATCATAATAATAATTTTTATTTAGATATAGAAAATATTGAAAATTTAGATAATTATATAGAATTTGGTGAAATATATTATGACAAGTAATTAGAAAAAAATTATTTTTTTTATAAATGAAATTGATTAATTTGAACATATAATGTATAATGGTAATATAGTTCATGGAGGAAAAATGAAAAGATTTATAAAAAAACATCGTTATACATTAGTTTTATTACTAATATTTATATTATTAGGATTTTTAACCATCAAGGTTAAGGATATTTTAGTACCAGATGAAGGTAAAGCAACATATGGTGATAGATTAAAAGGAATTGAGAAGCATCCAATATCAAAAGAGGTTTATGATAAAATAGATGAAAGTTTAGATAATGATAAAAACGTTATAAAATCATCTCATCGACTTCAAGGTAAAGTATTGAATTATTTTATTACAGTTGATAATAAGACAGAGGTAAAAGCTGCTAAGGAAATTGGGAATAAATTGATTACTTTATTTGACGAAGATTTACTAAGTTTTTATTCGATTCAAATTTATATTAGTAAAGATGATGAGAGTTTAAATAATTTTCCTATTATGGGATTTAAAGATCCTCTTGCAAAAACAGTTAGTTGGACAAAGGATCGTGAAATAGCAAAGAGTGATAAAAATGAAGAATAAAAAGAAATTTTTCCTATTAATAATAGGAATTGCCCTAATTGTATTTGTGGGTTTATATTTAATAATAAATTATAATGATAAGAATATTTTAAATTCTGAAGATAAAAAATGGATTAGCGATAATGGTGGTAAAGTAATTGATATAGCTGTTGTTAATGATATTCCAGTTTATGCTAATAATGGAAGTGGAGTTATTTTTGATTTTTTAAATTTTTTAACTAATGAGACCAAATTAGAATTTAATAAAATACCATATATAAATAACAGTAATGCCTTTAATGCTAATTATAAAGTTGAAATAGTTGATGCAAGTAATAAATTATCAACTAATCAGTTATTGCTCTTTAAAGATTATTATGTAAGTATTTCTAAAAATGAAATTAAAATTAATTCTATTAAGGATTTAAAAGGGCAAACAATAGGTATTTTAGAAAAAGATAGTAGCAATATAAATTATTATTTTGAAAATGTTGAAAATGTTAAGTATAAAGCATATAGTGATATAGATAGTCTCTTTAAAGGGATGGATGATGGGGAAATTAATATGGTTATTATTCCTCATATGATGAATCTTGATAGAACTATTAAAGGGGACAATTATGTAAATTATTTCTTTAATAATATTGCTCTTAATATTGTTCTTACACTTGATAGTAATAACCAGGCATTAAATAGTATTATCACGAAAACTTATAATTATTGGTATGAAAATGATTTTGTTACAGATTATAATAATACGTATCTTGATTATTATATGTCAATGCGAAATATCAATGATAAAACTAGAGCGGATCTTCTTAGTAAAACATACGTATATGGATATGTTGAAAATTATCCATATGAATTTAGTATAGCTGGTAAAATGGAAGGTGTAGCTATTGAATACTTAAAAAGAATTATTAGACTTACAGATATAGATATTAATTATCAAAAATATAATACTGTTAATGAGTTACGTGAAGCTATTAATAAAGGAGAGGTTGATATCTATTTTAACTATTTCAATTATGAAGATAGTAAATATTTAAAAACAAAATCTCCATTTATTGAGAATTATGTAGTTCTTGGAAATGATGATGAGATGATTATTGATAATCTAGAAAGTTTAAAAGGAAAGAATGTTGCAATTCTTGCTAATAATTCTTTAGGAGAATATTTAAAAGCAAGTACCAAAGCCAATATTTCCGAAAAAAATAGTGTTAATGATTTAACAAAAGAACATTTGATTATTATTGATAAAGAAATATATTCTTATTATAAAAATAGTAAATTTAAAGATTATGAAGTATTATTTACCGATGTAATGAAAAATGATTATAATTTCATGGTAAAAAGTGATAATGAACATTTTTACAACTTATTTGACTATTTTATAAATACGAATTCATATTATAATTATCGTAATGCAGCTTATCTAAGTTTTAATAAGAGTTTATTTGAAAGAGTAACATTTGAAGAATTATATTTAATTGTTTTGGCAATTATTTTGATTCCATTAATAATATTCTTATTAGTTTATGTTTTGTTGAAAAATAAAAGAAAAATTAAGATTCTTAAAAGAGATGATCGAAAAAGATATACCGATTTACTTACCTCACTTAAAAATCGTAATTTCTTAAATGCCAATATTGAAAAATGGAACCAAAATAAAGTATATCCCCAAGCTATTGTTGTAATAGATTTAAATAACACAAAATATATTAATGATAATTATGGTCGTGAAAAAGGGGATATGTTAATTGTCAAAGCCGCTGGTATTTTAGTTAATACACAACTTGAAAATACCGAAATAATAAGAAGTGATGGAAATGAATTTTTAATATATATGGTTGGTTATAATGAAAACCAGGTTGATATATATACTAAGAAGTTATCAAAATCACTTCAAGAATTGCCATATGGTTTTGGAGCTGCTATTGGATATAGCATGATTCAAGATAATATTAAGAGTATTGATGATGCAATGAATGAGGCTACAATTGCAATGCAAAGTGACAAAGAAAGTTATAAATAGAAAAGGTGAGACGATGAAAAAAGCAAGAGGAATATTTTCCAAAGTAGTAAAGTTAATTAGTGATGATAATATGCAAATACTACCAGGACAACTTGCTTTTTTTATTATATTATCTTTTTTTTCGATTATTCCCTTAATTGGATTAATTACCTCAAGTTTTATTAGCATTGATTTAATTAAAGGTTTAGAAAATAGTTTGCCAGATGGTGTTTATCAAATACTAGTTGCTTTACTTGATGTAAAATCATATGGTAGTATTATTATTTTTGTGGCTGTTGCCCTATATTTTTCATCTGATGGTGCTAATGCTTTAATTATTACAAGTAATGTTATTTATAAAATTCCTAATAATCATTTTTTAAAAAGAAAAATTAAAGCAATGGTTATGACAATTCTTTTAATATTTTTGATTATTTTTGTGGTTGTTATTCCAGCCTTTGGTGACATTATTATTAATTTAATTAAAAATAATACTTCCGGAATATTAATTAATCATATTGATAATATTTATAATTATTTAAAAATACCGCTTTCTTTTATTTTAATTTTTTTAATTATTAAAATATTATATACTATAGCACCTGATAAAAAAATTCCAAGTTTCTATAATAATTATGGTACATTATTTACGACAATTTCATGGATTGTTGTTACAAGAATATACTCTTGGTATTTATCTTTATATAACACTTATAATTTATTTTATGGAAGTTTTGCAAATGTTGTTATTTTGTTTTTTTGGATGTATATTTTATCATTTGTTCTTACTCTTGGTATGGCAATCAATAGTGCTTATTATGAAAGATGTCAAACTATGTCAAAATAAAAAATTTTTTTCTAAGAGAAATATAATATTTTATATAGGTGAAATTAGTTATTTTATTTAAGCAAAATATTGAATTAATATGAAAATAAATCAAAAAAAATTTTTGGCATTTAAAAAGGTAATTTGAATATATTTTATGAATATAAATGACTCAAAAAAGTCATTTTTTTTATTTATTTATTTAAAAAATTAAAAAATAAGATTCAAATTTCTACTTAGTAAAAAAGTGAAAATTTGATATTTTTTATTTTATAGTTTATGATTTATTTTGTCAGCTGATAAGAAGGAGGGAATAGACTATTTATTTTTACCCCAAATAAATAGTTTAGCAATTAATTTATATGGATTATTATAAATTAAAAGTTCTAAATCATAAAAAATTAATGATATTTTGTATAATTATTATTGTTTTTTTATTATTGGCATATTATTATTTTTATGAAAAAAATCATGAAAATATTGTCATCGAAAAAGAAGAAGTGACTAGTGCTACTACGATTTCCAATGATGAAGGTGATATATATGTTGATATTAAAGGACATGTTGCCAAACCAGGTGTATATTCGTTTAAAATAGGTGATAATGCAAGAATAAATGATTTAATATTAAAATCAGGTGGATTATTAAAAGATGCTGATACCTCTCTTTTGAATCTTTCTAAAAAATTAGAAGATGAAATGACAATTGTTATTTACTCCAAAAGTGAAGTAGAAAATTATGTTAAAGAGCAAAATGAACTTTTGAAAAAATTAGAATTATGTGAACAAAAGGTTAAAAATAATGCTTGTATTAATCAACCAGAAGTAAATAATGATCATAAAAAAATTAATATAAATAAAGCATCTAAGGAAGATTTAGAAACAATACCAGGGATAGGTGAAAGCAAAGCTTTAAATATTATTAAGTATCGTAATAATACACCATTCAAAACAATCGATGATATTAAAAATGTTGAAGGAATAGGAGATAGTTTGTTTGAAAGTATTAAAGAGTATCTTACTATCTGATTATATTTTAAAAATTATTTTATTATTAGTAATTATCATGAGTTTTATTCGAATATCATTAAATAATAAAAGTAAGTATCATGATAAGGAAGAGAATTTTCTTTTAAAAATTAATAATATTTATGATAAAGATAAGAAACTGAAAATAGAATTTATGGGAAAGGAAAAACTATTATGTTATTATGAAAAAGATTTTCCATATGATATTGGAGATATAGTAAAAGTTAAAGGAAATCTTTATCAAGCAGATAATAATGTTATTCCTAATTTATTTAATTATCGTAAATATTTAGAAAATAAAGATATTTATTATTTAATTAATATTGAAGAAATATCTCTTTATCAAAAAAATAATAATTTATTCTATGAATTAAGAAAATTAATTATTAAAAGAATAAATAATCTTCCTAAAAATGAATATCTTTATGCTTTTATTTTAGGTGATAAAACATGGATTAATAATGATTTAAATAAAAGTTTTACTGATAATAATCTTTTATACTTGTTATCAATAGGAAGCATTCAAGTATACTTTATTACTAAAATATTGGATTATTTAAAAAGTTTGTTTAGATTAAAAGAAAAATATCATTTAATAGCCCTTAGTTTAGTTTTCTCCTTCTTTTTTTTATTATTAAAAGAAAGTATTGGCATACTACGAAGTATGTCATGTTATATATTAAAAAGAATATTGAAATTTTTTCATATTAAATATCGGTATTCTAATGTTATTATAATTGTTGCAATTATATTTTTAATAATTAATCCTAAATTTATATATCAAGCAGGTTTCTTATATTCATTTATTATTAGTTATGGAATTAGTTTATATCAAAAAATTATTAAAGGAAATTATTTGAAAAAATTATTTAAAATAACATTACTTGCAATAACTTTTTCTCTTCCTATTACAATTTGTCTAAATTATAAATTTAATTTACTAGGGATAGTTATTTCTTTTATATTTAGTTTTATTTTTCATTTTCTTCTTTATCCTTTATCTATTATTGTTTTTCTGTTTCCTTTTTTAGGAAGTTTTTATGAAATAATATTTACAATTGTAGAAAATATATCTTTGTTTTTGAGTAATATTATTTTTTTAAATATAATAATTCCAAAACCATCATTATGTTTAGTAATATTATATTATTTATTTTTGTTTATTAATCCATCAAAAAATATTTTTTATAAAGCAATAATAATGATCATTCTTTTTAAAATTATTTATAAAATTTTCCTAAATGATTTTGTATTATTTTTGGATGTAAATCAGGGAGATGCCATAATACTTAAGGAAAATAATTATCTCTCTTTAATTGATACTGGTAGTGGATTTAAAGATTACTCTAAAAATATTATAGATTATTTGCACTCTATAGGTTTTAATAAAATAAATACTCTTATTAGTACTCACGGAGATTATGACCACATCGGTTCTGCTATTAATTTAATAAATAATTTTAAAGTAGATAAAGTAATCTTTAATTGTGGGCCTTATAATGATTTGGAAAAAGAATTAATAAATGTATTGAATAAAAAGAAAATAAAATATTATTCCTGTATTAAAGAACTAGACATTGATAAGAATAAATTATATTTTCTAAAAACGAAAGAATATGATAATGAAAATGATAATAGTAATGTTATTTATACAGAATTAAATGGTTATAAATTTATTTTTATGGGAGATGCATCCATAACTACGGAAAAAGAAATACTAAATAAGTATAATCTACCCAATATAGATGTATTAAAAGTAGGGCATCATGGAAGTAAGACAAGTTCAAGTATTGAATTTATAAATGAGATAAATCCTAAATATTCCATAATTAGTGTTTGTAAGAATAATAGATATGGTCATCCAAATAAAGAAGTATTGGATAACTTAAAGAAATCAAAAATATATAGAACAGACCAAGATGGTAGTATTTTGTTTAAAATAAATAAAAATAAATTGAAAATTGAAACTTGTAGTCCATAGAAAGTAGATATAACATAGATGATCATTTTGCGGCACAACGCAAAATGATAAACCTAGCAAAAGGTGCGACAAGAAATGTTGTGGATTATAAACTATCTAGATATGCATGTTACTTAATTGTAATGAATGGTTATCCTAAAAATGAAATAATAGCACTAGCTCAAACATATTTTGCTATTCAAACGAGAGATAATGTAGATAATGAATATACTGCAAATTCTGTTCACTTTGAAGTGGGTAAGGAGGTAAGAAATAGTATTAAAAGATTAGGTGGAACTATGCCGGAAGATTTACCAACACCAGATAGAAGTCTAAAAGAATTAGAAAAAAGAAAATAAGAAATTAAATATTAAAAATACAGATTAATATGATATAATAAAGTACAATTATATATTTATGGAGGTAATCATGAGTATTATTATAAAACATCGTGAAGATTTAATATCATATATTAAATATGTAATTTTAAAATATTGTCCATATATGGAGGATAGATTGGAAATTTTAGATAATGCAAAGTCACCTGAGTTGGATATTAAAATAAATATTGATAATAATGAATCACAAATAATATTTATGTTTGGTAATTGTAATTTTAAGGAAAGTATTAAAGAACGTGCAACAACTTCTTATACAATTACTTTTGAAGAAATAAAAGAAATAATTAATTTTATTCTAGGTGATCATGAAGTTATAAAAAATATAAGTTTTGATAATCAAGAAATTGATTTAAAATTTGCAATTAATTGGACCAATAAAAGCGTTAAAGGAATTAATTGCAATGATATTGAGTTAAATCTTAATTTCGAAAATATGGATATAAAAAAACAATATTTATATTTGATATTTCAAAAGTATTATAGTTATTTAGAACATACTGCATCTTTTAAATTATTAAAAAAAGAATATATTAACATTGCGAAACATTCCTATTTTGATTCTTTAGATAAAAATGAATTGATATCTTTATTAAATGGAATGAGTGAAATTGACTTAAAAGAATTATTATGTAATTTAGATAATGAACTTTTTATAAAATATTTTTTTTGTGATAGAGAACAACCTAGAGTGAGAGTATTATCACTAAAAGATAATAATAAAAATAATTAAATTTATTTCCAAAGATATTTATTC
>CAMVAF010000004.1 GCA_947165365.1 uncultured Clostridia bacterium | reverse complement strand
ATTTAAATTTATTATTAATGATTATCATTATGTTTAAAAAGTTAGTTAGTGTTTATAATAAAAGATATTTATATTATCATAAATTTTTATTAGAAAGATATTTATATAATTATAATTACCATAAAATTAAATTGATTAATAATAAAGATGATTTTTATAGAGATTGTAATCATTATATTAATTATAAGAGAGAAAAAGACTATTTAAAAGAAATATTTGACATTTGATAATTTTTAGGATATTATATTGAGGATTTATTTGGAGGGGTTATGAGAGAATATTATAATTCATTAGAATTTAGTAAAGCAAATGATATAAAGAGGGTAAATCCAGAATTATCTTTGAAATTATTTAATGTTTATTTAAATAAGTATCCATATGATTATACATCATATCCATTTTATATTGATGTATTAATTAATTTAAATTATATTAATAAAGCAAGGGAAATAAGAAATAAAGTATGTAAAATGGTTATGATGGATACAAAATTTCAAAATAATACTGATAAAATGATTCATTTTAATTATGGTATTATATATAATGAAATTAGATTATCAGTAATAGATGGTGATTATGATAAAGCAATGAATTTAGCTCTTAAATATGAAAAACAACTATGTAATATTGATAATAGTTTTAGTATCTCTGGAATAATATTTTATTGTAAAAAGAAATTAGGATTATTAGATCCAAAAAGACGTGATAATAATTCATATTTATTTCGTCAAATATTAGATTATCATGAGGATGATTTTATTGATCATGTAAATAAACATTTATCAGATAATAAAGAGGAAAACTTATGTGTTTTTAGTAGCGATTTTCCTTTTGATAAGGTATTTTATGAAATAAAAAATATTATTCCTAGTAATAAAAGAATACATTGTGGTATGTTTGATGATAAGTATATCTTTAAGTTTGATAATTGTGGTCGAGCAGATTACAAAATAACTGATTATTTTGAGGTAGTTACTCTTTTAGATTCTTGTGATTTTATTACAATGTATCCAGCAAATATTAGTAATACAATGCCATATATTGATTTAAACTACTTAAAGGAAAATAAAAAAGTTAATGAAAAAAGAATTAGTCAAATTGATAAGTTTTATAAAAGATATCAAAAAAAATAGATATCTTTTTCTTTACAAAAAATTAAGTTTATTATAAACTCTAATAAGAGGTGATATTATGCCAGAACTTCCAGAAGTAGAGACTGTTAAAAATACTTTAAAAAAACAAATAATTGGTAAGAAAATTAAAAAGGTAGATGTTTTATATAATGGTATTATAGCTACAAATTTAAAGGAATTCAAAAAAAATATTATTAATCAAGAATTTATTGATATTAAAAGAATGGGTAAATACTTAATATTTGAACTTACAGATTATTATTTAGTAAGTCATTTAAGAATGGAAGGTAAATTTTTTATAAAAAATATTAATGATGAAATAGTGAAACATGAACATGTTATTTTTACTCTTAATGATAAATCATTAAGATATCATGACACTAGAAAATTTGGGAAAATGTATTTGGTAGAGAAAGATAAATTATTTATTGATACACCTTTAAATAACATTGGAAAAGATCCTTGGGATAAAAGTTTAAATATTGATTATTTAAAAGATAAATTAAACTTTTCAAAACATATTAAAACGCTTCTTCTTGATCAGAGTATTATCTCTGGTATTGGAAATATTTATGCTGATGAAATCCTTTTTAAATCAAATATTAATCCTTTGAGATATGGAAAAGATTTAAATGATTCTGATTTATCAAATATTATAGAGAATACTAGAACCATACTTTCAAAATCAATAGAAAATGGAGGTACGACAATTAGGAGTTATACATCAAGTCTTGGGGTTATTGGTCATTTTCAAGATTATTTAATGGTTCATCAAAGAGAAAATAAAGAATGTAAAGTTTGTAAAAATATTATTATTAAAACAAAGGTTAATGGAAGAGGAACATATTATTGTCCAAAATGTCAGGTGAAGTAAATGGAAATCAAAGGTGTTTTAAAAAAAATTATCTATAATCGAGATAATTATTATGTAGGATTAGTTAGAGTTAAAGAAGCAGATATAGATATTCCTCTTGATAAAACATATACTTTTACAGGTTATATGCAAGGAGTAAATTTAGAAGATAATCTAAAAATGAAAGGCAAGTTTGTTACCCATGAAAAGTATGGAGAACAATTTTCAATGGAAAGTTATGAAGTTATTATGCCAGATGAAAAAGAGGGTATAGTATCATTTTTATCAAGTGATATGTTTCCTGGAATTGGTGAAGGAAAAGCAAAAAAAATTTATGATAAATTAGGATTAGATACTATAAATATTATTTTAACTGATAAGGATAAATTAAAGGAAATTAAGGGTATTACTAAAAAAGATATAAATGTTTTATATACTAAATTATTAGAATATCAAGATATTTCTGATACCATAATTAAATTAAATGATTTAGGTTTTAATACGAAAGATAGTACTAGTTTATATAATAAATATAAAAGTAATACTTTAAATATTTTAAATGATAATATATATAATGTTATTGATACATCTTTTACTTTTAAAAAGATTGATTATATTGCTTTAAAAAACAATTATTCTTTGGATGATAAAAGAAGAGTTAAAGCAGGTATTTTGTATGTAATCGAAGAAATTAATTTTGATTTAGGAGATACATATTTATTATATAATGAAATATATTCTTATTTAATTAGAGCGATTAATACGGATATTAGTTTTTCTTTATATGAAGAAGTGATGAATGATTTAATAAATGAAAAAAAGGTTATAATAAATAATGATAAATATTATTTAGATAAAATGTTTCAAGCGGAAGTTAATATTGCGAAGAGATTTACTTATTTAAATAATAAAAAAGTGACTCCTAATAAAAATATTAGAAAAATATATGAAAAAATTATTAAATATACAGGAATTTTTTACAATGAAAAACAAGAGAAGGCGATTCTTTCGGCATTTAATAGTGATTTTATGATTATAACAGGTGGTCCTGGAACTGGTAAGACAACAATAATTAAAGCCATTATTAAAATTTATGAAGAGTTATATAAAAAGGATGTTGATGGTATTAAAGAACGTGTTACACTTTTGGCGCCAACTGGACGTGCTGCTAAAAGGATGATGGAAGCTGTTGGTTTTAGAGCGAGTACAATTCATAGTTTTTTAAAATGGAATATGGATACAGATACATTTTCTGTTAATGAATATAACAAAATCAAAACAGATGTATTAATTATTGATGAAGCCAGTATGGTTGATACTTATTTAATGGATAATTTACTTAAAGGAGTATATTATGATACAAAAATTATCCTTGTTGGGGATTATCACCAACTTCCAAGTGTTGGACCAGGGGAAATTTTAAAAGATATAATTGTCAGTAGAAAATTTTTAACTATTGAGTTAGATGTTTTATATCGCGCTAAAGAAAATAGTAATATATTAACGTTTGCAGATAATATTAGAAATAATATTTTTGATAATAAGATTATGAATGTAGGAGATGATTTGACCTATATTTCAAGTGATAGTAATAGTTTAATTAATAATTTTATCGATATATGTGAAAAATATAAAAATTATTATTATAATGATATTGCTATTCTAGCACCAATGTATAAAACTAAAAATGGAATTGATAAATTAAATTTAATCGCTAGAGAAATAATGAATCCTTATGTTAATCAAAATGAAATAATGATTGGTGATATTAAATATTACGAAAATGATAAAGTAATATTACTTGTTAATATGCCAGATTACGGTGTATATAATGGTGATATTGGAATTATTGATAGTATTGATAATACTTTAAAAGAAATATATATTGATTTTGATGGAAATGTTGTTAAATTTACTAAAAAAGATTTTTATAATTTTCGTCATGGCTATGTTATGAGTATTCATAAATCTCAAGGAAGTGAATATAAAATAGTTATTGTCATTATGCTAAATGAATATAAAAGAATGCTTTATAAAAAATTATTATATACAGCGATAACTAGATCAAAAGAAAAATTATATTTAATTGGTGAAGAAAGTGCTATCAAAGAGTGTATTCAAAATGATTTTGAAAATACACGAAGAACAACACTTTTAGATAGGATTATGGAACTAAATAATGATTAGTATAAAAATAATATATTTTCACAAACTATAAGTGATACTAGTATCAATCATATTTTCATAGCGAGGTGATATTATGAAGTTTGCTGAAGGTTTCTTATCAGGTATGGTATTAACTTTTATGGGATGTGTGGCATTTAAAGTATTGTTTCCCGAAGCGGAAGAGGAGATGTGTCACTCTATAAAGAAAATATCTAAAGATATGGAAAAAGATATGGAAAATATGAAATAGAAGAGATTTTCTCTTCTTTTATTTTGTGTTTTAAGGAAAAAATGTTTTAAGGAAAAAATTGCAAAATTTGCTAAAATGTGTTATAATATGTCAGAAAAAAAAGAAATGTCTTTTTGGGGGTTGATTTATGGAAGATATAATAAAGAAAATATTTAATGAATACAAGAAAACTATTAAGTATATTAGGAGTTCTTATAGTTATATTGGTCTTACTGATGAAGAATATATTAAAATAGTAGTAGTTGCTATTAATAAAACAAAAAAACATTATGGAGAGGAAAAATATAAAAATTATCTTATTAAAGCTATTAATTTTAATGTTTTAGAAAATGCTAAAGAAATATTTTCTAATGATGAGAAAGCATATAGTTTAATTGATAATTTTATTAATAATAATTTTATTCAAGATGTTAATATAGAAAATATTCAGGATAATTTTAATAAATTCAGTAAATTTCTTTTTAAATGTTCATATATGCCAGATTTCTTTATGATTAGTAAATTAATTAATAATAATCAAATAATAAAGAAGAGTTTGCAATATATTTTTAATGAATATCAAAAATATATTGTTACTGGAAATATTGAAAATATTTTTAATAATGATCATTTAATTATTTTTATGGAAACATATTGCGAAATAAATAATATTGAAATATCAAAAGATGATAGTTTTGATTTTCAAAAAAATGGTGATAATAATAAAGTTTCTAGTCCATTAAATATGTATTTAAACGAAATGGATCATTCAAGAATTTTATCTAGAAAAGAAGAATATGAATTATTTAACAGAATAAATAGTGGTGATGAAGAGGCTAAAAAAATAATAATTGAAAAAAATCTTCGATTAGCCTATGCTGTTGCTAAAAGGTATCGTAATATGACAAATATTGATTTTCTAGATTTAATTCAAGAAGGTAATATAGGTTTAATGATTGCTGTAAATAAATTTGATTATACAAAGGGATATAAATTTTCAACATATGCAACATACTGGATAAGACAATGTATTGTACGTTATATCCATGAAAAAGATCGAAGTATTAAATTACCTATCTATATCATGGAAAAACTTGGTAGTTATCGACATGCTTTTGCAGTATTAAAGGAAGAGCTTAGCCGTGTGCCAACAGCAGATGAAATATCTGATTTTGCTAAAATACCGGTTTCTTGGGTTAAAAAAATAGAAGAAAATTTATGTGATACAATAAGCTTGGATGAAATGCTTTTTGAAGATGAAGGTGATTCATTACAAAATAGATTGGTTATAGATAATGATGATATGTCTTATGATAGGGTTATTTCGTCATCACTTTTTTATGAAATGAATAATGCATTAAATATTCTTTCACCTCGAGAAAAAGATGCATTACAAATGAGATTTGGACTAAATCAAGATGGTGTTTGTTGTACTCTTGAAGATATTGGAAAAAAATATGGTATTACAAGAGAAAGAGCAAGACAAATAGTTAATTATGCTATGAGAAAAATATCAAAATCTTCATATGCCGAATCATTAAAAGAGTATTTGGATAATCCAGATATTATTGATGATAAAATAAAAATTTTAACGAAATATAATATAAATAATAAAAGATAAACTATTGTTTTAGTTTATCTTTTATTGTTTTGATATCTTTAAGACATTCTTTGTTAGATAAATGCTTTACACCATCATCAATATATCTTGGAATAAAATGCATATGAAAATGTTTTATTTCTTGAGAATATAAAGCGTTATTAGATAATGTTAAACCATCACACTTTAATTTTTCTTGATATAAAGGTAAAAGTTTTTTAGCAACATCATTAATTCTTATTAATGTTTCATTATCTATATCTCGAAAATCAGTAAAATGTTTTTTAGGAACAATTAAACTATCTCCGTTGGTTGTAGGATTAATATCCAAAAAAACTTTAACTAAATCATCCTCATATGTTGTTTCACTAGGAATTTCTCCTTTAATAATTTTACAAAATAAACAGTCCATAATATCCTCCTTTAATTTATAGATTGAATAAAATCATTTAATTCATCTTGTTTATCACTATTCATTATATAATAAATATTAGCTTTTATAAATCCCATTTTTTCTCCTATATTAAAATAAAAACCATTATATTTAGTAGTTAATACTTCTTTTTTAAACTTTAAAAGAGCATATGATAAATATAATTCATTATTATTATGGGTAACTAACTTATCTTTGATATTAAATATTTTTTTATTTAAAATCATTCTTCCTAATAAGATTGCATTAGAGTGATCTTCATCTTTTTTTACTAAATTTTCTAAATAATTATCTTTATCTACTTTAACAATACCGACATTTGGTAAATTTTTTTCTTCTTTAATCAATATTTGCATCTTATTGCTTTGATAAAAATTATTTAATAAATCTTTAGTACTATTATAACTTGGTAAGTAATCATCTCCATAAAATACAATAAAATTATCATTTTTTATTTTATCTTTAGCACTATATAAAGCACCATATGTTCCTTTAAGATTTTGTTGAACATAGATAAATTCCATATTATCAATAATATTATTTAAATCATTTAAAAGTGTTTTTTTATTATTATCTAAGTTATTTTCAAAAACAAAGTTTTTACTAAAATACTTTTTGATTAAAGATTCATTATTTTGATTTACTACGAAAATAATTCTCTTAATACCAGAAATATATAATTCTTTAACTAGATAATAAATTATGGGATTATCATAAATAGGTAACATTTCTTTTGATATAACTTTTGTATAGGGAAGTAGTCTTGTTCCCATACCACCAAGTAGGATAACAGCTTCATTAATCATTTTTTTATTTTCCTTTCAATATCATTCTTTATAATTATAGTAATAAATTTAGAATAATTTGTCAATTAATAAGAAATAAAAAACAAAATATTGTTGTTTAATACTTAAATTTTTGATATAATTTTAAATAGAAAGAAGTAGAATTTATGAAGAGGTTTGTAGTAGCTTTTGGTTTAACTGGAATAATTTGTTTATTAATTGGTGTCATTTGGTTTATTTATGGTAAGATAACTGTTAAATTAAATGGAAGTGATATGGTTACATCAACTGTTTATCATGAATATCAGGATTTAGGAGTATCAGTATATCGTAATGATTTTTTATTAAATAAGGATAAATATGAATTAACAATTGATAGTAATATTAATAAAGATGTTTTAGGAACATATAACGAAACTTATCATATTAACTATCACGGAAGAATTTTTAAAATAGGAAGAACTATTAAAGTAATAGATGATGTTATCCCTGAAATTAATACAAATGTTTCTAAGGTAGTAAGAGATTATTGTACTAAAAAAGATAAAGATAAAATAGAGTATTCTGTTATTGATAATTATGATGGTGATATTACTACTAATGCAAGTATGGAAGAGGTTGATGATAATTATGTTATTAAAGCAGTTGATTCTAGTAATAATGAAAGTGAATTAAAGATACCAATAGAATTAACAGAGAAACCTAAAGATATATTTAAATTAAAAGATAGTTCAAGTATTTATGTAGTTAAGGGGAGTAAATATAAAGATAGTGGGTATACTTATACTGATGGTTGTGGTAATAAGATAGATGAGGATATTAAACTTGAAGGAAATGTAGATACTAGTAAAAATGGAACATATAAAGTAAGTTATACTAATTCTAAAGGTGATAAATTAGTAAGAACAGTAACTGTTTATACACCAAGTGTTAATAATGGTGGAAGTAATAAAAATAAAGTAATTTATTTAACTTTTGATGATGGACCAGGAAGTTATACAAGTAAGGTACTTAATACTCTTGCTAAATATAATGTTAAAGCAACATTTTTCGTAACCCATCAATTTGGTGGTTATGTTAATTTAATAAAAAAAGAATATGAAGCTGGTCATAGTGTTGGGGTACATTCATATACTCATAATTGGAATATTTATAAATCAGTAGATGCTTATTTAAGCGATTTTAATAAAATGAATGAAGATATTTTAAAGTATACGGGAAACTATAGTAAAATTTTTAGATTCCCAGGAGGTAGTTCAAATACTGTTAGTAGAAGTTATTCTAAAGGTGTAGTTAAGGCAACAGCAAGTAAAATGGCAAGTCTTGGTTATCAATATTTTGATTGGGATGTAGATTCTTCTGATGCTGCAGGAGCTAGTCGTAGTAGGATATATTCAAATGTAGTAAATGGTGTTAAACACTGTTCTAAATGTATTGTTCTAATGCATGATATAAAAGCAAATACAGTTAATGAATTAGATAATATTTTAAAGACATTAACTAGTCAAGGTTATAAGTTTGGAACATTAAATATCAATAGTCCAACAGTACACCATACAATAGTAAATTAAAGGAGAAGTTATGGAAGAATATATGAGAGTTGCTATTCATGAAGCAGAAGAAAATTTAAAAAGTAAAGATGGAGGTCCTTTTGGAGCTTGTGTTGTTAAAGATGGCAAAATAGTAGGACGTGGAAGAAATAAAGTTTTAAAATCGCATGATCCTACATCACATGCCGAAGTAAATGCAATAAGAGATGCTTCTAAAAATCTTGGGACACATGATTTATCAGGATGTGAAATATATACATCAAGTTATCCATGTCCAATGTGTTTAGGAGCAATTATATGGGCTAATATAAATAAAGTATACTATGCAAATACCAAGGAAGATGCAGAAAACATTGGTTTTAGAGATGATTTTATTTATCAATATATTAGTTTACTAGCTAAGCATAAAGAAAATAAAGAAATTATTGAATTTGTTCCACTACTTAGAGATGAAGCTATTAAAACATTTAAGGAATATGATAAAAAGAATATGGAAATATATTAATAATCCATATTTTTTATTTACATAAAAATGTAAAACAAATAAATTAATAATGTAAATAATTGACATGACCTTTTTTTATATATATAATTATATTGTAAGGAGTATAAGATGGTAGAACAAAAAAATAAAAAGAAAGTATTTCTAATGATTTTAGGTGTAGTTATTTTAATAGGGATGGTAAGTGGATTAACTTATGCTTTCTTTAACTATACAAGAACAGGCGGAGCTAATACGATTGCAACAGGAAGAATATATTTTAATACAAGTCAAGGAACGGCAATGAATTTAACCAATGCTTTTCCCATAGATGTATCAAACGGATTACCAAACAATAATAGTAATGTAGGAAGTGTAACCATTAATGTATTAGGAGATACGGATTATACAGGAGGTATAGAGTACTTAGTTAGTGCTGTAGGAGTAAATAATACTGTAGGAAGTGGAAATAATGAAAGAGCTGTACCAATAAGTATCGATGTAAGTGTATCTAATAATACCGAAAATGATCCAGCAACAAACTTGGGAACAGCAAATGCAGAGTATTTTACTAACCGTGGAGGAAATACATCAATGTATAAAATATTAGCAAATGATACAATAAGTGAAGATGATGAATTATTAGTAGGATATATCGCCCCAGGAGCAACCGGAGTAGATGGGAATATTACCATAAGAGCATATTTTGATAAGGCAAAAGTAGCTATAAGTGATACCTATCCAGAAGGAAATGTAACCATAAATAATCAAACATATACTAATGGAACAACAAGTGACTGGGCAAATAATCGAGTAGTAGTAACAACCGATGAATGGAATGCTTTACAATCAAACGGATTTAGTTTTCAAGTAAAAGTAGAAAGTAAAGAAGGAATCTGGGTAGAAGAACCAGCAAGTAGAACAATAGAATCATGCCCAGGATGTAAATTTATATATACTGAGATGATATATCGTTATGACAATGGTGGATATAGTGATTCCTTAGAAGCATTAGAAGAAGGTAATGAAACACTTTATGATGATTACAATGATGTAATAAGTTCAACTGGGAAAAACTATTTTTTAGGAATAACAATAAATGATACAACTCATAAAATTGAAAAAGCATATGCCTGTGGAATCAAAGGAGAAAATCCAAATATGGGAATTCCATTTTGTATTGAAGGATTGGATTCTTCTTTTACAGACGATTCAGATATGTTGAATAATAGTGAAACAGGTATTTGGCAAGGCAACTGTGAATTAAATGGTAATTGGGCAGTGTATTGTGAAGGTGATATTTCTGCTGCTTTAAATGGTGATGGTGCAGCATTTGTTGGTACTGATGTTAATAATAATATTGATGGTGGATGGTGTGCAGCAGTATATGATGAAGGACAAGCTTTTTTGTGTAGATAGTTTTAATGTATAAAATAATGTTATAAGAAGTATAATGATATTTATGCTTCTTTATTTATATATAAAATATTTAAATTAAATAAATAATTAATTAAAGAATTTTATTTATTAATGAAATTTTTTAAAATTGTGTCTATAATCTTTTCAAATTATCTTTTTTTTGATAAACTTAAATTAAGGAGAAAATGTTATGGAAGATATTGAAATAAGTAAAAAAGCTAAATATGAAAAAATAGTTAGGGTTTCTAAAAAACTTGATATTCCTAGAAAATATTTGGAATTATATGGGGATTATAAAGCTAAGATTAATTTAGATATTATGAAAAAAGTTAAGGATAATAAGGATGGTAAATTAATTTTAGTTACTAGTACTAATCCTACACCTTATGGTGAAGGTAAGACTACGATGAGTATTGGTATTAATGATGCTTTAAATAAACTTGGAAAGAAGAGTGTTGTAGTACTTCGTGAACCTAGTTTAGGACCTGTATTTGGTATTAAGGGTGGAGCAACTGGAGGAGGATACTCTCAAGTAATACCAATGGAGGATATTAATTTGCATTTTACAGGGGATTTGCATGCTATTGAAACATGTAATAATTTACTTTGTGCTATTTTAGATAATCACATTTATCAAGGAAACAGTCTTGATTTTGATTTAGATCGAATTACTTTTCAAAGATGCGTTGATTTAAATGATAGGGCAGTTCGTAATGTAATGATAAAGTATGATAATAAAGGACTTGAAAGAAAAGATAAATATAATATAACAGTTGCAAGTGAAATTATGGCTATTCTTTGTTTATCAAATGATCTTGCTGATTTAAAGAAAAGACTTGGTAATATCTTACTTGGTTATAGTAAGAGTGGTAAAATGATTTTTGCTAAAGATCTTAAATGTGTTGATGCCTTAGCAATTGTATTAAAAGATGCTATTAAACCAAATCTTGTTCAAACACTTGAAAATAACCCTGCAATTATTCATGGTGGACCTTTTGCTAATATTGCTCATGGATGTAATAGTGTTATTGCAACAAAACTAGGTCTTAAACTTGCTGATTACGTTGTTACGGAAGCTGGATTTGGAGCTGATTTGGGAGCTGAAAAATTCTTGGATATCAAGTGTCCTCTAGCAGGTCTTACCCCATCATGTATTGTAATTAATGCAACAATTAGAAGTATGAAATATAATGGTGGTATTGATAAAGATAATATTACCAAAGAAAATATTGATGCTATTAAAATAGGTATTAAAAATCTTGAAACTCATATTAAGAATATGCAAAAGTATACGAAAAACATTATTATTTGTTTAAATAAATTTGGTTTTGATACAGATAAAGAAATTGCTTTTGTTAAAAAATATTGTGAAGATTTGGGTTGCTTATTTGAGATATCAGAGTCATTCTCTAAAGGTGGAGAAGGTGCAGTAACTCTTGCTTCTAAAATAGTTAAATTATGCGATAATAAAATTGATTATAAGAAACTTTATGATTATAATTTACCTATTAAAGAAAAGATTAATAAAATATGTAAAGAAATATATCGAGCTGGAAATGTGGAATATAGTGATATTGCTAGTGAAAAAATAAAAAGTTTTGAAGATAATGGTTTTGGGGGATTACCAGTATGTATTGCTAAAACACAATACTCCTTAACAGATGATCAAAAAGTATTAGGAAGTCCACGTGACTTTACAATGAAAGTAACTGATGTAAGACTATCAAGTGGAGCGGGATTTATCGTAGTTTTAATGGGTAAAATAATGACTATGCCAGGTCTTCCGAAGGAAGCAGCATACCTTAAAATGACTATAAGTGATAAAGGTAATATTAAAGGATTATCATAAAAATATAAAAAGTAACATATAAATGTTATTTTTTTTTGTAAATTATAAAAATATTTTTAACTTTTTATAGATAAAAAAAGTATTTTGTAGTATGATATTGTTGGTGATTTAAGTGGAAGTATTAAAAAAATTTAAAAGAAGTGTTTATTTTGTATCAATAATTTATATTATTATGGGATTAATTATGTTATTAAATCCTAGTTTTGTTCGTGATGCTGTTAATTATATTATTGGTGTTGTAGCAATACTTTATGGTCTTATTTATACAATTAGTGTATATCAAAAGAAAGAGACAGAGTTTTATAGTAAATTTAATTTATTAGGAGGAATTCTTTGTCTTAGTTTTGGATTATTTCTAATACTTAATCCTGATGTTTTGATATCTCTTATTCCTTTTTGCGCAGGTGTAATTATGTTTATGGATGCAGTGACATTTATGTTTAATAGTTTAAGTTTAAGAAGATTTAATGTTAATAGATGGTGGATTAGTTTAATAATAAGTATTATCTTTATTGCATTTTCAATATATATTATGGTAAATGCAAAGAATATTACTGATTTATTAATAAGATTTATTGGTGGATTCTTTGTTTTTGATGCATTAACTGATATTATTTTTACAATAAAATTATCGAAATTAAAATTTAATAATGTTTCAAGTGATAAAAAGGAGATTACAGTTATAGAAACAAATGTTCAAGAATAATAATTAGTGGGAGGCTTTTATGAGAAGAAGTGTTATTTTAATTACTTTATTAGTGTTTAATTTCTTCATTTTTTATGGAATTAAAGAGTTTAATAAGGTTATTATAGATAATGATATGATGGTTTATTTTAAGGAAAAACCTGTTGTTATCGAAACAGAAAAAGTAGAATTTCTTGATGTGGTAGTCGAAGAATATAATAAAGAAAAAATAGAGAATATTATTGCTAAGATGGATAAATACTTTAATAAAACGCCTCTTGAAGGTTATGGGGAATATATTGTTAAGACAGCAGCTTATAAAGGGGTTGATCCTTATTTAATCGGAGGAATAATTCTAGAAAGTACAACTTGTAAATATGATTGTACAATTCTTTTTAAAGAGTGTAACAATGTATATATGGAAAAAGGAGAACCAGGTTGTTTTGGTGGATCATATAAAAAATATGATAA
Source organism: uncultured Clostridia bacterium (assembly GCA_947165365.1). GTDB lineage: Bacteria > Bacillota_I > Bacilli_A > RF39 > UBA660 > RUG12783. The sequence goes on along the minus strand of CAMVAF010000004.1, from coordinate 51,793 downwards.
AATAGATGATAGTATTCTAGATTTGGTTTTAAATATCAGAAAGAATTTTGAAGACAGCAAAGAACAGACGCCTGTGAAGATATATAAGCATTTTAATAAGAATAGTAGTTGGGCTTTTAAAGTTAATAAATATATTGAAATATTAAAAAGAGTAAAGTAGTTGACATTATTGATGAAAAATTTTATTCTTTTTTTTTATATAAATAATTGTATATTTTAATAGTTTATGGTATTCTATTAATATAAGGTAGGTATTTATGAGAATATTAGCTGTTTTAAAAAGATATAATAAACTATTTGCTATTTTAATATTTATTACGATTGTTGCTATTTATTTAGTAATAAGTTTATCAGGAAATTATTTAAAAGAAAGACTTTATCACGATGATAATATTAAGCAACCAATAAATAATATTAAAAGCATTGAAAAGATAGTTGATGAAACCGATGATGGTAATAATAATTCTAGTACAGAAAAGAATGCATATTTTGAATATGTTTTTACAGAAGATAAGAGTTTAGGAGATTATATTTACTTAACTAATCAATTTCCTACGAGTGATGAAATAGGTAAAAAATTAGAAGGAAAATATAAAACATATAATTTTAAACTTCGTTTTAATGATGCATCAGTTGGTGTGAAATATAATATTACTTTGGAAAAATTAAAGGAATCTGATTTAGCAAATGATTGGGTTAAAGTTTATCTTGTTAATGAAGGAGTAGATATCCCTAATTGTATTAGAGAAACGGGAAGAATAAAAACATTTAACGAATATTCTTTATATAATGGTAATAGTGATGAAATAATTCTTTATAGCGGAATGGTAACGCCAGAAGATGCCAAAAGAGGATATAAAGATTATACCTTGAGAATGTGGATCTCAGAAGATGTTAAAGTTGTTAATCAAAATTATGAAGAACGTTCTATTGTCGCAAGAGTAAATGTTTATGCAAATAGCACATTTTAGAGGTTTATGATGAAAAAAGTATTTGAAGAGGTTAAATGGTTATTTAACTATATGATAAGTATTTTGATGTATTCTGTTTTAGTACTTTTAATTGGTGTTGGTGTTTTACTTGCTGTTTATTTTGTTGATTTTAAATTTAAAACGAAGAATTTGGAAACACCATTATATGGAGCTTATGTTATTGTATCTGGTAGTATGGAACCATTAATAAAAATAAAAGATGCTGTGTTAATTAAAAGGGTAGATACTGATAAAGAATTAAAACAAGGAGATGTTGTAACATATCGAGCAACTGATCCTAGTTATTATGGAGTTTTAATAACTCATAGAATTGTTGATGTTAAAGAAGAAAATGGTAAGAAAATATATGTAACTAAAGGAGATCATAATGAAACTGTTGATCGTAGTCCTATTGAATTAGGTCAAATAATGGGAAAAGTTGTGATGAGAATTCCTAAGATTGGTTATATTAAATACTTTTTAGTTACATCATATGGATGGATTTTAGCAATCGTGGTGCCAAGCTTGTTTATTATCATAATGGATATTTATAAATTAGTAAAAAATATTATGAATGGAGGCAAAAAAAATGAAAAGGTTATTAATGCTTAGAATTGCTTTTATTAGCATGATTGCTTTTACAATTGCTGGTGGTTATTTTTGGTATATTTATTTTGATCAAAGAGAAGGTAAAATGCTTGCTGATAATGTTAGGCTACAACTTTTAAATAATGGATCTATTACATATCTTAACGCTGTTCCTAAAGATGATGATGGCAATATACCAGTATACTATTTCCGTGTTAAAAATAATCTTAAAGAAGAAGCAAGTTATGTATTGGAATTTCAAGAAGTTAGTCCAAGTGAAGCACAGGATGGGTGTAGTAGTGATACCTTCTTGAATAAAAATGAATTATCATATGAATTAAGGTTAGATAATAAATTAATAAAAAGTGGTAAATTAGATAATTTAAAAGATAATGTTTTAGATAGTAATAAGGTTTTAGGCAATAAAACTAATGATTACTCATTAAAAATTTATATAGCAGATGATTCTATTGATACTTTAAAAAAACATTATCATTATTCAGTTGTTTTAAGGGAACAAAATGAAAGCATTTCTTAAAGAATATACAGAAATAATTATGTATACTATATGTGGTATTTTAATAATATTATCGTCATATACGATAATTATTAATATTAATCACGCAAGATATTTAAATAAAGAAGTATTTGTAAGTGATAAAGATCACAATTTAATTAAATTTAAAGATAATATTATAAAATTAGAAAATGCTTTTAATAACTCTTCAAATAATACATATAAGAGAATAGTTTATCTGATGAAAAATGATGGACTATATAAAAAAATTCCTGGAGATAAACTAAGATATAAAGATTTATATTTTTTAAATAATTATTTTTTAGATACTATTATAAATGATGGCTATATTAGTAGTATTAAAGTTAATAATCAAGTGGACAAAATAGTTGATAAATATATTTATAATTTAATTAATAATGCTAATTATATTTGTCGTGAATTAGAAAATAATAGTAATTATCAATATGATGTTTTAAATAATGATATTAGGGATGCTATAAATGAACAATATCAAATGATTGTTAATAATTATTTACAGTTATCAGAAATCATTTTGGAAATGAGTGATAATATATGAAAAAAGGTATTAATTCTTGTTTATTTTATTCAAAAATAATTTTTTTAATTATAGCATTTACTTTAACTTTGTATATTTTATTTTCTTTAAATGATTATTATCATCGAGATGTTGTAAATATTCTGGTAATAGGAATACCTTTATTTTTAATTTTACTTTTTTTTGTTTTGAGTTTATTTAAAGATAAGGTAAAAGATAATATTTTATTTAATTTAGCATCTATTTTAGGAATAATTGCCATTATTGTTATTGATTACCGTACTATTTTTGATAGCGATATGGTTTTGTGGATTGATGCTAAAATGAATTTTTATTACTTTATAAATAATTTAGATGGAATTAAAATTATGTGTTATTTAATATTATTGGGAAACGTATTATTATTTTTAAAAAAAGATGAAAAATAGGTTTTCTTTTAGAAATGTTTGTGATATAATTAATGTTAAGATAGAGGTGTCTATGGATAAACTTGTAGTAAAAGGAGATAAAATAGAAGAATATGTTAATTTGGTATCACGCTATATTGATGATTTTACTGATATAGTAAGATATTTAGATAATGAAAAAAATAAACTTCAATGGGAAAGTGATAATTATGTTATTATGATAGAAAAATATAATGATATGATAAAAGATTATTTGGCGTATATTAATCGTATGACCAAACTTATGAATTATCTGGAAAGAACACTATATCGTTATGAAGAAACTGTTGCAAACATAAATCATGAATATCGGAAGAATGACGATGAAAATACGAAAGGTGGTGCTAGATGGATAAGGTCAGTGTAACAGCGGAAACTCTTTCTGATTTATCTAATGTTTTGAAGACTGAAAGTGAAAAGTTATTAGATATTGTTTCTAATATATCTCAGGCAACAATTAATTATGAAGAAATGTTAATATCAGACGCTGGAGAGTTGTTTCGAAGCTTTATGGTCCAGGAACAAGAAAAAGAAAAAAATAAAATAATAAAAAATAATGAGGAGATTGCTGATAAATTATTTGATTTTTCGAATATTTATATAGAAACAAAAGATAGAATAGGAGATTTGGTGAAATAATGGGAAAGTATATGGCACAAGCTGCTGCTTTTAGTGGTGCAATAGGATCTGTTGCTGGTTCTTTATCTGGAATAGATGGGAAGTGTAGCGGCATTCAAAGCGAAATTGCTAATTATTCAACTGATGTAATTTGTTCTAATGTTTCATCAAGATTAAGTGGTATTCAAAGTGCTAAAGAGGCTATTGTTGGGAATTTAAGAAGTATTGCCCAAAAAGTATCTGTTAAAGCAGTAGAACTTGATGAAGAAGAAGAAAAAAGAATGAGACTATTAAGAAATAAAAATAGGAAAGTCGATATTTATGAACAATAATAAAAAACAACTTTTAAAAAGTTGTTTTTTGGTATATAATTATATTTAGAAATGGAGGAAATTATGTTAACTAAAGAAGAAGTTATGCACGTTGCTGATTTAGCAAGAATAGAGATAACGGAAGAAGAATTACAAAAATATCAAAAAGATTTAAAAATATTGTTAGATGAAGTAGATAAAATAAAAGATATAGATGATTTTGATGATGAAAAAATGTTTTCACCAACAGATAATACTTTTGATTTAGAAAGAAAAAATATTTCTGTTACTAATGAAAATGTTCTTTTAAATGTTCCAAAAAAGATGGGAAATTTTGTAGAGGCTCCGGTGATGATTAATGAGTAAATATTTAGATTTAAGTTTAAAAGAGATTCATGAACTATTAAAAAAAGGTGAGATAACCCCAACAATATTAGTAAATGAATGTTTTGAAAAAATTGAAAATAGTAATTTAAATGCTTTTATTAATACATATAAAGATTATGCTTTATTGGAAGCTAAAAAACTTGAAGAAATGAATGTTCCTGATGATATTTTATTTGGTATACCTATTGCTATTAAAGATAATATTATGGTAAAAGATATGAAATGTACTTGTGCCTCACGGATGCTTGATAATTTTGTATCTATTTATGATGCTGGATGTATTGATTATATCAAAGATCATCACATGATTATTGTTGGAAAAACAAATATGGATGAGTTTGCTATGGGGTCAACTTCAGAAACAAGTTATTATGGAGCTCCTCATAATCCTTGGAATTATAATAAAACTACGGGAGGTTCTAGTGGTGGTTCAGCTGCAGTTGTATCTATTGGTATTGTTCCTTTGGCACTTGGTAGTGACACTGGAGGTAGTGTTAGACAACCATCAAGTTTTTGTGGTATTGTTGGAATGAAACCAACTTATGGAAGAATTTCAAGACATGGACTTGTAGCTTATGGATCTAGTCTTGATCAAGTTGGTGTTATGTCAAGAAATGTATATGAAAATGCTATTCTTTTAAATGCTATATCTCATTTGGATAAACGTGATTTAACAAGTTTTGATACAGATATTGATTTTACTAGAGAAATTGATAAACCTCTTGAAAATTTTAAAGTAGCTATTCCATCATTTTTTATTAGTGATATAATTGATCCTGAAGTTAAAGAAAAGATAATGAATATCAAAAAAATATTAGAAGATAATAAAATCCAAGTTGATATAGTAGATATTAAATATATTGATAAAACGGCTATTCTTTATCAAATTATCGCTATGGGTGAAGCAAGTTCTAACTTAGCAAGATTTGATGGTATTAAATATGGTTATTCATATCCTAATCCTGCTAGTTTAGATGATTTATATAAAAAGACAAGACGCTATGGTTTTGGTGAGGAAGTAAAAAGAAGAATTATGGTAGGAAGTTATTTACTAAGTGGTGAAAATGCTAAAATATATTATAATAAGGCTCTAGAAATTAGAGATGATTTGAAGAAAAACTTTCTTGATGCTTTTAAAAAATATGATTTAATAATAGGTCCAACTGCCGCAAGATGTGCATATGATTTAGGAATGAATCAAAATGATCCTTTAAAAGGATTTATGGATGATATTTTAGTTATGCATGCTAATATGGGAGGCTTTCCATCTCTTTCCATGCCTATAGGATTAAATAGGGAAAATTTACCAATAGGACTACAAATAATTGGTAATTTATATAAAGAGGATACTATTTATCAACTTGCTAGTTTTATTGAAAAAAAAGTAAAATTTGATAGTAAGAAGGTGCGAAATGGAATATAGAAAAACTATTGGAATAGAAGTACATTGTGAACTTAAAACTAAAGAAAAAATATTTTCTCCTAGTTTATCTAATTATGGTTCAATTGCTAATACCAACGCTAATATCATAGATATGGCATACCCTGGGGTTTTACCACAATTTAATAGTGAAGTATTATCTTTTGCTATTAAAGCATGTCATGTATTAAATTTAAATATTACTAAAAAAATGCATTTTGATCGAAAAAACTATTTTTATGCTGATAATCCTAAAAATTTTCAAATAACTCAAAACGAAACACCAATTGGTACTAATGGTTATGTTGAAATTGATATCAATGGGAAAAAGAAAAAAATAGAAATACTAGAAATGCATATTGAAGAGGATACCTGTAAGAGTGTTCATAGTGATAAATATAGTTTATTAGATTATAATCGAGCAGGGGTACCTTTAATAGAAATTGTTACAAAACCTTGTATGGAAAGTGCTCTAGAAGCGGTTAAATATCTTGAAAAATTAAGAGAATTATTACTTTACGCTGGCGTATCTGATTGCAAAATAGAAGAAGGTTCAATGAGATGTGATACCAATGTATCTATATCAAAAACTAATGAATTAGGAACAAAAATAGAGGTAAAAAATATTGGTTCTATTTCTAATGTTGGAGAAGCAATTAACTATGAAGCAAAAAGACAAGAAGAAATATTAGAAAAAGGCGAAAAACTACGTGAAGAAACTAGAAGATTTGATGATAAAACAAGAACTACTATTTTAATGAGAGTTAAAGAAACGGGTAATGATTATCGTTATTTCCCTGAACCTGATATTCCGTATGTTAATTTAACGGATGATTTTATTCATGATGCTATTAATGAGTTATCAAGAATGCCTGATGAAAGAAGAAAGGATTATGAAAAATCGGGAATTCTTCCAATTAACATTGAAAAAATTATTGCTAATAAAGAAATATCTGACTATTTAGAAAACTTTTTAGATATAAATTTAGTTATTGCCTCTAACTTATTGTTAGGTGATATTCAATCATATTTAAATAAAAATAATCTAAAAATTGAAGATACTAAATTAACTCATCAAAAATTTCGTGATTTAGTAAATAAACTAGATAAGAAAGAGATTAATAACAAAATCTTTAAAGATATTCTAATTGATATTATGGAAACTTCTAAAGATATTGATGATATTATTTGTGATAAGGGATTAAATGTATCTTTTGATGATAATTTACTTAATAGTATTATTGATAATGTTTTAAGTAATAATGAAAAGATTATTTCAGACTATAAAAATGGTAATACAAGAAGTGCTAAAGCTCTTATGGGATTAATTATGAAAGAAGGTAAAGGCAAAATAGATCCTAGTGCAGCAAATGAAAAATTAATGGAAAAATTAAATAGTTTATGAGAAAAATATTAATTATTGTAACTATATTAATTTTATCAGGTTGTACTAATTATCACTTAAATATTGATGAATTTCGCAAAACATCTTTAAATGAAGGATATTATCTAGATAATGAAAATAGGGAATATAAGAATTATGATTATGTTCAAGATATATGTTATGCCTATAATAGAGAAAAAGATTATTTAGTACAATTCATTAAGTTAAAAGATGATGATTATGCATATAGATTTTTTCTAACTAATCAAGATGCTTTTAATCAAGAAAAAAATAAATATACTTACTTTAAAGAAGAAAATACATCAAATTATAATTTGTATCATATTGAGACTGAAAAATATTATATGTTATTAATTAGAATGGATAATAGTGTTATTTATGTGAATACAGATATAGAATATAAAAGTGATATTGAAGATTTATTGGATAATTTAAAATTAAATTATTAAAAATGTAAAAAATACTAAATATAAATAGTATTTTTTTTTAAAATATAGTATAATCTTTATAGGTGATGTGAAATGACTAGAACAGAATTAAGAGAAGTGGCTTGTAAAATTATTTATGAAACTTATATTTTGGAAAATGCCAAGGTGGACTATGATATTAATAGTCTTGTTAAAGAGGAAATAGAGAATACTGATGATTTTGTTCTAGAACTTATAAATGGAGTTAAGAATAATCAAATGGAATTATCCAAACTTGCTAATAAATATTTAGTAAATTGGGAAATAGATAGACTTAGTAAGATGGATAAAGCAATAATTAGTGTTGCTATTTATGAACTTAAATACACTGATACTGCATATAAGATTGTTATTGATGAAGCTCTTAATTTATCACATAAATATAGTGATGATAATGTTACTAAAATGATTAATGCTATGCTTGATGGTATCTATAAAAATGAATGTGAGCAATAATCATGAATGTGAAGTATTATACAATAACGGCTCTTAATAAATCAATAAAGAAGATGTTTGATGAAAAATTAGAACTTAATAATATTCATATTAAGGGGGAAATAAGTAATTTTAAACATCATACAAGAGGACACTTTTATTTTACTTTGAAAGATGAAAATAGTCAGATATCTGCTATTATGTTTGCTACTAATACAAAGTCTCTTAATTTTGAACCTGTTGATGGGATGAAAGTATTAGTAAGTGGTAAAGTAACAGTATATGAAACTACGGGATCATATCAAATATATGTAAATGATATGCAACAGGATGGTTTAGGTAATTTATATTTAGAATTTGAAAAATTAAAAAAGAAATTAGAAGCAGAAGGTCTTTTTAAAAAGGAACATAAAAAAAGTATTCCTAAGTATCCTATGAGAATAGGGATTATTACAGCATCAACAGGAGCAGCTATAAGAGATATTCTATCAACCATTAAAAGAAGGTTTCCTATATGTGAAACGATTCTTTTTCCATGCCTTGTTCAAGGAGCTGATGCTAAGGATGATATTGTAAGAAATATTCATCTTGCAAATACATATCCACTAGATTTAATTATTTTAGGTCGTGGTGGGGGATCAATTGAAGATTTGTGGGCTTTTAATGAGGAAATAGTTGCAAGAAGTATTTATGATAGTGAAATACCGATAATCAGTGGTGTTGGTCATGAAATTGATTTTACTATTTCGGATTTTGTAGCTGATCTTCGAGCTCCTACTCCAACGGGGGCTGCAGAAATGGCGGTTCCAAATACTTTAGATGTTTTGAATATGATAATGCAGTATCGTATAAGATTAACCAAAGGAATAACTAACAAATTGGATAAAGAAAGGAAAATCTTAGATAATTTAAAGAATAATTATATTTTAAAAAATCCCATGAGTTTATATGAAAAACAGGAACAGAATTTTGATCATTTATATGAAAGATTAATTAATGCAATAAAAGTAAATATTTCTTCAAATGAAGAAAAAATATCTAAGATAAAATCAAGTTTTATTTTTAAAAATCCAAGACTTTTGTTTGCCGATAAAGCCTATAATTATAATGAATTAATAAAAAGATTAAAAATAAATATAAATAATATAATGGAAAATAAAAAAAATATTTATATTAATTTATTATCTAAAGTAGAAGTTTTAAATCCTATAACAACCATTAAAAGGGGATATACGATAACTAAACAAAATGATAAAGTAATATCGAGTATAAAAAATGTTAAAAATAATGATATTATTATGACTACTTTAACAGATGGTATAATAGAAAGTGTGGTAAAAGATGTATATGAAGAATCTAACGTTTCAAAATAAAATGATTGAAGAGGAATTTCATAAATTATGTGATAGTCATCTTTTAATTATCATAAATGATGTTATTAAAGATTATCAAAAAAATGTCATTACAAGAGTATCTTTTGAAGGATATAATTTAAATGTTTTGATTAAATGTGATGATGAACAAATTAAGGTATCATCAAATTATAAAAAGATGCAAACTTATGTTTCATCTAATAAAAAAGAATATGTTATGATTTATGATAATCACTCACATAAAATATTTGATGTTAAAGAATATCTTTATCAAAAAAATAATAAATCTTTAGTGAAAAAAAATATGATTAATCATGATTTAGATATTCTAGAAAAGGAATATTCTTATTCATTCTATATCAATGATAAATGTTTTGATATTAATTTATTAGATTATCATAACAATTTTGATGAAGAAACTTTTTTAAATTATTGTTTAAGCAAATATATTCTCAGTATAAATAATATAGATGAAATGTATTTATTAATTGTTAATAGTAATGATATTACAGGTTGTAAATTAGAAATAATCGATAAAAGTAATGATGATATTCTATTAATGTGTTTTAAAATTATTTTGAAATATCATTACGTCACTGCGATTTATTTAATGATAAATAAATTATTTTGAAATATCATCTAACTTATCAAGATGGTGATATTAAAAAAGAAATCTTTTTAAAAGATAATAAATTTTATGAAAAAGAAACCACTATTAAAGAATTAAGCGAAGATAAAGTTTATATAAAAAAAATAGGAGGAAGATATGGAAAAAGAAAAGAAAATAAATTTTGAAAAAAATATAAAAAAATTAGAAGATATAGTTAGAGAATTAGAACAGGGAGAGGTACCACTTGATGATGCATTAAATAAATTTAATGAAGCTTTTAAATTATCTAAAGAATGTGATGATAAATTAAAAGAAGTTAGTGAATCAGTCAATAAAATTTTAAATAAAGATGGTAATTTAGAAGAATTTAAAATTCCAGAATAAGTTAAAGATATTATATATATAATATAGTATGACAATACATGATTTTAAAAAAGAAAATATTATTGATTTACGAACAAGTATTAAATATCAAAGATTTCACTTTAATGGAAGTAGAAATATTGATTATATAAATTTATTAAGTAATCCAAGTGAATATCTAAAGAGAAATGAAGAATACTTGTTGGTTTGTGATAAAGGAATTCAAAGTATGGATGTCTCTAATATCTTAAAAAAAAGAGGATATCATACCTATAGTTTAGAAGGCGGTATTGAAAAAATAATAAAAAAATAAAAAAACACTTGCAATTAATAAAAAAATTTGATAATATTAAATTGTAGGAAAGATTATAATACGAATTGTGTCTTTTAGGCACATATAATTATTTCTGGTCAAGTGTAAATGTATTCAATAAGAGCGACTAGTACATTTGCTTGACATATAAAAGTCCAAATGAATAATGCTATTTAGTGCGTGTAGCGATAATTATTCGTTTGGCATTTTTTTTATTATTTTATAAAATTTTGTCAAGAATATTTCTTTTATTTTGATGATAGTTTATAATTATTAAAGATAGAGGTGTGATATGAATTTAGATTTATTAAATAAAGAACAAAAAGATGCCGTAACATATTTAAATGGACCATTATTAGTTTTAGCGGGTGCTGGTAGTGGTAAAACAAAGGTTTTAACAAGTCGTATTGCTTATTTAATAGAAAAAGGTGTTAATCCAAGAAATATTCTTGCAATAACATTTACAAATAAAGCGGCTGCGGAGATGAAAGAAAGAGTTACGAAATTAGTTGGTGGAGAAGCAGGAAATATGCAAATATCAACTTTTCATTCTTTTGGATTAAAATTAATTAGATATAATAATGAATACTTAGGACTTGATAATAATTTTGCTATTTTTGATACGGAAGATAGTTTAACAGCGATTAAAAGAGTATTAAAAAGACTTAATATTGATACTGAAAAATATTCTCCTAAAACTTTTAGAAATAAGATAAGTAGCTTAAAAAATGACTTAATTGATGCTGATAGTTATAATCGTTATGCAATGTCTGATTTTGATAAATTAGTTATTCCTGTATATAAAGAATATGAAAAAGAATTAAGAGAAAATAATGCTGTTGATTTTGATGATTTGTTAATATTACCAATAAAGTTATTTAAAGAGAACAAAGATCTTTTAAAGAAATATCAAGATTTATATAAATATATTTTAATTGATGAATACCAAGATACTAATGAAGCACAGTATATTTTTACCAAGATGCTTGCTAAAAAATATCAAAATATATGTGTTGTAGGTGATTCAGATCAAGCCATATATGGTTTTCGTGGAGCTAATTTTAAAAATATTTTAAATTTTGAAAAAGATTATCCTTTATGTAAAACAATTATTTTAAAAACAAATTATCGTAGTACTAAAAATATTTTAAATGCCGCTAATTCTGTTATAAAACATAATATTGAAAGAAAAGAAAAAGAATTAGAATCCATTAAAGGTGATGGAGAAAAAGTAACATATTACCGAGCTCGTAATGGTAAAGATGAAGTAAATTATGTAACAGATAAAATATTGGAACTAGAAAAGAAAAATGTATCTTTGGATGATATTGTAATTCTTTATCGAACAAATGCTCAATCACGTGTATTTGAAGATGAATTATTAAAGAAAAATATTCCATATCGTATTATTGGCGCTGTTAATTTCTATGCAAGACGAGAAATAAAAGATTTGATGGCCTATTTAAAGGTTATTAATAATCCAAGAGATGCAATTAGTTTACTTCGAGCTATTAATACGCCCAAAAGAGGGATTGGAAATCGTACTATTGATGACTTAGTATATAAAAGTAATGAGTTAGGTATTAGTTTATTTGATGCTATTGATAGTGGTAAGGCATTAAGTTTCAAAAATATTATTTTAGATTTACAAGATGCAGTTAATCACTTGTCTTTAACGGAACTAATTGAAGAAGTTTTGGATAAATCAGGATTACGTGAAGAATTATTAAAAGAAAATTCAGTTGAAGCTGAAACAAGATTAGAAAACTTAGAAGAGTTTAAATCAATTAGTAAAGCTTTTGAAGATAAATATGGCCTTATATCACTTCCTGATTTCTTATATGAAGTAAGTCTTATTAGTGATAATACTGAAGTAACTGATTCTAGTAATAGAGTAAGTTTAATGACAGTACATGCTGTAAAAGGACTTGAATTTGATTATGTCTTTTTAACTGGTATGGAAGAAGGATTATTTCCGCATGCCATATCACTTGAATCTAATAGTGAAATAGAAGAAGAAAGAAGACTTTGTTATGTGGCAATTACAAGAGCTAAGGAAAAATTATATATTACTAATGCAAGAGGGCGTGTTCTTTATGGAAAGGATATAACATATCCTGTAAGCCGATTTATTAATGAAATTGATGAAGAAACATTAGATATCGAAAATAAAGAAGAAAATAGTTTTATTAATAATCAAAATAAAGTAAAGAAAGTATTTGCTAGTGATAATAGTGATAAAGAGTTTTCTGAAGGAGAATTTATTTATCATGATAATTTTGGTGCTGGTAAAATTATTACTATCGAAAAATCAGTGATGAAAATAGCATTTAAAATGCCTTATGGAATTAAGACTCTTATGAAAAATCATCCAAGTATTCATAAAATTACTGAATAAGATTAATTACTATTATTTTATAATCATAGTATTGAATTATAAAAATGAAAATTAAAATATATACTTTTCAGTGATAATTTGATAAAATAATATTGAAAGGAAATGATAAAATGAAAAAAGATTTAACTTTAGTTATTTTAGCAGCCGGAATGGGCTCAAGATTTGGAGGACTTAAACAAGTAGAACCATTTGGTCCTAATGGTGAATTTATTATTGATTATTCATGTTTTGATGCTATTAAAGCAGGATTTAGTAAGATAGCTTTTATTATTAAAGAAGAAAATTATGAATTATTCCGTGATACAATAGGGAAAAGAATTGAAGGAAAGATACCTGTAGAGTATATTTTTCAAAGTATGCAAAATGTTAATGGAGATTACGATTTAAGTAATCGAGTAAAACCTTTAGGTACTGCTCATGCTATTCTTTGTTGTAAAGAAAAAGTCCATGGTGATTTTGTAATGATTAATTCAGATGATTATTATGGACCTTCTGCTTTTATGAAAATCAAAGAGTTTTTTGATAATAATACTAATCCTAATAACTATGCTATGGTAGCTTTTAGAGTATGTAATACTATGACAGAAAATGGATCAGTAAAACGTGGTGTTTGTGAAAGTGAAAATGGTTTACTTACTAATATCATTGAAAGCAAAATTGAAAGAATTAATGGTGAGATTATAGCAAGCCCTCTTGATGGAAGAGAAAGTTTTAAAGTAGAAGAAAATGCTCTTGTATCAATGAATTTCTTTGGTTTTACTGATAAAATATTTGATACTTTATCAGATGGTATCAATAAATTCCTAGAAAAAAATAAGGATCATTTGCTTGATGCAGAATACTTAATACCAGATGTTGTTTTTGAAGAAATAAAAAGTGATAAGGTAGTAACGGTATTAGAATCAACTGACAAATGGCTTGGGGTAACATATAAAGAAGATAAAGATTATGTTGTTAAAGAAATAAATAAATTAATTGAAAAAGGAGTATATCCAGCTAACTTATGGAATTAGAAAAAATAAAAAAAAGAATTGATAATTTAGTAGAAATAATAAATAAAGCTAATTATGATTATCATGTGTTAGATAATCCTACTATAACAGACCAAGAATATGATAATTACTTAGAAGAGTTATATAAATTAGAAGATAAATATCCGGAACTTATAAGAGATGATTCACCAACCAAAAAAATAGGTGGAGAGGTTTTAGATAAATTTGAGAAAGTAGTTCATGACAAACCAATGATGAGTTTATCAGATGTTTTTAATGAAGAAGAAATAGTTTTATTTGATTCTCGTATTAAAAAAGAAGGAATTACTCCAGAATATGTTTGTGAACTTAAAATTGATGGATTATCAGTATCTTTAAAATATGAAAAAGGAATCTTTAAAAGTGCAGCTACCCGTGGTGATGGTGTAACAGGAGAAGATATTACTAACAATGTAAGAACTATTAAAACAGTACCTCTTAAAATAAATAATGATATTGATATTGAAGTAAGAGGAGAAATCTTCATGAGTAAAAAAACTCTTCAAGAACTAAATAAAGAAAGAGAAAAAAATCATGAACCATTATTTAAAAATTGTCGTAATGCTGCAGCAGGAAGTATAAGACAACTTGATAGTTCTATTGCTAAAAAAAGAAATTTAGAAGTATTTATCTATCACTTACCAAATCCCGAAGATTATGGTATTAAAACACATCTAGATGCTTTAAAATTTATGGAAGAGTTAGGTTTTCGTACTAATAAAGACAATAATACATTGGTAAAAAATGTTAATGAAGTACTAAAATACATTGAAGGTAAAAAAAATATTCGTGAATCTCTTCCGTATGATATTGATGGTGTTGTAATTAAACTTAATAGTTTATCTGATCAAGCTAAAATGGGATTTACAGCCCGTTATCCTAAATGGGCAACTGCATACAAATTCCCTCCAGAAATTAGTTATACCAAATTAATTGATATTAAGTTTACTGTAGGAAGAACGGGTCAAGTAACACCAAACGCTATTTTAGAACCAGTACTTGTTATGGGTTCAACTATTTCGAAGACTACTTTACATAATGAAGATTTTGTTATTAGTAAGGATATTAAAATAGGAGATACCGTTGGTATTAAAAAAGCAGGTGATGTTATTCCTGAAGTAGTTACTGTTTTAAAAGAGAGAAGAACTGGTAATGAACGTGATTTTGTAATGACGAAAACTTGTCCTATCTGTGGTAGTACCTTAGTAAAAAAAGAAGATGAATCAGCATACTACTGCGTAAATGATTTCTGTGATCGTAAAAAAATTGAAGGATTAATTCATTATGCTTCACGGGATGCTATGAATATCTCTGGCTTTGGCGATCGTATTATTGAAGATTTTTATAACTTTGGTTATATTAAGAGTATCTTGGATTTTTATCATTTAGAAAAATACAAAGATGAACTAAAAGAACTAGAAGGTTTTGGTGAAAAAAGTATCGAAAACCTGTTAACAGAAATAGAAAATAGTAAACAAAATTCCCTAGAAAGATTATTATTTGGAATAGGTATTCGTTATGTTGGTAAAAAAACAGCTAAAATTCTTGCAAGAACATATAAAGATATGGATAATATTATAAAAGCATCATATGAAGAATTAGAAAGTATCTCGGATATTGGTGAAAAGATTGCAAGTAGTGTTTATGCTTATTTTCAAAATGAAGAAAATTTATCTTTAATCAATAATTTAAAAGAATTAAACGTTAATATGACTTATTTACAAGAAGAAATAGATAATGAATTAATTAAAGATAAAACCTTTGTTATTACAGGTACCTTGTCAACTCCAAGAGATGAAATAAGAAGTCTTATAGAAATAAATGGAGGTAAAGTATCAGGATCAGTGAGCAAAAAAACAGACTATGTTATTGTTGGAGAAAACCCTGGTAGTAAATATGATAATGCTATTAAACTAGGTATTAAAATAATCAATGAAGAAGATTTAAATAATCTATTAAAAATGGAGAAAATGAATATGGGGAAATATCAAGATATTAAAAAAGAAGAAAATTCCTTCTATGAAAAATTTAAAAAATGTTTAAGGAAAGCAATTGTTGGAGGCGTAGTTGCGGCAGCCTCTCTTATAGCGGCTCCTTATATATTATTTGAAGCCAGTGATTTAGTATTTAGTTTAGGAATAATTGGTACTGGTTTTTTAACATCATATGGTGTCTTATCAGCAGCAATAAATGGCGTTAAAGCCCATAAATCTTTAAAACAATACGAAAAAAAACAAGAAGAAAAAGATTATCTATTTAATAATCAAGAAGAAATAATTAATAATTTACAAAATGAAAATCAAATAAATCAAAGAAAAATATCTAATATTAAATCAGATTATAAAAGTTTAAGAAATGCTATAACTTCTAGTATTAATAAAGATGAAAATAATTTTAAAGATGAAGAAATAGAACATCATAAAACTTTATAACTTTAAAAATGGGTCACTGAAATTCTTAAAAGTGGGTCATTTTTTTAATATTTAAAGATAAAATTCATATAATATATTATTCCAATATTTGGAAATAAAAAATATTTAAAAATATGTTATACTTAATTCATGGGGGAATAATGGTAAAAATAATTATTTATTTATTAATTTTTATTAATAAAATAATCTTTTCTAAAGAACAAGGTGTTAATAACACCTTGATTGGTAAAGAAATTAATATCTTTAGAAATGATTATGAAGTTATTAAAAAAGATACTGAAAAACCAAAAGAAGAAATGGTTTTAGCAACATATCATGGTAATATTACAGGATATGGTCCAGATTGCAGGGGATGTTCTGGAATTACAGCAAGTGGGTATAATGTTAAAAATAATATCTATTATCAAGATAAAGAATATGGAAAAATTAGAATTGTTGCAGCTGATAAATCACTTCCCTTTGGTAGTATTATTAAAATAACTAATTTAAAAAATAAAGATGATATTATGGCTATAGTCCTTGATAGAGGAGGAGCTATAGGATTTAAGAAAAAAGTATATTTTGATTTACTATATAAAAGCGAAAAAGAAACAAATGCTTTTGGTAAACAAAAGGCAACATTTAAATTATTAAGAAAAGGATTTAGTTAATCTAAATCTTTTTTCTTGACTAAACTAAATAAAAATAGTATGTTATTAATTGGTGATTTTATGTATAATCAAAATGAATTAAAAATGGTTGTATTATCTCTTATAAATAAAGAGATGCCTTTATCATTAATAAGTAAATTATTAGATATAGATTATAATAAAGTATACAAAACTATTAATCTACTTCGAATGGATGGGTTTAATATCACAGAAAAAGTTTATGCAAATGGTGAGATTCGTTATATTTTAAATAAAACTGCAAAATTAAATAATCAATATAAAAATACGATTATTACTGAACCTAATGAAAATGAAATAGAACTATTAGTAACTTCTGATATTCATTTTGGATCTAATTATGAAAATAGATATTTATTAAATAGTATGATTGATTATTGTTTAAAAAATAATCTTCATATAATTATTAATTGTGGTGATTTTATAGAAGGGATAGTAAATCTTTCAAATATTAATATTCCCTGGGATGAACAAATACATCACGCTATTATGGAATACCCTCAAATTAATGATATTGTAACTTTTCTTTTACTAGGTAATCATGATTATAGTTTACTAAGTAATTTTGGACAAGATATAAGAACTTTTATAAAAAATAAAAGATTTGATATTATGCCTTTAGGTTATGGTAGAAGTAATATTAAAATAAAAAATGATGAATTATTATTAGAACACTATATAAGTGAAAGAAAAGTACCTCATGATAATTATAAAAATAAAATAATTATGAAAGGTCATGGACATGAAGTTAAATTTAGATTAGATGGTGTTAATTATATTATTAATTTACCATCACTTTCTAATTTAAATTTTAATAAAAGTAGTTTTCCTGGAATGATTAAATTAAAATTACAATTCCTAAAAGGTAATATTAATAATATGATTGTAGAACAATTATCTCTTATTAATGGAAATGTATATACAACAGGAGAATATAAAGTATTTACTGGTCGTGGTAAGAGTTATAAAGAAGATACAATAATTGAAAATGAAGAATATTATATTAAAGAATATAAGAAGGTGAGATAATGAATATATATGATTATATAAAAAATAATAATAATGAAATAAAAGAAATAAATGAATTAGATGCTATGATCTTTTCAAGACTTTCTTATATTCATATAGAAAATATTAAAGATAAACTTCCAATATCAATAAATGATTTATCTAAAATAAAAGATTTAAAAACTAATAAAAAAGATTTAGAATTACTCAATTTAATAGGAAATAATCAAAGATTTAAAGATTTAGAAATCGAAAGATGTGAAGATATTCTAGATAAAGATATGGAAGAACAGTTTACCGGAATAACTATTAAAATAAATAGTAATACGATATTTATAGCTTTTAGAGGAACTAATAAGAATATCATTGGTTTTAAAGAAGATATGAATATGTGTTATGGAACAATACCATCGCAAATATCTAGTAAAGATTATTTAAATAGTGAAAAAGTATATAAAAATATCTACATTGCTGGTCATTCTAAAGGTGGTAATCTTGCTATGTATTCTGGTATATACTCTGATAGAAAACATCAAAAACATATTAAAAAAATATATAATTTTGATGGACCAGGATTCTTAAAATTAGATAGGAAATTTTATAATATCAAAGATAAAATAATTAATTATTTTCCAGAATCTAGTATTGTAGGTAGAATGATGTATAATGACAATACTATTTATGCTGTTAAAACCATTAAAGAGGGAATAGAAGCTCATAATGTTTATAATTGGATAATTAATGGTAATACATTAAAAATAGGTAAATTAAAGAAAATAAGTAATGATTTTAAAAGTGTTTGTGATCATATCCTAGAAACTATTCCAAGTTCAAGAAAAAAGATTATTATTGATTATATATATTCCCTTATGTTAAAAGGGGAGATATCTAATATTAAAGAATTAAATATCAAAAAGATTAAATTATTACTAGATAATTCACCTAAATTAACTATTGAAGAAAAGAATGAATTAACAAATTTCTTTAAAATATTGATTAAAGCAATGTTACCTAAAATAAAGAAACCCAAAGAAATTAATTTAAAAAATCTTTCTTTAAAAGAACATCATAAATAACATATGTTACGAAAATGTTCTTTATAACAAAAAGTTATAATTATATTATTATTTATATAAAATAATTTGCAAAGTACTTGAAATAAGAGTACTTTTTTGCTATCATTAAATTATAAAAAAATAGAAAGTAGTGATAAAGATGAATAACAAGAAGAAAATAATAATGCCAATAATTATAGGTGTATTAATGATAATAGGAGTTATAGGAGTAACATATTCTTTCTGCTATTCTTCCATCTAAAACCCTATATCTGTATTTTGTTGTCCATACAATATGATATTCTATATCATATTGTACATGGGATGCCTTTTTCATTGCCTCGCCTCTCTTTGGTTGTTTATTATACAACAATTAAAAACTTATGGCAATGAATTACCTCTAAATTCTAAAAAATGGACGCGCTTATGCACGTAGCCTGAACTTGTTTCCCAAATGGTCAAAACGTTTGGAGAATTTTTTTTATTATTCGATAATTTAGTTAAATAATCTAGACTAACGTTAAAATAATTTGCATACATATTTAATTTATCCAATGGTATTATTTCTTTGTTATTTTCCCATCTTGAAATATTTGATTGTTCTACATTTAATATTCTTGCCATATCACTTTGTTTTAAGTCATTATCTTCTCTTATTGATGATAATCTGCTAAAATCCATATATTCTCACCAAATTAATTTTTACATTTATTATAAATTTAATAAAAATATATGAGTAAATACGACAAAAGTGTGATATAATGTTTATGATTGCAAAGTATGTTAGTTATATTATAGCAGTTATATAAATGGATGATATTATGTTTTACTTTAGAGAATAATAGATTTTGTAATGTAAATACTAAGTATGAGAGAATAAAAAAATATGCTTATTTTTGTATAAGCATATCAAGAGTTACATCTAATGCAACTGATATTCTATAAAAGGTATCAACAGAAAAGTTATAAGCACTTTTCTCACTTTCTATTTGTCTTATAAAATCATGAGATAAATCTACCATTTCAGCAAGATGTGCTGATGTAATACCTTTTTCTTTGCGATACAGTTTGATGTTTTTACGAATAGTATTGTAAATGTTATTATCAAATTGCAACTCTTTAGTTTTTAATTTTTTCATTAAGTACCACCTAACATTTATTGTAAGAAAAATAAAATCAAAAATATGTTAGGCAATATTACACAAATAAAAATGAATATGTTAAAATAGTATGTGTTTGTAATGAAATAATAAGAATATTAAAAATATGGAACTATTATTACATTTCAATGATAAGACATTTATATTTAATAAATTACATTTTAGGTAAAAAAATAATTAGGGAGTATATGTATATGAAAAAAATAATTATATCAATATTAATTGTTTTAGTTTTCTTATTAGGAATAAGTTATGCTTGGTTTAACTATGTTAGAGTTGGTGAAACTCAACGAATTATAACAGGTAGTCTTTATTTGGTTTTGAAAGATAAAACAGATGCTTTTTCTTTAAGAAATGTTTACCCACTATCTGTTGAAGAAGCACGAGCAAGAGATGATAATTTAATGACATTTTCTGTAAGTGGAAAGAATACATCATCTAGTGATAATATTCATTATGAAATAATGTTAAAAAATGGTGATGATATGGAATCTCCTTATGTAAGATTAAATCCAGAACATTTAGTTTTTGATTTAATTGAAGTAGGAGAAAATGGTGAAGAAACTTATTTATTAGATGCAGTAAGTTTTCCTAGTGTTGATGGAAGAAGAATATGGGTAGATACTGTACTACATGGAACAAATGAAAATATAGAAAGAACATATAAATTAAGAATGTGGGTATCAGATAAAGTATTAATAAGTGATAGTGATCCAAATGCTGATTATACAGCACACATGGGAACTTCAACTGATTTTAAAAATCATTATGCAAGTATTAAAATAGCAGTGCAAGGAGACATGAAAGAAAAAAGTTTGCCTTTATCAATAAAAACAAGTGATACATTTGTTGAAAATGGAAAGAGTTATTTTTTAGGATCC
The DNA here is from genome assembly GCA_947165365.1 of uncultured Clostridia bacterium. Taxonomy (GTDB): domain Bacteria; phylum Bacillota_I; class Bacilli_A; order RF39; family UBA660; genus RUG12783. Next base: position 30,377 of record CAMVAF010000004.1, on the reverse strand, counting down.
ATAACGAATGATTATTTACTAGAAGATGAGGGAAAGTCTCTTGATAGTCAAGACGTTGTTGAAGTAACAATAACAAATCCGGAAAATAAGTTGTTATTTTCATATACAGATGGAGGAGATGTGTCAAGTACAAGTGAAACAATAGTATTAACGTATAATTATCTAGTAAATAGAAAATACAATGTAAAAGTATTCTTGGAAAGCAAAAATGATTCTAATGTAGAAACTAATTTAAACTTTGTAGTTAGAAAAAATGGAGAGTTTGTACAGGAATTTGTAAAAAAAGTAAGCGTGATAGGAAATAATTATTGTCTCAATAATGGCTTTGCTAAATTAAGTGATTGTATATTGGTAACAGAAAATTTATCTAAAAGTGTAAATGATGCCAAAACGTATATTGCTTCTAAGGGAGAGCCTGATGTTAACAATACAGCTCCGTCAATAACCTATGATTATACAATAGATTCAGAAGTAACTGAAAATGCTATATCTATATCAAATAGCAAGATGTGGACATTTCTTGATAATTTAGTTTTTGATTCAAAAACAGGATATTTTAAAATGAGTAATTATACTTTTGACTATAATTTATCAGAAAATTATATAAATTATTATACGTGTGGTGAATATACGACTTCCTGTAATACTATTTATAAAATTGCAAGTGTTCATTTAGACACTAATTCAGTAGATGCCTATATAATTCAATCCTATGAGTTGAGTTCTATTGAAAGCGAAGTAGGGTTATATCAAGTTGGAGAAGGTGAGAATACTAATAAATACAGTTATATTTTTAGGGGGAATGTTAATAATAATAACGTTAAATTTGGCGGATATGATTGGAAAGTTGTTAGAATAAATGATGATGGTACTATTCGGATAATATTAAATCAATCAATGGGAAATGGATTTAATCTCTTAAATAATGGTCCTACTTACGTTGGATATATGTATAATGAAAGTACAATTCCTACAACTTCTGATAGTACTTATTATTCTCAATTTAATAAGAATACTAAATATTATTGGGGAGATGATTATTCATATGATGTGGATGCAAATGGTATAACTAGATTTAAATTAAAATCATCGAATTATCCATTAATTTCACTAACTACTGATGATATGAAAACAGCTAAAGGAACAAATACTAGTGGAGAAGAAGTGTTACAATTGTCATTAACACCATATACATGTAAAAGTACATCTAGTGATGGGACATGTACAGGTTTATTTCATGTTAATAGTATTAATACATCAACTGCTGGTAATGCAAATTATATAACAATGTCTCCAGAGAGTAAGGAACTTGCGCAAACGAATGGCAAAGATAGTAATGCCAAGAAGTTATTGGATGATTGGTATGTAAAATCATTCAGTACCAAATTAAATAATGGTAAAAATGTGACAACGTATCTTGCTGATGAAGTTTTTTGTAATGATCGTAGTACTATAGTAGAAGGTAACTATAATTCAGGGTATTTATTGTCAGCGCATACTTATTATGCTGGACAAGCAAGACTAAGGGATGCTACAAATAGATATGCGAGTCTTTCTTGCATCAGTAAAAATGATTCTTTCACAGTAAATGAAACGCAAAATACTAATGGTATGTTAACATATCCAATAGGACTATTAACCGCAGATGAGGTAGCCTTAGCTGGAGGTAGATTCGGAAGTAATAACGAAAAATTTTATTTAAAAAGTGGTGAATATTATTACTCGATGACTCCATTACATTATTATAGTACAGGAATGAATGCTGAAATATTTGGCATAACAAATAAAGGACAACTTAAAGAAGCAAATGCTAATGGTAGTTGGCGTCTACGCCCTGTCATCAATTTAAATGCTGACGTTACTATTATGCAAGGTGATGGAACTCCAACTAATCCATATATTATTGAATAAAGAAAATTTAATTAAAAATGATGAAAGTATTGAAAGTGTGTCATTTGTAGAACACAAGAGGAATAGAATATGTAGTAACTTTAGATAGTGTAAACAATACAATAAATAATAAAAAAGTACCCATTAATTTAGAAGTATCAGTAACAGGAACTGGTCTTGGTACATTAGAAGAAGGAGACTATTATACAAATAGAAATAATTATACGGAAAGTAAATATAAAATAGAATATGATGGTAATCTAGAGCAAGATAAACATCTTTTAGTAGGATATATAAGTTCTAATACTACAAAAGGAACAATCGAAGGAATAAATGGAACAATAAATATTAAAGCATATATAGATAAAGATAAAATATTAATAAGTGATACATATCCAGAAGGAACAACTACGATTGATGGAGTAGAATATTATAATGGAACACCAACAACTGATAGAATTGTATTAACAACCGAAGAATGGAATAGTTTTGCAGGAAGCAATGGTTTATCATTTAAAATAAAAGTAGAGGCTAATGAAGGAATATGGGTAGAAAAAGAAGCTACACCAGCAAGTTGTTTTACATTTTCAACTCCAACTCCTAAATATGTAAAAAATCCTAATATGGATATTAATGTTTGTGTAAATAAATTTACTGAAATGGGATTAAATAATAATTTACAAGAAGGAGAAACCTTAGAAACATTTTGTAATGGAATATGAACAATTTATGAAAGTACATTACAAGAACGGCTTGATAATAATAATTTTTATTCATCAGAATTAACAGAATTAGAAACTGCTGGAATAATAACAAATACGGGATATACAACATCAATAACTGATTATGATACTAGTTGTGGAATTGATGTTGTAATACCTAGTAAAATAAATACTGAAATAGTAACCTATACAAGAAATTCTAATATGGATATTAATGCTTGTGTAAGTAAATTTACGGAATTGTTGGGAGAGGAAGTTGAGGGAGAAACAGTAGATACAGGAGAAACATATGAAGCATTTTGTAATGGAACAGGAACAAATTGGGGAGCAACATTACAAGAAATACTTGATATGGGTGATGAAGGATTTGGTCCATCAAAATTAATAGAATTAGAAACTGCTGGAATAATAGTTTCTAATGCTAATCCAGTACAAGCAGTTGTAAGAAAAATAGGTGATAAAGTTTTTGCAAATATTGAAGAGTGGGAAAGTGATTATATTGAAAGTGTCGTAATACCAGATACTGTTACGACAATAGGAAGTAGTGCTTTTTTTAATAATAAATTAACAAGTGTAACAATCCCAAATAGTGTAACAACAATAGGAAGTAGTGCTTTTTCTATTAATCAATTAACTAGTGTAACGATACCAAATAGTGTAACGACAATAGGTAATTATGCTTTTTCAAATAATTAATTAACAAGTATAATAATACCGAATAATGTTACAGAAATAGGAAGTAGTGCTTTTGCTAATAATCAATTAACTAGTGTAACGATACCAAATAGTGTTACGACAATAGGTAATTATGCTTTTTCAAGTAATCAATTAACCAGTGTAACAATAGGAAACGGAATAACATCTGTAGGAATGTGGGCATTTTATAAAGATTCTTCATCAAACGCTGGTTTAACTACTATAACAATGGATAAAGCATGTAGTACAATGTCTGGTTATAATAACTGGACAAATGGAAATAATATAACAATTTATGGATCTGGCAATGAGGTATGTTATTCTAATTAGTAAATAATATTAAATTAAGAAATATTGTCAAAGATATTTCTTTTTTTATGAAAATTTTGTACAATTAAATAGGTGAATGATATGAACTTAGAATTTTTAAAAGAAGATAATCTATTAATAATTACAACTTCTTCATATAAGAGGAGTATTTTAAAATATTTAGAGGATAATAAACTTATCTTAAATATTAAATTTATGAGTATAAATGAATATTTAAAGAATTATTTCTTTGATTATGATATTAAAACAATTAATCATTTAGTTAATAAGGGTTTAACTGTTGGAAATAGTAAAGAATTAATTAATAATTTATATTATATTGAAGATAAAGAATATTCTAATGAAAAATTAGATTATTTAGTAAGTATAAAAAAAGAACTTGAAACATTAGGATTATTAAGTTATAATCCTCTATTTAAAAAGATACTTGATAGATATAAAATTATTGTTTATGGATATGGAAAGATTAATAATTATTATAAGAGAATACTTAATAATCCTTTGGTTATAGAATACCCTAAAAAGAATAAGAAATATATGATATATCACTATAATAATATTGATATGGAGATAGAATGTATCTTTCAAAAAATAGTTGATTTATTAAGAAATAATATTGATATTAATAAAATAAGTTTAATGAATTTAGATGATGAATATATACCAATAGTTAAGAAATATAGTATCTTTTATAAAATACCTATAAATATAACTTGTGATAATTCTATAATAGGTACTACTATTGGTAAAGAATTTTTAAGTATGATAAAAGAAGGTAAAAAAAGAGAGGATATCTTTAAATATTTAGATAAATATCAAGATAATAGTAATTATATAACTTTAATTAATATTTTAAATAAATATTATGATATGGATAATATTGATTATAAATTACAAATAGAAGATGAAATAAAGAGTACTAAGATTAAAAGTATTAATTTAGATAATACTGTTAAAATTAAAGATTTATTTGATTATATCGAAGATGATGAATATGTCTTTCTTCTTAACTTTAATAATCCTGCTATTCCTAATTTAAAACTTGATACTGATTATATCACTGATAATATTAAAGAATTAATTAATCTTGATTTAACGGAAGATGAAAATAGTTTAATTAAAGAAAATACTCTTAATTATTTATCTAGTATTAAGAATTTGGTTATATCTTATAAAGATAAAACATCATTTAATGAGTGTTACCCTAGTATCTTACTTGATTTAATGGATCATGAAATAATAGATGAAGAAAGAAGTCTAAATTATAGTGATTATGCTAATAAATCTTATTATATAGAGTACTTGGATGATTTTATTAAATATGGAATTAAAAATAATTTAATAGATAAATTATACTATAATTATCATGATAATGATTATTTAAAATATCATAATGATTATAGTAGTATTACTACATTATCAGATTATATAAAAAATAGTTTAACTTTATCATATACCAGTATTAATAGTTATTATGAATGTGCTTTTAAATATTATTTAGGAAATATCCTAAAAATAAATAAATTTGAAACTAATTTTACAGCACTTCTTGGAACATATTTTCATAAAGCTTTAGAAAATATTGATAATCAAGATTTTGATTTAGATAATTATACAGTTAATTTTATTAATGAAAATAATTTTAGTAATAAGGAAAAATATTTTATTGAAAAAATCAAAAAAGATTTATTATATGTTATAGAAACTGTTAAACATCATCACTTTATCTCAGGCTTTAAGAATTTCTTAATGGAACAAAATGTCAATATTGTCATTAATAAAGATCCGTTAGTTAAATTTAATGGTTATGTAGATAAGATTATGTATGAAGAGGTAAATAACGAAACATTAATTAGTGTTATTGATTATAAAACAGGAAGTGTTATTACGGATATTAAAAATTTACAATTTGGATTATCCATGCAATTACCAATATATTTATATTTAGTTGAGAAAAGTAATTTATTTCATAATCCTAAGTTTGCAGGTTTTTATCTTATGCATGTTTTAGATAACAAAATAAAAAAGGGTAAGAAGTCATTTGATGAACAAAAGAAGGATAATTTAAAACTAGTTGGTTACACAACAGATAATTTAGATAGAGTAAGTATCTTTGATTCAACATATGAAAAGAGTGAAATGATTAAAGGATTTAAATTAACTAAAGATGGCAATATTGATTCAAGAAGTAAAGTACTTTCTGATGATGAAATGAATAATATTATTAATTTAACAGAAGAAAAAATAATAGAAGCCAAAGATAATATCTTAAAAGCCGATTTTTCTATTAATCCTAAAATATTAGATGGAAAAAATATCTCATGTAAATTTTGTGATTACTTTGATATATGTTACCATAATGATTCGAATAACATTTATTTAAATAGAGATATGGAAGAAGGTGAAGATGATGAGTAATTTAACTAAAGAACAAGCTCTTGCTGTTAATGAAGAAGGGAAAAATATCATTGTATCAGCGGGAGCTGGAAGTGGAAAGACGATGGTTCTATCAACAAGGGTAATTAGAAAAATAAAAGATGGAACGGATATTGATCATATGTTAATCTTAACTTTTACTATAGCTGCGGCTAATGAAATGAAAGCAAGAATAAGAAAAAACATTAAAAAGAATAATCTCTTAGATCAACTTAATAAACTAGATAATAGTTATATTACAACCTTTGATAGTTTCTTCTTATCTCTTGTTAAAAAGTATCATTATGTTTTAAATATTAATAAGAATGTTAATATTATTGAAAGTAATATTCTAGAACTTAAAGTAAAAGAATACTTAAATGATATCTTAGAAGAAGAATATCTTAAAAAAGATGAATACTTCACAAAACTAATTAATGATTTTTGTATTAAAGATGATGATGAAATAAGAGCTGCTATCTTAAATATTTATAATAAATTAAATATGAAATATGATAAAGAAGAATATTTAAATAATTATTTAGATTACTTTTATAGCGATACTTTTATTGATGATAAAATAAGGGAATACGAAAACTATTTAAAAGAAAAAATAGAAGACGTAAATATCCTATTAACAAAAATATCAAATGTAACAGATGCCGATTATTTTTCTTTAGTTATCGCTTCATCAAATGAATTATTAAATAGTAATAACTATAAAGAAATAAGAGAAAATATCTTAAAATTAGAGTTTCCAAGACTTCCTAATAAAAGCTTGGAAGACGCTAAAAAAATAAAAAATGATATAAAAAAACTTATTGATGAAATAAAACAACTTACAGAAAGTGAAGATATAGATTTTCTTAAAAATGATATTAAATATACTTGTAATTATGTTAAACCAATTATTGATATTATAAAAAAACTTGATCATAAAATAAATGAATATAAAAATAAAAATGATTTATATGACTTTGTTGATATTAATAAAATGGCTATTAAAATAGTTAAAGAAAATGAAAATATCAGAAATGAAATAAAATATTATTTTAAGGAAATAATGGTTGATGAATATCAAGATACCTCTGATTTACAAGAAGAATTAATAACCTTAATTAGTAATAATAATTTATATATGGTAGGGGATATCAAGCAATCTATTTATCGTTTTAGAAATGCAAATCCTACAATCTTTAAAAATAAATATGATAATTATGCAAAAGGTAATAATGGATTAAAAATAGATTTATTAAATAACTTTCGATCTCGTGAAGAAGTTTTGGATAACATTAATTTATTATTTAAATTTATTATGACTGATGATATCGGGGGGGCTAATTATATCAAGGATCATCAAATGATCTTTGGTAATACTTCATATAATCAAGAAGGTAAAACTATTCAAAATAATAATATGGAAATATATCATTATGATAAAGAATCAGAATTATTAAAAACTTTTAAAAAAGAAGAAATAGAAGCTTTTATTATAGCCAAAGATATCAAAGAAAAAATAGATAATCACTATAAGATCTTTGATAAAGATGAAAAAATATTAAAAGATATTTCCTATAATGATTTTTCTATATTAATAGATAGATCTACTAATTTTGAATTATATAAAAAAATATTTTTATATTTTAATATACCATTAAGTATCTATAAAGATGATACTTTAACTAATAGTGATATCTTTAGTGTTATTAATAGTATTATAAGATTTATTACAATAATTAATGAAAATCCTAAGAAGGAAGATGTTAATTACTTATATTTATCTATTGGAAGAAGTTTCTTATTTAATATTGATGATGATACTTTATTTAAGGTAATTACAACTGATAAGGTTAGGGATACTTTAATATATCAAATGATAATGGATATTTCTCGAAACATTAATGAAAAAACAATAACTAATCTTTTAGATGAAATCATTATTAAATTTGATTTCTATAATAAATTAAGAACTATTCCTAATATTAGAGATAATTATACTAAAATAGAATATCTATATGCTTTATCTAATACTTTAAATAAAATGGGATATACTTATAAAGAATTCACATCACTTATTGAAGAAATATTTAATAGTGATAAAGAAATAAAATTCTCGGTTACTAAAGAAGAGAATAATAGTGTTAAATTAATGACAATACATCATTCTAAAGGGTTAGAGTATCATATATGTTATTTCCCTGGTTTATATAAAAAATTTAATTTTAAAGATATTCAGGAAAACTTTAATTATAGTAAAAGATTAGGAATAATTACCCCGATCTTTAATGAAGGTATTAGTAAAACCTTTTATGATTATTTAAATAGAAATGATTATTATAATGATGAAATAAGTGAAAAAATAAGATTATTTTATGTAGCCGTAACTAGAGCTAAAGAAAAAATGATTTTTATATCTGGTTTAAAAGATAAATATGAAGAATATGATAAAGATGGAATAGTATCTGATAATATAAGAAGAAAATATACTAATTTTGATGGTATTCTAGAATCTATTAAATCACAAATAAATCCTTATATTAAAGAAATTAATTTAAATGATTTAAATTTAAGTAAAAATTATAATTTAATTAATACCAGTAATATCTTTAGTGAAATAAATAAAAATAATGATAAAATAGAGATTTATAATTATTGTTTAAAGGAACCTTGTGAAATTACGGAATCACATTATTCTAAAAGTAATATTAAATTGATTACGAAAGATGAAAGAGATGTTATGGATTTTGGTACTATGATGCATTATTATTTAGAAATCATGGATTTATCTAATCCCGATTATACTAGTATCGATGATAAATATGTAAATTATATTAAGAATTTCTTAAATAGTGATTTAGTAAAAGATATTAAGAATGCTAAAATATATCAAGAATATGAATTTATTCATCAAGATGAGGATAGTATAAGTCATGGTATAATTGATTTAATGTTGGAGTACTCTGATCACATTGATATTATTGATTATAAATTAAAACATATTGATGATCCAGCTTATATTAAACAATTAAATGGTTATAAAGATTATATTAGTATTTTAAAAAATAAACCTATTAATATCTATTTATATTCTATTATGGATAACGTTTATAAAAAAATAAATTAGAAGAGTAATCTTCTTTTTTTTGACAATTATTTTATTTATGAATACTTATAATGATTATATGAGAAAGAATTTAATTGTTCCAATAATCATTATGACATTTTTAATTACAGATGCCGCTCTTGCTGATAAAAAAAATAATGATATTAACAAAGAAGAAACCATGGAATATCGTATTGTTTATATATCTTATTTAGAATATTTTAGTAATTTTTATGGTAATAGTAAAACTATAAATCAAAGTAAAATAGATAAAATAATTGATAATATTAAAGAATTAGATTTTAATACTATTATGTTACATGTAAGTCCTTTTTCTGATAGTATCTATAATTCTCGTATTTTACCATATTCTTATACCTTAACTGGAATAGAAGGAAAATATCCTGGTTTTGATTTTTTAGAATATTTTATAAAAAAAGCTCACAGTAAAAATATTAAAGTACATGCATGGCTTAATCCATATCGTGTTAGTTTCTCAAGCGATACAAGTAAATTATCTAAAGATAATCCAGCATATAAACTATTGAATACGACAAGTATTGGTATTAATAAAGATGGAATTTATTTTAATCCAGCTAGTGAAATAGTTAAAGATTTAATTATTAATGAAGTATCTGAAATAATTAATAATTATGCTATAGATGGGATCCATTTTGATGATTATTTCTATATTAATTATGATATAGATAAGGAAGAATATCAAAATTATAAAAATAATAATGGAACAATGGATTTAAAAGAATTTCGGATGAGTCACGTTAATGATTTAATTAAAAGAGTATATAATATTATTAAAAAGAAAGATAAAGATATTATTTTTTCTATTGCTCCTGATGGTAATATTAATAATAATTATAAATATCATTATGCTGATGTTAAAACATGGTTAAAAGAAGAGGGGTATTTAGATATCATTATGCCTCAAATATATTATGGATTTGAAAATGAATATGCACCATTTGATAAAGTATTAGATAATTGGATAAAACTTAATGAAATAAATGTTGATATTATACCTACACTTGCTATTTATAAATGTGGAAGTATTGATAAAGATGCTGGTGATGGTAAGAATGAATGGACTAAGAATAATGATATTATTGAAAGAGAAATAAATTTAATTCGCAGTAAAAAATTATTGGGATTTTCTTTATTTAGATATGATTTTATGTTTAATAATAAAATGTGTGTTAATGAAATGACAAATTTAAAAAAAATATTAAAAAATAGTAGTTAAAAATAAAAAATTATGATATTATGTTTATAGTAGGTGATGTGATATGTTTGATAACTTAACAACAGAAATTATTTTATTGGCTGTAGTACCAGTAGTTATTATAGGAATAATTGATTTAATAGCATTCTTTATAATAAAAAAGAAATATCGTAATTATAGGTTTAATTATTTCTTTAAACTTTCAAGTATTATAGCTATATCTTTTGTTTTACCTTTAATCGCAGGTTATACTATTTGGATAATTACTACTTTTCAAAAAAGATCATTATTAGGAAGTAGTGTATTGTATTTATTATTGATTATTTTCTTATGGATATTCTTATTTGTGTTACTTGCATTACTATATAAGAAAACGAAAGAGAATGCTTTAGAAGATGAGAAAATAGATAAAATTGTAGAGAAAAATCCAAAAATTAAAATATGGGAAGTAGACAAAGAAGATATTGATGAAAGCAATGAATAAATTTAAAAATTGATATTATAATTAAAATAAAAAACTCTTACGAGTTTTTTTAATATATTTCTTTTTTTAATACTTCTAAGTTTTCTTTCATTAAATCTTCATATGATGTTTTTTGATTTCTTTCAGTATCAGTAATATTTTTTAAGTTTTTGAATTCTAGGGTAGTTAATTTATTATCTTCAACTAGTTTTTTTATTTCTTCGTCTGCTTCGGTATCTTCTAAATAAAAGAAGTATTTTACATTATTATTTTCGATAGCATTATTAAGTAAGGCTAAATTTTTCTCAAATAAATCATGTGTTTTGTTTACAACGATAACATTTAAATTATATTTTTCTAAAAATAGAAAAGCATTAGAATTAGTATAGATTGTTTTTTTATTAGCGTTTTCAATAGTTGTTTTATAATTGGCATCAACTTCAGAAATAATTAATTTTAATTCATCAAATTTATCATTTATTTCTTGTTTTAAGAAACTATTATCTATATATTCATTTAAACCATTTCTAATATTTTGGGCTATCATTAATAAATTTGTTGGATTAAGCCATAGTTCTGTTATATCTTTTTTATATTCCATACCATATGTAGCATCAATAAGTTTTAATTTTTTATTTCTATTTATTAATTCTACAGCGATATCAGAGTCGGTCTTACCCATGTAGATGAATAAATCTTTATTACTACCATCACTATATTGTTTGTCTGTTAATTTATAGGTATTGGTATCAATATCATCGGGATAAATTGAGGTAATGTTAGAATTATTACCATAGATATAATTTGTTATATATTCAACAGGATAAATGGTTGTAATAATATTAATATTTTCCATATTATCTCTTTTAAATAATGTACATCCTGATAAAGTTGTTATTATAATTAATATAAGTATTATTTTTTTCATAAATTAATTCTCCTTCTTTGGTGGTAGATCAATTCCTCCATGTGATAATGGATGGCACTTTAATAGTCTTTTTATTGTTAGAATACTACCTTTAATAGAACCATAATCATTAATTACTGTTATTGCATAATTAGAACAAGTTGGAATAAATTTGCATTTAGAATGACTATTTAAAGGCATCTTTTGATATAGTTTAATTATCTTTATTAATAATCTTTTCATTACCCACCTATGATAATTTTACTATTAAATTAAAATTTATACAAGATTAATTGTACTTTTTCTAAAAATTTGTTATACTAATAAAAGATAAGGGTGATAAGAATGGAAGAATTTTTAAAAAATTATGGTATTATTCCTAATAATATAAATTTATATTTAAATGCATTATCTCATTCATCATATGCTAATGAACATAAAGATAAAAAAAATTATGAAAGATTAGAGTTTTTAGGCGATGCTGTTTTAGAACTTGTAGTTAGTGAGTATTTATATAAAAATTATGAAAATAATGAAGGGGATATGACTAAGATGCGTGCTAACTTTGTTTGTGAGAATGCTAATTATGAATATATGGGGAAGATTGGACTATATAAATATATTAAAGTTGGTCATGGTGAAACTGGTAAAATAAAAAAAGCGATTGTTGCTGATATTTTTGAAGCTTTTATAGGGGCAATGTATTTAGATCAAGGGTATAATGTTGTAAGTAAATTTATTTTAGATGTTGTAACACCATATATTATTGATAAAACATATTTCTTTAATGATTATAAATCAATTTTACAAGAGGCTTTACAAACAGATAAAAGAAGTTTTTCTTATGATTTAGTTAAAGAATCAGGACCTAGTCATGATAAAACATTTGAAATAGTAGTAAGAATTGATAATGTTATTTACGGAAAGGGGATAGCTGGTAGTAAAAAAGAAGCAGAAAGGCTTGCTGCCAAAGAGGCTCTTAAGAAACTAGCTAAAAAAGAATATGAATAAAAAAGGGTTTTTTATGATGGAGACACTAGCGGTAATCGTTTTTTGTGCAGGAATATTTACTTTTTTATATGTTAGTGTATTACCACTTATTGGTACTTATAATGATTTAGTAATAAGAGAAAATAATATTGATATTGTCTATAAATTATATAATATAAGACTTGCTATTCAAAAAGATAATAAATTAAAGGATACTTTAACAAATAATAGTTTTAAAAATATAGTTTGTAGTGATTTTAAAGATGAAGATTATTGCAATAATCTAATGACTCAAATGGAACTTACTAATTATGATTTATTTTATACAGATAGTATAAAAAATAATATAGAAGGTTTTAGTTCATATAAGGAAGTTTATGATTATTTAAAAAAACATAAAGAAGAAGATAATCCTACTTTAATATTGATAGATAATAAAGAACATACAGTAGCTCATTTAGATTATTATGAGATAAACCCAAGTGTAAGTATGGGAGATTTGATTCTTAAAAAAGTACCAAAAACTGGAACATGTTCTAATATTATATATGAAGAAGATGGAATAAAGTATTTCTCTGGAACTAATGATTGCGTTAATTTTAATTATGTATGGTATTCAGGAAAACTTTGGAGAATAACAGCCATTTATCCTGATGGAGCAATGAAACTTGTAACAGAAAATAATATAACATCAATTGCTTTTAATGAATATGGTAATGTAAATTTTGAAAATTCATATATGTATAATTGGTTAAATGAAGAGTTTTATCCTACCTTATATAATGCAAGTGAGTTTATTGATACCACAAAACAGTGGAATGCTACACAAACAGTTAGTAGAAGCACTAAACCAGCCGAATCAACTTTGGTATCTACCAATGTTGGATTATTAAACTCTTTTGAATATTATAATAGTTATCGTAATTTAAATAGTTATAGTCATGGATATCTTAACAATAAATACTACTGGCGATTATTAAATCCATCTAACACGACTGAAGTTTATCGTGTTGATGAAACAGGTTCATGTAGTGGTACAGGATCAGTTTGGGTCTATGGTACTCGTCCTTCAATTGTTTTTAAAGCAGGTCTTAATTTTACTGGAAGTGGAGGTGTAAATAATCCTTATATAGTAGTTGGCGATATAGAAATAGGTAAACCTAATGATTTAATTAATACAAGAATTAGTGGAGAGTATGTAAAACTTAAAAGTGGTAATAATGAACAATTATTTAGAATTATTAGTGTTGAAGATAATAAAACGAAAATAATTGCCTTAGATTACGCTAATAATAAAGATCGAAAGTATTATGATCATGTAACTGGTACGTATAATTTGTGGGGAAGTGGAACGACAACTGGTGAAAATACATGGTATACATATTTAAATGATGAATATCTACCAAATTTAAAAACAACTTATGGAGAACTATTTGATAGTAATCTATATTATTTAGGAAGTGATGGTCAATTGTATGATAAGAATTATAAATTGTCTGTATGTGCTAATACAACTAGTGGAAATACAAAAGATTGTGATAAAACAAATGATAAGGGATTTTTTGATATAGGATTACCTAGATATGGTGAGTTGTTTGCTGCTCAACAGTCAAGTGGTTCTTCTAATTCAATGGATATGTATTTAATGAATATTCATTCAGGTTGGATGGTTTGGGGGATTAAACCTGATGGAGAGGCAACATATTTTGAGAGAACACAGTTAGAAGCTGCTCGTCCTACACTTCACTTGAAATCGACGGTTAAAATTAAATCAGGTTCTGGTACAGAGACAGATCCTTATGTAGTAGGATTGTAATAATAAATATAGAAAGAAGGTTATTATGAATAAGAAAGGTTTTACATTAACAGAATTATTAGCAGTAGTAGCTATAATAGGAATATTATCTTTAGTTGCAATACCTAATATAATAGGGATTGTAGATAATATTAAAAAAGATAATATGATTGATGATGCTAAAAAGTTAATTTCTCTTGCAGAAATGAATGTTAATTCAAGTTATGATATTAAAAACTTTATTGATTATGGTAATAATACTACTGATTATCAATGTGTTAATTCAACGAAAACATGTACTTTTAAGTTTGATTATTTAAATAAAAATAAAGATATAAAAAATGATCCTGATGGTGGTTCATATAATTCATCATCATATGTAAGATATTTCAAAGATAACAGTGGTATGATTAATTATTGTATTTATTTGGTTGGTAGTAAAAGAAAAATAGAGGGTAATAGTATCGGAAGCTGTGTTAGTAAGATTGATTTAGATGGTAAAGATATTGTTAAGGGAATCAATTAAATTGTCAAAAAGTGTTTGATTTATTTGAAAAAATAAAATATATGTTATACTAAATTATATGGGATAGTGAGGATATTATGTCAAAGAAAAGAAAAGTTAAAAAGAAATCATTTTTGAAATTGTTTTTAATAGTTCTACTTATTGGTGGGGGAGTATTTTTATATACTAAATTTAGTGGTCATGATCAATTAGAAGTAAGATATATTAAATCAAATGGTGATAAAGTACCACTTTTAGATAAAGATGGTAATAAAGTATTAGAATTATCACGTGGTTCTAAAGTATCAGTATATATAAATAAAGATACAGAAGATAGTAGTAAAATTAAATATAATGATCAAGATTATTTTGTAGCAGTTGGTAATTTAACAAAAGATTATAATGATGTTGTTACAGAAAAAGAGGTTTATGTAAGAACTAGTTATAATTTGAAAAAAGATGTTGATGACACTAGTTTATTAACTTTAGCTAAAAAGGGTGATAAATTAGATATTATTGGATTTGATAAATTAGATGATGATGGTGTTGTTAATATGTATAAAGTTAAATATAATGATACCGAAGGATATTTCTATCAAAAATATACAGAAAAAACCGAAGAACTTGCTAAAGTAAATTATGACTATAATGGAGCTTATGAATTTCATAGTAAACAAAAAGATGTTTATTTAGGTGGAAATGGAGCGAGTCTTGATTATTTTCCTGTTGATAAACCAAAGTTTGAAAATAATGTGATGCCAAATCCAGTATATGCATTATATTTAAATGGAACAAAAGAAACAATGAAAAATGTCGATAAATATATTGATTTAGCAAAGGAAACAAAAATAAATTCATTTGTTGTTGATATTATTGATGATGTAAATGTTGGTTATGCATCACCTTTGATGGAAAAAGAATCACCAACTAGTTTTAAGCATGCTAATAATAGTGTAGATGCTTATAAAGAAGCTATAAAAAAACTTAAAGATAATGGATTTTATGTAATTGGAAGAATAACAGCTTTTAAAGATACTTATTATGTCCAAGATAATAAAGATCAAGCAATTACAAATAGTAGTGGTAATCCTTTGAAACATCAAAGTAGTTATTGGCCAAGTGCTTTTAATCGTGATGTCTGGGAGTATGATATAAAGTTAGCTCGTGAAGCAGTAGAACTTATGGGATTTAATGAAATTCAATTTGATTATGTGAGATTTCCAGATGGATTAATATCTATGGAAAAAAAGAAAACAGTAAATTTTTATAATACTTATAATGAAACAAAAGCTGAAGCTATTCAAAGATTTTTAATGTATGCGACAAATGAACTACATAAATTAAATGTTTATGTATCTGCTGATGTTTTTGGAGAATCTAGTTATGGTAGTGGTTATATAACAAGTTATGGACAGTATTGGCCGGCTATTAGTACAGTAGTTGATGTAATATCGGCAATGCCTTATACAGATCATTTTGGAAAAAATTATGGAGGTCACTATGAACCATGGTTATATCCATATGATACGATGAATTTTTGGGCAAAGACTGCTAGTAAGGAACAAAAATTAACAGCTAATCCTGCTGTAGCAAGAACATGGATTACAGCTTATAATACTCCTGTTGCATCTAGTGGTACAAAAATGAGTTATAATGGAACAGAACTTGAAAAACAAATAAAAGCTTTGTTTGATAATG
Organism: uncultured Clostridia bacterium; assembly: GCA_947165365.1. GTDB lineage: Bacteria > Bacillota_I > Bacilli_A > RF39 > UBA660 > RUG12783. Next base: position 13,626 of record CAMVAF010000004.1, on the reverse strand, counting down.
GACTTGATGGTGGTTATATGCCATGGAATGCGTATAGTTACGCTAATAATATTAAAAAGTATAATAATCAAAAAGATGCTTATAAGAAGGAGTACAAATAATGAAGAAAATTATCGTTGATAATAAAGAATATGATTTAATTGAAGAATATAAAGATGGGTTTATTGAAAATGATTTTAAAGAGAAATATACTGATTACTTTTATGACTTTGATTATATCCTAGGAGACTATTCTTATAATAAGTTAAGGTTAAAAGGTTTTTGTGATAAGAATAACAAAAGATATAGTAAAATAAATGATTTTAATACTAAAAATGACTATTTAAAAAATCTTTGTGCTTATGAATGCAAATATTTTGTGTTAAAAAAAGTAAAAAAAGGTTGAAAAATATATAATTAACTGGTACAATGGTTATAGATGGTAAAGGAGAGATTAAGATGAATGATAATAAGAACATGATGAAAACAACAAACCCAGATGGAACGCAAGAAGAAGTAGAAGTACTTTTAGCTTTTAAATTTAATGATAATGGAAAAGAATATGTTATTTATACGAAAAATGAAGTTGATGAAAATGGTAATGTAACTATTTATATTTCTAATGTTTTAAGAAATGGTGATGAAGTAACACTTGAAACAGTGTCAGATGATAGTGAATGGGCAAGAATTAAGGGTGTTCTTCGTGAATTATCAAAAACAGAATAGGAGGTAATGGTTATGGATAATACAATAGTTGAATTTCCTCAAAAAGCATTAAGAACTGGTAATAAGGTCGCAAAATTATCAACTGTTAAAAGAGATAAATTAGTATTTAAATACAAAACATCATTAGCTGAAAATAAAAATAATCAAAATAATGTATCTGCTAGTAATATAAATAACATAACAGTAAAACAAGATAATAATTCTTTAGATAATGTTGAGGTTATTAATTTTGATAATAATGTTAGTCATAAGAATGGCACAAGAAAACTAAAAGTTAGTGAAATTGTTGCTAATAAAAGTAGGAAGTATTTTGATAATCATAAACCTCAAGTTGAATTAGAGATGCCAGAACCAAATATAACTTTAAATGAATTAAAGGAATTACAAAAACCTTTAAATGATACTCGTATGTCAAGACTTGAAAGAACTGGTGAACTTGCAAAGATTGATTTAAAAGAAGAACCATCTAATAATATTATAAATACTCCTGAAAGATTTATAGAGAAAGAGGTAGTTAATCCATATGAATCATTAATAAATGATAAGGAACAATCTCCATTAACAAGAGAGAGTCTTCATGGTGAAGAGAAAAATAATGAACAAAATATGGGTGGAGATCCTAATCTTTATACAAAACTTGTTCATGGTGATGATGGATTTAAAGATGATGAAATAAGTGTTAAGTTGCAAGAGGCTATCAGTAAACTTGGTGTAGCAAATGAGGAAAAGGAAAAAGCTAAAGCTGTTAATGCGTCACTTGAAGCAGAGGTAGCTAATGTTCGTGAAACGCTTGAGAGAATAAAAAAAGAGAAAGAAGCTCAAGAACAAAAAGTTCTTGAAAATACCTTAAGTATGTTAAAAGATGCTAAGGCTGAAATTCTTGATGAAACAAGACGTTATGATAATTTACAAGAAGAATTAAAAGCATTAATTAAAGAAAGAGATGCCCTTTTAAAAAGTCCTTTTGTAAATAATGATGATTTTTCTGCAAAAAAAGTGGTATAATAAAGGTTCTTCTTGATGAAGAACTTTTATTCAAATGGAGGGAATGTAATGAAAATACAAAAAAGATATATATTTTTAATGATTATTATTGTTTTATCTGTAATTTTGATATGGCGTGTTAGTTCATCTTATGCTTATGTTGATATAGGTTATAGTGGTAAAAATACTGTATCTGGTGATCAATGGGGAATAAATATTACTGATATTGGTGAAATTAGAACATCAGGTTCAGCCTTGGTAATAGGAGAAGTTGCTAGTATCGGTACAACAATTGATTTTAATACTGTGCTTTTAAAACCAGGGGATGAAATAAGTTTTAATATAACTGTAGAAAACACTAGTGTATTAAAAGGAGAATTATACGCTATAGCACTATCTGGATTATCTAATAATGATAGTGAAAATATAACATATGTTGTAACTCCAATTGATTCATCAATTCTTCATACTGATGATCATGATGGAAGTATTATTAAGACTAAAGATAAACAAGTATTTAATGTAACAGTTACATATGATAGTAATGTTAGTCTTCAAAATGATAAGGAATATCAATTAAATTTGGGAGCTACTATTATATATAAACAAAGATAAAGAGTATTTAGGTATGAAAGACGTTAATGCTGCAATAAATATTGCAGAAGAAGGAATGAAATTATTTTTTCAAAAAGAAATGGATAAACAAATAGCTATGTTTGCTATATAAAAAAACATCGGTGGTTGGACCAACTGTCGTTACTTGTATGTAATAATATATATTACTTAAGAGGGAAGCCCCCACTTCTAACTATGTTAAGTGGTGGGAGCAGGTCACATCTGCTCAAGAATTATTCAAAACATTTGATTTTATTGTATTTAAGTATACGTCACTCGAATATCAGTTAATTGATAATACTTCTGTGATTATCAATAAAGCTGGTAAATATACCAGTAAATAAATAATTTATATCATGAATATATGAAAAAAGATTACGAATTTCGTAATCTTTTGATTTTATATGGTAGCGAGAGGGGGGGTCGAACCCTCGACCTATTGGGTATGAAACATAATAAGGGGTAATGAAAAATCAGCTCGTGCCCTTATTTTACAAGGGTTTTAGAAAACATCAAAAATTATCAAAATATCATAAAATATCACCAAATATCACCATTTATTTTTAATTTGGGCACAATTTTCGGCACAAGATTTTTTTTAAGGTCACTTATACATCTAATAGAAGTAGTTAAAAAAAGTGCCATTAAATTGAAATAAAAATAAATGTAAAAATTATAATCTTTGATAAAACACTTCCTTCAAAATAAAAGGAGGGAAAATGACAAAATGTGAAATAATTTCAATAGCCAATCAAAAAGGTGGAGTGGGTAAAACTACTACATCTTTTAATTTAGGTGTAGCATTAAAAAATAAAGGTAAAAGAGTATTGTTAGTTGATGCAGATCCACAAGGAGATTTAACAACTTGTATGGGTTGGCAAAATCCTGATGATATTCCTAATACTTTAGCAAGTCTTATGAATGAGGTCATTAATGATAAAGAATTAAATTATAATGATACCATATTACATCATGCGGAAGGTGTAGATGTTATTCCATCAAATTTGGAATTATCATCTTTAGAAATAGAACTTGTTAATGTAATGAGTAGAGAAAACACTTTGAAAAATGTTTTAACTCCATTAAGAGAAAATTATGATTATATAATTATTGATTGTATGCCAAGTTTAGGTATGATTACAATAAATTCTTTAGCAGCTAGTGATAAGGTTATTATTCCCGTTCAATCACAGTTTTTAGCAGCAAAAGGAATGAATCATCTACTTTCTACTATATTAAAGGTAAAACAAAAAATCAATCCTAATTTGGATATAAGTGGAATAGGAATACTTATTACTATGGTAGATAATAGAACTAATTTATCAAAAAAAATGATAAGTGAATTAAGAAGTCAGCATGGTATGGTATTTAAAGTATTTGATTCAGTTATTCCAACTGCAATTAAAGTTGCAGAATCAACGGCTGAAGGAAAATCAATATTATCCTATGATAGAAATAATAAAGCAAGTTATTGCTATGATAATTTTGCAAGTGAGGTGATAGAAATTGGACGAGAGAGAAAGCAAAATAAAGATGCCATTCAAAATAGATGATTTCTTCACAACACAAGAAGAAAGAGATGATATGAAAAAAGAAAAAGTAGAAGAAATAGATATTTCTTTACTAGATCAATTTCCTAATCATCCATTCAAAGTATTAGAAAATGAAGATTTAAAAAAACTAACTGAAAGTGTTAAAGATAATGGAATACTTGAACCTATTATTGTTAGAAAAAAAGATAATGATAGGTATGAAATAATATCAGGTCATAGAAGGAAAAAAGCATGTGAGCTTAATGGATTTACTAAAATACCATGTTTAATTCGTGATATGTCAGATGATGAAGCAATTATTTATATGGTAGATTCAAATATGCATAGAGAACAAATACTACCAAGTGAGAAAGCATATGCATATAAATTAAAGTTAGATGCCTTAAAACATCAAGGAAAGAGAAATGATTTAACTTATGTGCCAGTGGCACAGAAGTTAAGAACATCTCGAGAAATAATTGGTGAAGAAGCTGGTGAAAGCCAAGATCAAATAAGAAGATATGTTAGATTAACTGAACTCATTCCCGCATTATTACAATATGTTGATAATGCTTTTTTAGGAGAAAAACCAGAAATGGCTTTAAGACCTGCTGTTGAAATATCATACTTAAACAAAGATGAGCAACAAATGTTAGCAGGATCAATAGAATTTTATTCTTGTACTCCATCTCATGCACAATCAATTAGATTAAGAAAATTAAGTGAAGAAGGAAAACTTGATTCAGATAGTATTGATGAAATAATGGAAGAAGAAAAGCCAAATCAAATACCTAAATTAAAACTAAACGAGAGTAAATTAAGGGAGGTACTTCCTTCAAGTATTACAAATGATAGGATTGAAGAATTTATTTTAAAAGCAATAAAACATTATCGCACCTTTTTAAAAGAAAAAGATAGAGGTGACAGGTAGTGGAGATTTTTGATATAAAGAAAACAAAAGGGTTTAGTGTCATAACAAATTACCATTTAAGAGATAATAATTTGTCGCTTAAAGCAAAAGGCTTATTAACCCTTATGTTAAGTCTTCCAGATAATTGGGATTATTCATTTAAAGGTCTTGTTTCAATATGTAAAGAAAATAAAGATGCAATTAGAGCTACTATAAATGAATTAAAAAAATATAACTATATAACTATTACTATGGATAGAACTGAAAGAGGAACTTTTAAATATAGATATACTGTGTATGAACATCCGTCACAATTACCACTTATGGCATTAAATGAACCGAGACCGGATTTTCCGGTTACGGTTAATCCGTTTACGGAAAACCCGCCCCAAATAAATAATAATATAATAAATAATGAAGAAATAATAGATATAGATAAAATAGATAAAACACTTTCTGAAGTGAAAAGAACTAGATTTACTGAAGAATTAATTAGAATAGGATATACTGACGAAAGTGATCCATATTTAGATTTTTATGATAATCTATATAATTTTTATTTAGGCGAGGGAAGAAATCAAGTAGATATTTTTGCAAAAATGAATTATGTTGTAAGAAAAATTAAAGGAAACGAGTTTAAGGATGCTGATGGTAAAAATGTTATCAGTAGATACGGATATTTAAAAAATGCAATGGATCATAATTTTGCTTGTGAAGATAATATGCCTGATGAATTATATCCAGAAGAACCAAAAGTAAAAATTGAAAGAGAAAGATAATCGCAGATTTGTTTAATTAAGTATAAAATGTAATAATGGGATTGGAAGTGATGATATGAAAAAATTTAAAATAATGATAACAATTAGTTTAATTTTGTTTATTATTACAGGATATTTGTATTCTATAACGGAGAAAAAAACTGATTTAAAAACAAATATTGTTATTGAAGAATCTAAAGAAGAATTAGAAAACTTTGAAGAAACTATTATTAGTGATACTGAAACAAATAGTGAAAAAATAGAAGAAAATAAAGAAAATGTTAGTAGTCAAAAAACTAATGTAGTGGAGAAAAAAGTTGATAGTAAGAAAAGTTCTTCAACAAAGAATAATACAAAAACAGCTACACCTAAAGTAATTAAAGATACAAAGAAAGATAACAACACTACTTTAGAAAGTAGTAATAAAACAGAAACTTCTCCTAAAAGTGAAGTTAAAGAAGAAAAGAAAGAAGAAGTACAACCTAAAACTAAGGAAGAAACTTCTAAAACTATTGAAATAGTTATTGAAGAACCAAAAGAAGCAGATTATAAAAATGATCCAGAGTATATCAAAATGAAAAAAGAATTGTTTTCTTCTAAAGATGAATGTTTAAAAAAGGGAATTGATTTAAGTTTTAGTGATACTGAAAATATTGCTTCAACAATGTGTACTTCTGAATCATACAAAGGCAAAGAAGTAGGTTTTAGACTATATATTCGTTATAAAGATGGAACTTACAAAGAATATAAAAAATAACAATCAATTGATTGTTTTTGATAGGAGGAAAGATGAAAATTAAAAAGAAATTAATGATGTACTTGCTAGCAATAGTAAGTATTTTTATTTTAAAAGTAAATGATGTTTATGCAGCACAAAAAGTAAAGATTAGTTTTGATTATCAAAGTAATGTTTATTATACTAGAAAAGGTGATGGATTAAATGATTCACATCAATATTTATACTATAATTTAAATGGGATACCTGCTTTTTGTATTGAACCAGGTGTAGAAATAAATGATTGGGATTATTTAGTATATGGTATTGAGAAATCACCATTTAATGCTGAAAAAACACATCGTATGCAATTAATAGGTTATTATGGATATGAATATCCAGGACATAAAACTCAAAAATATAGAATGGCTACACAAGCTCTTATTTGGGAAACAGCAAAGAATTTAAAAGTAGAATTCTACACAAAAATAAATGGAGGAGGAACACATATTGATATATCTAATGAGCGAAATGAAATATTAAGACTTGTAGAAACTCATTATGATAAACCTTCATTTGATACTCAAAATTTTGATGCAACATATAATAAAGAAATTGTAATAGATGATGCTAATAATGTGTTATCTAATTTTGATATTTATGATAGTGGTAATAATGAAGTTAGAATTGAAAATAATAAACTTTATATTACACCAAAGCAAATGTCTTCAAGTGAAATAAAATTTATTAAGAAAAATTATGATGAAGAAACAACAATAATATTTGTTGGAGAAAATGGTAAATCTCAAAAATTAGGAAGATTTAGAATAGCAGATCCCGTTACTTCAACAATAAAATTAAATACCACAGGAGGAACAATTTCTATTGAAAAGAAAGATAGTGAAACAAATTCAAATACACCACAAGGGAATGCTAAACTATCCAATGCCAAGTATGGTATTTATGATGAAAGTGATAATTTAATTACTGAAATAACTACTAATAATGAAGGTAAAGGTACTAGTTCTTTAATTAATAGAATTGGTACTTTTTATTTGAAAGAAATATCTTCACCAGAAGGATATTTACTTGATAATACAAAGTATCCTGTAGAAATAACTGATAGTAATTTAAATCCTACTGTTATTGTTAAAGATGCTGTTATTAAAGGAAAAGTAAAGGTAAATAAATTAGATTCAGAATTAAATTCTTGTAGAAGTCAAGGAAATGCTAATCTTGTTGGTGCTAAATATGGAATTTATAATAAAAGTAATGAACTAGTAGAAACATTAACTATAGGAAATGATTGTACAGTAATATCAAAAAATCTTCCTTATGGAAATTATAATGTTAAAGAAATAACTGCAGGAAATGGCTATTATCTTGATAAAACTTCTTATACGGTTAATATTACTTCTAATGGTGAAACAAGTGAAATAACATCAAAAGATGAGGTAATAAAAGCAAAAATTAAGATAACTAAAATTGATTCTGAAACTAATACTTGTAAAGCACAAGGAGATAGTAGTTTAGTAGGTGCTAAATATAATATTTATGATGAAGTAAATAATATTGTAGAAACATTAACTATTGGAAATGATTGCACTGCTATATCAAAAGATCTTCCTTATGGTAAATATAGAATTCAAGAAATTAGTTCTAGTATTGGTTATAAAATTGATGAAAATATGTATGATGCTGATATTATAAATAGCAATACAATTAATATTACATCTAAAGAAGAAGTTATTAAAGGAACAATAAAAATCATTAAAGTTGATAAAGATAATAATTCTTGTAATGCACAAGGTGAAGCATTATTAAGTGGTGCAAAATTTGAGATAAAAGATAAAAATAATAATGTAATAGAAACATTAATTATAGGTGATGATTGCACTGCTATATCAAAAGATCTTCCTTATGGAGAATACAAAATAATTGAAAAAGAAAATCCTAAAGGATATTATCTTAATGAAAATACCTTTAATGTATCAATAAAAGATCAAGTTATTCCTATTCAATTAAGAGCAACTATTTCTAATAATTATGAAGTTGTTGTCCAAGATGAAGTTATAAAAAATGATTTTATTTTTAATAAGTTTTATGGAAATCAAAGTACAGGATTTATTTATTCTGAACCTAATGCTGTTTTTGAAATATCTAATAATAAAAATGAAGTTGTAGAAACATTTACAACTGATAAAAATGGTTATGCAAAAGTAAATCTTCCTTATGGAAATTATAAGGTAAAACAAATTAAAGGATTAGAAAAATATAAAATGATGGGAACATTTGATATTAGTGTTAATGAAGATTCTGATTTAACACAAGTAAAAAATATCAAAAATGGTGAAATAACCGCTAAATTAAAATTAATAAAAATTGATGCTGACACCAAAGAAACTATTAATTTATCTGGATTTAAATTCAAAATAAAGAATACTAAAACAAATGAGTATATATGCCAAACAACTGATAAGGTTATTTGTGAATATGAAACTAATAACGAAGGTATTTTAATAACACCACTTCCTTTATTTGCTGGTGATTATGAAATAGAAGAAATAAAAACTGTACCTAATTATTTATTATCAAATGGTAAAGTTAATTTCTCTATTAGAGATAATAACAAAATAATACATGATGAAACTTTTGGATCTATTGTTGAAGTTTATTTTGAAAATAAAGAAGTTAAAGGAAAGATAAATATTACTAAATATGGTGAGAAAACTGTTATTAATGAAGGTAAATTATCTTTTGAAAAAGAACTATTAAATAATGTTTCATTTAAATTATTATCTGATGATAAAGTAATTAAAGAATTTACTATTAAAGATGGTAAATATACTATTGATAATTTATCACTTGGAAAGTATTGCCTAGTTGAAACAAAGACAAATGATAAATATGTTCTTGATGATAAACCACATTGTTTTGAACTTAAATATAAAGATGATAAGACACCAATTATTGAATATAATATTGAACTTGATAACTATTTAAAGAAATCTGATTTAGAATTTAGTAAGACAGATTTTGTTAATGGAAATCCTATTCCTAATACAAAAATAGAAATATATACAGATAAAGATGAATTAATATTTACAGGTATTACTGATAATGAAGGTAAGATTAAACTTGAAAAACTACCTATTGGTAAATACTATATTTTAGAAAAAGAACCTGCAACATCTTTTTTAATTAGTGATGAAAAAGTTTTCTTTGAAATAAAAGAAGATGGTAAAATAATTAAAGCTGATATGACTAATAAAAAGATAACAGGTGATTTAGAAATAAGCAAAACAGATTTATCTACTGACGAACCAATACCTGATGTTTTATTTGAAATATATGATAATAAAAACAATTTAATATTTAGTAAAAGAACAGATGAAAATGGTAAAATTACTATTAGAAATTTAGAGTATGGCGATTATTACTTCCTTGAAAAAGAAGCAAAAGAAGGATATGTTTTAAATGATGAGAAGATGTATTTTTCTATTAAGGAAGATGGAAAAGTAATTAAGAGTGATGTTAAAAATAAAAAGATAATTGGATCTATTGAAATAACTAAAATAGATGTATCAACAAGTGAAACACTTCCTAATACATTGTTATCTATTTACAATATGAATGATGAATTAATCTTTTCTGATCGAACTGATGAGAATGGAAAAATAGTAATAAATAATCTTGAATATGGAAAATACTACATTATTGAAAGTGAAGCTCCTGAAGGATATTTAATTAATGATGAAAAGATGTTCTTTGAAATTAAGGAAGATGGAGAAATTGTTAAAGCAACAATAACAGATGAAAAAATCATTATTGAAGTACCAAAGACAGATCAAAATAAAGATTATAAATTAATCGTATATGCTTCAATTATTCTATTACTTGGTATTGGTATTATACTTTATGAAAAAAAGAAAAATAAAAAGAAATAATAAACTAATATATTTATTTGGTCTATTACTCATTATATTAAGTTTATTCCTTTTATTTAGAGATTTTTATGATGAAAAAGAACAAGAGCAACTTGAAAAAGATTCTATTGAAGAATATTATGATAATGTAGAAATTAAAGAAAGTGAGATAACTTATGAGAATAAAAGTATTGAAACACAAAAGAAGACGACATCTAAAAAAACAAAAAAAATAGATTATGTGGCTGTTTTAAAAATACCCAAAATTAATTTAACAAAAGGATTAGTTAGTAAAGATAATCCTTTAAATAATGTTAAATATGGAATAGAAATACTTGCTAATTCTAGTATGCCTGATAAAGAAAAAACAAATTTAATTGTTGCATCACACTCTGGAACTGCAAGTATTTCTTATTTTGATAAATTAGATAAATTAAAAATAAATGATAATGTTTTTATTGATTATAAGAATAAAACTTATACATATAGTATTGTTAATATTTATGATGTAATTAAAAATGGTAAGGTAAACCTTATATACAATAAGAATAAAAATAACTTAATTCTTATTACTTGTAGAAGAAATACTAATAAACAAATTGTAATAATCTGCGAATTAGAAGAAATTAAATAAATCGCATAATTTACTAACAAATAATAATATGGTATTTTTGCTTTATGAGGTGGTATTAATGGACGAATTCCAAAAATTAAAGCAAATCTTTTATGAAAATATATTACATGGACTTTTTAATTATAAAAGTACAAATACTGAAATAAATAAATTACTTGATAAATTTTCAGATTTAATTTTTAATGTTAGAGGTAGTAATAGTTTTCAAAGTAATTATTGTAATAACCAACCAAATAAAGTGAATAATGATACTATATTAGAAAATGGTATTATTAGAGAAGTAGATATAAACGATTTAGTTTTGTATAGCATTTTTAAATTCTTACATGAAGACGAAAAGTTTGGATATAACGAAAAATACGAGAAAATAATACAAGATATTTATCTTAAACTTGATAAGTTAATTTATCCATATCCAAATAGTAATGATGATATTGACATTCATTATTTTGTAGAAGTTGATATAGAAAAGGAGGAAAATGAAAGAAAATAGCTTAACAAATAAGTTTAAAACATTAGAAAAACTTATTAATTCAGGATATAATACTGATGAAAAAATAAAGAATATGAAAATAAATGATATATTTGAAATAAATAATATAACATCTATTGATATTCAAAATATTAAAGATTTAATGAAAGCAATCAAAGAAAAAAAAGTGATTGCTTTTTTTAGTGGACAAAATTTAAAAGGAGGAAAATAAAATGTCTTACGAAAAGAAAACACCATCAATTAGGGCAAAATTATCAATTGATGATTATAACAAATTAATTGAACTTTTATCTGATAGAGAAAATTTAGTACCAGAAGAAGTTAGAAAAAATGGTGATGAAATAAAAAATAAATTACTTATGTTTTCAGAAATAATTGATGACAAAGTATTAGTTGGTTTTTTTCCATCACAAATAGAATATGTTTTATATGTTTTACTTACTAACATCACGAGGATAGAAGTAAGTGAAAATTTTTATAGAATATTAGTAGAAAATAAAGAAAAATATAAAAAAAACAAAGAGATGAAGGAGGAAAATAATTATAATGAATAATTTAATGTTAGTAGGAAGACTTGTAAAGGATCCAGAAATAAAAGAATTAGAATCAGGCAAAAAAGTTAGTAATATTACTCTAGCAATTAATAGAAATTTTAAAAATATTGATGGAGTTTATGAAACTGATTTTGTTGATTGTGTTATATGGGATGGAATTGCCAATAATGTTAGTGAATACTGTAAAAAAGGTGATTTGATTGGTATTAAAGGACGATTGCAAACATCACTATACGAAAATAAAGAAGGCAAAACATTAAAAAATATGGATGTTATTGCAGAAAGAATATCTTTTCTATCAGCAAGACATCGTGAGCAAGAACAAGAAATATAGATTAAATGGAAGAAGGGCAATAAAAGCCCTTTTTCTATTTTAAAAAAAGAAAGATAAAGAGGAAAAATAAAATGAATATAAAAGATTATGTTAAATATTTAAGAATAAAAAAAGGATTAAGTTGTAGAGCTTTAGCAAGAAGATCAGGTGTTAGCCATACAGCAATTAGTGATATAGAAAGTGGATTAGCTAAACCGTCAATAATGACAATTTATAAAATATGTGAAGGATTAGATGAAGATATTTTTGATTTCTTTGCTATAACAAATTATTTAAAAAATGAAAATATTCAAGTAGGAAAAGGAGAAATATTTTCTGTAATAGGTAATAGAGCAATAGTTGACTTTGATAATGGAATAGAAAACTATCAAGTATCACCAGAAATTATTTATATTAAAAGTAATAGTCACGATTATATAATACAAAAAGTAAAAAGGATTAATAATGAAAAAAGAAAAATGACTAATAAAAAATAAAACATAATATAGAGAGGAGGAAATTTTATGAAAGATTTTTTTGTAAAAGTTGTTTCAAAAAATAATATTGCTGAATTTAAAGTTACTGCAAATAACGAAGAATCTGCTTTAAAAAGATTGTTAAAGAATATGAATAAAGAAGAAGAAAAGAAATTCAAAAAAATGTTTGGGTAGTTATTAGCAAGCATTGGATTTGTACCCCCACAAAATATTTTGTAGGTGTTAAATCCTTGTGGGGAAACCCCAATCCCCATATTTTAAGAAAGGAGAAGAATTTTATGAATGAATTATTATTTTTTGTACTAGGATTAGTTATAGGAGTTTTGTCTGGAACAAATCTTATATGTATGATTCACATTAATAATATAAAGAAGAATAATAGGGATAAAAGAGCATGCGAAAAAGACCAATAAAGAAAAGTTTTTATCTTAGTAATAGTGAGTTTGAAACTTTAAAGAAAAGGTCTTTTGATGTAGGATTAAGTGTATCTGATTATCTAAGATCATTAATTGAAAATGTTGTCCCACGAGAAAAGCCTGATAAAGAATTTTATAATGAAATAAAAAATTTAAGATTAATTGGTAATAATCTTAATCAATTAACCAAGTATGTTAATACAACTGGTATTTTAAGGGAAAGAGATATTTTAAAAACAATAGAGTTAATTAATACTTTTGTTTATAAATTACAAGAAAAGTATTTATCTAAAGAAAAATTTATTGTTGTAATAGAGACAAAATGACATATATATTGTGATTGTATAAGTTGGCAATAAAATTAGGATATTATGTGGTATAATAGAACTATCGGAGGATTCTCTTATGAAGAAAAAAACTTTTTCATTTATATTTTATGGTATTGCTGTATTGTTTTTAATACTATATTTTATAGCTGATCGAAGTGCTACACTAAACTTCACAGAATTTGGTAGATTGTTTTTATTATGTGGTAGTTGTTTATTCTTATATTTCGGTGGATTACAATTATCTA